>CAZOGV010000279.1:0-2531 GCA_964579225.1 uncultured Akkermansia sp. | reverse complement strand
CCTACGTGAGCTGCTCGCCCTACCGCGTGCCCGTCGCCCGCCTCGCCGCCGCCCAAGCGGCGATCGAAGAAAAGCGCGCCGCCGCCAAGGCCGCCAAGCCCGCCGCCAAGAAGAAGAAGTAAAGTAGCGGGAGCTTCCAGCTCCCCTCCTCTTCCCCCGAGCCCCGCCCGCGCGAAAGCGCGGCGGGGCTTTTTCGCGCCCATCCGAGAAGGTGGCGCGTGTAGACCCCAACGCGCTGACCTGACCCTAGCGGGAGCGCCAGCGAACCGAGTCCGTCGCCGCCAAACCCGCGTCGCTCACATCCCACGGCGGTGCTGGAGGCGGTGCGGTAACCTCCTCCTCTTTACCGCTGTAAAGCGAGCGGCACGCGATCCGGAAAAACTAACGCCGCGCATACAATGAGAGCCCGCTCAACAGTCCCTTCTGACAGCTTCGCCGACGTCACATACCGATCCCAATGAGTTGCGAAAAGAGCCCGGAAATCCGCGCACCGCCAGATGTCCGTGCCTATCTCATAGGTTTTTGAATTCACCGGGGACTTCGGCGCCCTGAGTGTCGGTAGATGTCCAGCTCCCACCATACTGATATTTAAGGATGTTCCGCTCCGGTATCACCTGAATCTGCAACTCGTAAAGTCGACGCGGGATTTCCTCTAGCCAGCGCCGCTCGAACGCCGCTGATTCGACAGCAAAAGCGAATGGTGGAAGCGGAAGGTTCATAGCGGAAAAAACGCACTTCCATCAACGTCGGTATTTAGAGGCACACAAGGCCGATCATCTCACACATCGAGTTTACACGAACTTAGGATGATAAAGACCCATCTCTACAAAAACTCCCGCTTCGCCTGCGCAGGCGAAAGCACGCGCAGCCCGTGGCGGATCGCGGGCTCGAAATCACCGGGATTCAGCGTGACGATCACCCGCGCTTCGGTCGCGAGCGCGGCGGCGACAAAGGGAAGGTCGTCAACGTCGGGCCAGTTATCTGCGGGCACCGCGACCGGCTTCACGAGCACGCCGCAATGCCGCACCTTGAGCATGACCCCCATTCGGTCCGCAGGGGTGATCACGTCCGCAAACTCGGGCCGCTCCATCACCTCGGCGTATTCGGCGAAAATCGCCGGAGTGTAAGCGAGCGTGATGCGATCCGCGAAGAATGCATCCACCAGCGCGCCCGACGCTCCGCGCGGCGAGAGCAGTCCGGAGATAAGCACGCTGGTATCCAGCACCACGGTGCTCATTCGCGAGCGCGACGGGTGGCCTTGATCGTGGCGGTGATCTTGGCGGGCGTGAGCTTGTCCGCCCCGTTGCTGGCGGCCCGGGCGCGAATACGACCGAGGGCGGCGAGAGCCATGCCTTCGATGGCCAACTTTTCCAACTCCCGGCCAAGACCCGACACCGGCCCGCCTGCGGCCGCCTGTTCCGCCACGGTGAGCAGATAACGCGAGACCTTTACTCCCTGTTTCTTGGCGGCGGCACGAATTTTCCGGTCGGTGGAAACAGGAGCGTGAAAAGAGAGCGTGGCCATAGATCTATAGAAACCTAGAGATAGGTCTCGTCAAACAGAACCCATGGCGGCGTGACACCGAACCACGACGCCACACCTGAATTCCTTGGCCAACCAAAGGCGTCAGATATAAGGCGGGCCATTCACCCCCGCACATGCAGCCAGTGGCGGCTGGTAGGAGGCGAGATGCTCGAGCCGCGCCGACCTCACTCGCCAAAGGTTTTTTCTAAGTCCGCTCGAATCGCCGCATAGAGTTCCGCCTCCCACCCGATCCCCGCGATCTCGGGCGAAGCCGCCCCGAGCCGGAAATCCACCGGCATGATTACCACGCGCACCTTCGCCTTGCCCGCCGTCGCCACGAAATAGAATAACTCCTCGACCGCCTCGTCTCCGATCGGGATGCAGCCGATCGTCACCGCCTTTCCGTGGATGAAGATGTCTCCGCCCAGCTGCGTGCGCCCGTCGGCCTTCGCCTTCGCGCGATCAAACGCATTCGGATAATTCACCTTCATGGACAGGTGGTAGCTGCTGTTCGGATTGAGATATTCGATCTCATACACGCCTTCAGGAATCTGCCCATCGCCCTCGCGGAGTTTGGGTCCGAGGCCACCGCTGTAAGCGGTAAATGGATACGTCTTCAATTTCGTCCACGGCGCCCCGGCCTTCCGCGCCCACAGCTCCAGCGTCCGCGCATCCTTCACTGCGATCAGCCGCACCGCCTCGAACCCCGCTGGATCGCCCAACTCGCTCCCCACGCCCCGCGCCCGCAGATTCTCCACGACCGACGCCACCGTGCGCCCCTTGGCACAGGCCACCTGACAGCCCAGCAAACCGACCGCCAACAAAACGCGTAGGGATAGTTTCAAGCTGATCATCCTCATATGCCGCCCGATCCCAACGCGCCCGTCCACCGTTCGCAGGGCCAAGCGGAAGACGTCATACCCCGAATGGCGCTTAGTTAGGCAGGGGCCGAAAGGATGCAAATTTAAAACATATATCATAAATACCTGATTATAATGTTGATGTGA
>CAZOGV010000278.1:0-2560 GCA_964579225.1 uncultured Akkermansia sp. | reverse complement strand
ACGTTGGGCGCGGTGACGACGCGGCGCACGGGTTCGCCGCTGACGGGGTGAACCGTGAGGCGGGGTTCGTCGAGGCGTTGGCTGATTTCAAACACCTCGCCGGTGCCGACGACTTCGTAAACGTAGATGGGCATGGCCGAGGTGCGCCCATCAGACTTTGGGCGGGAGCGGGTTGCCCTGCTGGTCGGTGGTGTAGACGGCGTGCGGGTCGAAGGCCTTTTCCTTTTCGAGTAAGGTGAGGTGAAAATCGGTGTCGGCGCCGGTGCGGGTAAGCGCGCGGAAGAAGCACGAGCGGTAGCCGACGTGGCAGGAGGCGCCGCCGTCGATCTTCACCTGGAGCAGGACGGCGTCCTGGTCGTCGTCGATGACGAGGGAGACAACGTGTTGGAAGAGCCCGGACTGCTCGCCCTTTTTCCAAAGTTTTTTGCGCGAGCGGGAGTAGTAGTGGGCGAGGCCGGTCTCGATGGTGAGGGCGAGGGCCTCGGCGTTCATCCAGCCCATCATGAGCACGTCCTTGGTGGCGTGGTCTTGAGTGATGCAGGGGATGAGGCCGCGTTCATCAAACTTGGGCATGAGGAGCGAGCCTTCTTCGATTTCCAACAGAGTGGTTTGCGGGGGGAATTGCATGATGTCGGTTGCAGCGTAGCAAAGTCGTCAAGGGGAGTGGTTCAACGCGCTGGGGCGACCTCGATCACGAGGGTGGAGAAGAGGCTTTCCCATTCGAGGTCAGACTGGGTGGATCGCGCGATATGGATGCCGTGGACGAGCCAGGGGCCGGGTTGGTCGAGCGGGGCGGAGGCGAGGCCGGCGGCGTCGGTGGTGGCGGTGTGGCGGCTGGTCTCGCCGGCGGCGACGAAGCCGAGGGTGAGGCCGGGAAGCGGTTGGCCGTCCTTGAGCACTTGGACGAAGAGACGGTCGCCGACCCGGAGGGAGGTGGGATCGAGTTGCGGCACGAATTCAAGGCCGAGTCCGGCGGGTTGCGCCCAGGAGCGGTCGGCGGGGTCGGGCGCGCCGACGCGCACAAAGGTGGCGGCGTATTTGGTATAGCGTTCGCGCCAGCGACGCGGGGCGGGAATCTGTTCCCAAGCGGCGCGGAGTTCGGGGCCGGCGTGGAGTTCGTCGAGGTAGGCGGCGACGGAATCGGGTTTGAGTTCGAGGTCGCGGGGCTTGAGTTCGACGGCGAGGAGAGCGTGGCCGGGGGTGGTCGGTTGGGCGGCGAAGGGGAGGAATTTCGCGGCGCGGGGTCCGGCGACGAGGGGCGAGGTTTGGTCGCCGAGGCGCAGGAAGGCGCGCTCGACGCGGTCGGGATGGGGGCCGGACTCGCCGACTTTGAAGCCGTGGGCGCTGGTGAGCCGCAGAGCTATTTCGGCGCCGTGCGCGGTGGCGAAGGCGGAGGGTTGCAGCCAGGTGTCGTGGGCGGTGAGCGAGAGGGCGGTGAAGACGAAGGCGGCGAGGGCGAGGATGGTTTTCATGGGAAAAGGAGGTGGGTGGTGGTGGTCAGGCGAGGCAGGCGCGGAAGCCGGCGTTGAGGGCTTCGCGGTCGAGATTGCGGCCGATGAAGATGAGGGTGTTGGCGCGCGGTTCGTCGCCCCAGGGGCGGTCGAACTTGCCGTCGAAGAGCATGTGCACGCCTTGGAAAACGAGTCGGTTGGGCGAGCCTTTGACGGCGAGCACGCCTTTGCTGCGGAAGATGTCGTTGCCCTTCACGCGGAGGAGATCGCCAATCCAGTCGTTGAGTTTTTTGGGATCGACGTCGCCGGGGGTGGTGATGCCGACGGAGGAGACCTCGTCGTCGTGTTCGTGGTCGGGTTTGAAGACGTGCGACCAGACGGGCGTGAGGGCGCTGGCGGGGTCGGCGGGGTCGCGGCGGAGGGTGGCGGTGAACTCGTCGGGGTGGTGTTGAGTGAAGAGGGCGTGGAGGCCGGGGCGGGAGATTTTGACCGGGAAGGCGGCGGGGAAGGCGGGAAAGGCGAGGCGTTGGAGGTCGGCGCCGGGGGTGAGGGCGACGCCGGGGTGGAGCACGGTTTCCCAGTCGGAAAAAATGCGCACGGCGGACTCGCGGGCGGCGGCGAGGTCGGCCTCGGCGAGGCTGGCGACGGGGACGAGGGCGACGTCCATCTCGGGGTCGGGGCCTTCGTTGACGACGAAGGAGGAGGCGCCGGCGGGGAGGTCGTAAACGCCGCCCCACTCGAAGGGGTATTCGGGTTCGAGGAACTGGGGAGCGATGTCGAGGGCGCGGGAGAGGTTGAAGCCGCCGACGTCGAGCACGGCGGCGAGGGGCACGGCGGCATCGCGGGTGCGGTGCAGGCGGGCGGCCGCATTCATTTTTTGGATACGGGCTTCGAGGACGTCGAGATCGGCGGGGGGGACGAGGTCGGTTTTGTTGAGGAGGATGACGTCGGCGAAGGCGATCTGTTGTTTGGCCTCGGGGGCGTTGTCGAGGTGTTGGAGGAGGTGGCGGGCGTCCACCACGGTGACGATGGCGTCGAGGCGGTAGGCGGCCTTCATCTCGTCGTCGGTGAAGAAGGTCTGGGCGACGGGGCCGGGGTCGGCGAGGCCG
>CAZOGV010000277.1:0-2587 GCA_964579225.1 uncultured Akkermansia sp. | reverse complement strand
AGTTCGGAGACTTCGAGGAGCGGCATCAGAGCGGAGTGGGAAGCGTAGAGGAGGGGGAACGAGGCGGTGGGAAGCGAAAGCTTGGTTATCGAAATGCAGCGGGAAGCGTGCCGGGGCAAGCGGGAGGACTTGCGACTTTGGTGGCATATGAAGAGGTGCGGGAAATGCGCGCGCGCGAATGGGCTTTGCCTCGCGATGGGCCGCGCATTTGTTTCGACCGCTTGAATCCATTTGAGATGAAAACCTACCTGGTCACCGGCGGCGCCGGATTTATCGGATCGCATCTTTGCGAGGCTTTGGTCGCGGCCGGGGCCGAGGTGGTGGTGATCGATGATTTTAACGATTACTACGATCCGACGGTGAAGGAGGCGAATGTCGCGGGGCTGCGGGGTCGGGCGCGGATCGTGCGGGGAGACATCCGGGATGACGCGGTGGTGGTGGAGACGTTTAAGGCGCATCGGTTCGACGGGGTTTTTCACCTCGCGGCGCGCGCGGGGGTGCGGCCTTCGATCGCGGACCCGCGGTTGTATTTTAGCACTAACATGGACGGCACCTTGAACCTGCTGGAGGCGTGTCGGGCGCAGGGGGTGCGGGATTTTGTCTTCGCGTCATCGTCGTCGGTTTACGGGGTGAACACGAAGGTGCCGTTTGCGGAGGACGATCCGATCGCGCGCACGATTTCGCCGTATGCGGCGACGAAGTTGGCGGGGGAGCAGATGTGCTCGAACTATTCGCATTTGTTTGGGCTGCGCTGCATGTGCCTGCGGTTTTTCACGGTGTATGGGCCGCGGCAGCGTCCGGATCTGGCGATCTCGAAGTTCACGGATGCGATCCTGGCAGGGAAGCCTATCGAGCGTTACGGAGACGGCTCGACCTCGCGGGACTACACCTATGTCGATGACATCGTGCGCGGCATTCTGGCGGCGGCGGCCTACACGGAGACGTCGGCGTTCGAGATTTTTAATCTGGGCGGTTCGGCGACGACTTCGCTGAACGAGTTGATCGCGCTGGTGGAGGACGCGGTGGGGCGGAAGGCGTTGGTGCGCGAGGTGGCGGAGCAGCCGGGCGATGTGCCGCGGACCTTTGCGGATGTGGGCAAGGCGCGGCGTTTGCTCGGCTACGAGCCGCGCACGCCGATCCGTGAAGGGGTGCGCGGTTACGTGCAGTGGCGGCGCGCGCGAGAGAGTTTATGAGCACGCGACCGAAGAAGATTGTCGGGTGGTTTGGGCGGCTCCAGTGGAGGTTGCATTGGCTGGCCTATGTGGGCGTGGAGGCGTTGATGGCGGTGCTGCCCGGGACGGCGGTGCATTGGTTTGGCGAGCGCGTGGGCGCGGCGATCTGGCGCTTCTCGACGAAGCGCAGACGCGTCGTGCGGCGGAATCTGCGCATCGTGCTGGCAGGCGAGAAATCGTTGCCGGAAATCGAGAAGGCGGCGGAGGCGGCATGCCGTCGGGCGGGGGCAAATTTAATGGGCTCGCTGCGTCTGCCGCGGGAGGATGCGTCGGGGAAATTGCGCTCGGTCGAGGTGGTGGGCGAGGCGCGGTTTCGCGAGGTCGCGAGCGAGAAGCGCGGCGTCATCATGGTGCTCGCGCACATGGGAAACTGGGAGCTGCTGGCGGAGGTTTTTCCGCGTTTGATGCCGGAGGGGGTGCGGGGCGCCACGGTGTATCGTCCGTTGGCCAATCCGTATGTGAACGCGCGGGTGGAGTCGCGGCGCGCGCGGGCGGGGGTGGGGCTTTACTCGAAGAAGGATAGTCCGCTGGCGATGGCGGGGTTTTTGAAGACGGGCGGGGTGCTGGGCATCCTGAGCGACCAGCGGGCCGGCTCGGCCGGCGAGGTGGTGCCGTATTTCGGTCGTTTGACGAGTTGCTCGCCGTTGCCGGCCTTGTTCGCGCGGAGGACAGGGGCGGCGGTGTTTTGCCTGGCGATGACGACGACGTCACCGGGGCGTTGGCGGATCGAGCTGCGCGAGTTGCCGCGCGGGGAGAAGCCGCCGACCACGCCGGAGATCATGCGCGCGATGGAGGCGTGTATGCGCGAAAGCCTGATCGATTGCTTTTGGTTGCAGGAGCGCTGGCGGGTCAGGCGGGACGAGGCCCTTTGTATTCAAGGGAAGGATACGGGAGGAGCGGTAGGGTGGACGAAACCGAGACGTATTCTGATGTGGGGAGCGGGCTCCGAGGCGGTCGCGTCCGGGGTCAGTCCGCAGGACGTGCGTTGGGAGCGGGTGGCGGTGGCGGATGTCCCGACGGGCCACGCGGCGGTGCTGGCGCGATTGCTAGAGGTAAACGACGCCGAGGCTTTGCCGTTGGACTGTGTGGTGTTTTACGGTGGTGATCGCCCCGCGTTGGCCGCGGCCTGTCTAGATCTGGGCGTGGCGCTGGTGGACGCGGTCGATGCGGGTTAACGGCGTCCGCCGTTGGCGACGAGGCGGCGCAGGCGGGCGATGCGGTCGCGCTTGTTGTGGCGGTTAAGCGCGGGGCCGAGGCTGTTGAAGGGGAGAAGATTCTTGTCGCCGAGGCCGTCCACCAGGACGAAACGCGGCGAGCCGTCGGGGTTGCGCAGGCACACGAAGTTGTGGGCGTTG
>CAZOGV010000276.1:0-2592 GCA_964579225.1 uncultured Akkermansia sp. | reverse complement strand
CCCAATTATATACTTGACGTACCACGCGGGATTTCCTACATTGGGGTCAAGGAGATACGGCAATGCTTGAGCTTTCGAACCCCATCTACCAAGACGCTGAGGCGGCCCGCCAGCATCTTGAGGCTATCCAGTGGCCCAACGGCCCGGTTTGCCCTCACTGCGGCAACTTCGACGGCGCCCGCATCACCAAGCTTGAGGGCAAGTCCCATCGGCCCGGCGTCTACAAGTGCAAGGAGTGCCGTAAGCCGTTCTCCGTCACGGTCGGGACCGTGTTTGAGCGCTCCAAGGTGCCCCTCAATAAGTGGATCTTCGCCACCCACCTGATGTGCGCCAGCAAGAAAGGCATGAGCGCCCATCAGCTCCACCGTATGCTCGGCGTCACCTACAAGACCGCGTGGTTCATGGAGCATCGCATCCGCGAGGCCATGAAGGAGGATGTTAAGTCCTCCGGCCCACTCGGCGGCAAGGGCAAGGTGGTCGAGGCCGATGAAACCTACTTCGGCAAGGCTGAGAACCAGGCGCCCTCAAAGCATCGCCGTGGCCGTCCCTACATCAAGAAGAAGATGGGCCAGCGCAAGATGGTCGTGGTCGGACTGGTGGAGCGCGGCGGTAAGGCCCGCCTGTTCAATGTGGACGCCGCCACCAAGGCCAACGTTCGCGAAATCCTCTTCACCAATGCCCCGCGCTCGTCCGTCCTCTACACGGACGAAAGCAACATCTATCCCAAGGTCGGCAAGGAGTACGCCGCCCATGAAACTGTGAACCACAGCGCCAAGGAATATGTCCGTGGCGCCGTCCACACCAACACCATTGAGAACGTGTTCTCTGTCTTCAAGCGCGGCATGAAGGGCACCTATCAGCACTGTGCCGAAAAGCACCTGCACCGCTATCTGGCGGAGTTCGATTTCCGCTACAACCGCCGCACCGCCCTCAAGGTCAGCGACAGCGAGCGCGCTTCCATGTGCCTTGAGGCCATTCGCGGCAAGCGCCTCACCTATCGGCGGACTGACTGCCGGTAAGGACGCAACGAAGCGCCTCACTTTCCGGGAAGTGACGCTTCGCCTGCTGGCTCGCGGTTGGCCTAAACCGCCAAGAACATAATGAGAACTAGACTCGCGCGGCAGTTGTGAAGCCGCCCGAATGATTCGCTTAGGTCGCCCACATCTGCTAAATTGAAAGAGCCGCCCCCAAGATTTGGCGATTCGGGGGGCGGCTCTTTAACCATGCCACAGAAAGGATCAAACCCATGGCAGGTGAAATTGTACTGATCGGAAAGTCCGGTCGAGAATACTTGTACCATCGGATTCCGGTCAACAACTGGATATGGCACGCAGTGCCGGGCAACTATGCCCTCATCGGTCCAGCCAATGCGGTCCTCTATGTGGGACAGACCGAAAACTTCAGCGACCGCCAGCCGGGCCCGAACCACGAAAAGTGGAACCAAGCCTGCGGGTACGGACTCGTGTCGATCTTCGCCCGCGTCAATCACGGTGGTGAAGAGGCGCGACTGGCGGAAGAGAAGGATCTGATCCACTCCTATAGTCCGCCATGCAATATACAGAACCAGCTTCGCCGCGCTGTTCTCTTGGCGGAACAGGGGCAAGGCTGGGGGCGATCTGGCCTCGGGCCTCTAACGCCTCGCAAAAGAGGATTAGGCGGCCAGTGATCGCCGCCTGAACACGCGACTCTAGGAGCCGCCACAACAGGCTGATCACTTCTTGGTGGCCCGCTGCTTCTTGCTGCGGCGGGCCTCCTCGCCCTTTTCTTTGTGCGGCTTCGGGGGCGTGTTCAGCAGGCGCCGCAATACCTCGTCCTCGCGCTCGCGCTGAACCTCTTTAGCTACAGTCTCTTTCTTTCCCGGCATCAGAGGCACCATGACTGATCAAGATGAATGGCCGCTGCCAAGCGCTTTCCTAGAGTGCATAGGCACTATTGCGGTCCTGTGGTCCGCCATCGAAATTCAGATGGAAGTGGCACTACTGCGCATTCAAGAGATCAACCTGTCAACCGGCATGGTCGTTTCTTCGGAGTTGGGATTCCGATCCAAATGCAACCTGCTTCTGACCGCAGCGAATGAGCAAGGTGGCATAAAGTCAGAAGCCGAGGCGAAGGCGCTGAAAAACATTCTCAAACGCATCCAAGACGCATACCCGAAACGAAACAACGCCGTACACCCCCTTTGGATCAGAACAGAGGACCCCAACGTAGCGACCAGAAAGGGCATCCGGGCAAAGGGAAGGCTTCGGGTAGTCGATGAGCCGGTAAAGCTCGAAGATCTGGCGACAGACGCGAGAGAGATAGCCCAAATCGGCTTCGACTTAACGGCGTTCATGATACGCAACAAGCTGGCGCCCAAAGACGGCCTTGAGAATGTTCCCTAGTGCCACGTCTAGACGCACATCACCTTCTGACGCCACCACTTCCATCAAGGCAAACACCCCCCTCTCCGCCATCTCGGGCGTAATCTCGATTTCGTCAGCGTTCGCAATGCGGTCGGAAGGTGAAGAGTTTCTCATGGTACGTCAAGTATATAATTGGGATAAAAAACCTTTCTCGATGCCACCCGTCCGGGGATGGAATTCCCAGGGCCAA
>CAZOGV010000275.1:0-2603 GCA_964579225.1 uncultured Akkermansia sp. | reverse complement strand
TCATCACCGTCGCCGACCAGCAAGGCGTGGCCCTGCGTGGCGGACACCACTGCAATATGCCCTTGATGAAAAAGCTCGGCCTCCCCAGCACCGCCCGCGCGAGTTTTTATCTCTACAACACTGAAGAGGACGTCGCCGCCTTCGCCGCCTCCCTGCGCAAAGTCGTCAAATTCTTCCGCTGATCGCTCCGTCTCCCGCCCCCCGTAGCGGAACGACTCCGTCGTTTCGTCCCCCTCCCGGCCCCCTCCGTCCCGCCGACTCCGCTCATCTGTGTTCATCTGTGCCATCTGTGGTCCAAATCTCCTATCGTCGCGCCGGCCGAGGATCTTCGATAACTGGGCCAACATGTGACTCATTCTTCATCAGCTTCGCCCTTGTCCACCGCTTCTACACATAGGCCGGACATGTCGATAAAGAGCCCAAAAATGAACACGTCGCCCGCGACGTGATAAGAAATCAGCCATTTTCTTTACACGTCCCGCCGACGTGATAAGAAATAGCCTGTTTCCTTGTCATATGGCCGCGCCCCTCATGCCACTCCCGTTGCCGTCATCCCTGGCGTTGGAAACTCCCGACGTGTTGCGCCAGCTCGCCCGCGCCCATCGACAACTCGCCGAACTCAAGGGCGTTGTCGGCACGATTCCAAACGAAAGCATCCTGATCGATACCCTTGCGCTGCAAGAGGCCAAGGGCTCCTCGGAAATCGAAAACATCGTCACGACCGAGGATGAACTTTTCCAGGGCGACGCCACCACCGCCCAATTCACCTCTCTCGCCGTCAAAGAGGTGCATAGCTATGCCGCCGCCCTGAAGCTTGGCTTCGCCCGCGTGCGCGAGCAGCGTTTCCTCCGGCTCGACGACGTGCTCGCCATCCAGTCCACCCTGCTGGAAAGCCGCATCGGCCTACGGACCATGCCTGGAACCGTGCTCCGCAACCAAAACACCGGCGCGGTCGTTTACACCCCGCCGCAGGACGGGGACGAGATTGCACGCCTGATGGGCAACTTCCTCGAGCACTTTCACCTCGAAGACACAACGGACGGTCTCGACCCCCTCGTGCGCATGGCCGTGCTCCACCACCAATTTGAAAGCATACACCCGTTCTACGACGGCAACGGGCGCACCGGGCGCATCCTCAACCTGCTCCATCTCGTCCTGCACGGATTGCTCGATCTGCCCGTGCTCTACCTGAGCCGCCACATCGTCCGTAACAAAGAGGCCTACTACCATCATCTCCAGACGGTGCGCGACACCGGAGCCTGGGCCGATTGGGTGCTCTACATCCTGCGCGCCGTGGAGGAAACCTCGCGTCACACCATCGCCCAGGTGCATGGCATCCGCGAACTCATGCAGAACGCCAAGCACCGCCTGCGCTCCGAGCTACCGCGCGTTTACAGCCAAGATTTGCTCAACAACCTCTTCCGCCACCCCTACACCAAAATCGAATTCATCGAACGCGACCTCGGCGTCTCCCGCCCGACCGCAAGTCGCTATTTGGAGCAGCTCACCGAAAAGGGTTTCGTGCAAAAAATGAAACTCGGCCGCACCAACTTCTACGTGAACGAACCGCTGTTTAAGCTGCTCTCCAGCTAAACCCATGAACGAAGCCAAGACGCGCGCCGAACACATCGCCCCCGCCCTGCGAGCGGCCGGTTGGGGCGTCGTCGCGTCCATCTCTGACGCCGTCGCCGACCTCGACCCGCCCGCCGAGATCGGCCGCGCCTTTTCCGACTTCCAAAAACATCTCCACGCCGAGGCATCCAAATAAGCCCCAAGGACCACCGCTTGCCAAGCGGCGCCTACAAGCTCCAGCGCCTGCCCCCCCTCCTCCCCCGAACCCGGCACCGCCGCCGACTGGCGTTTATCGAATTTTTGTTTTGTGTCCCCACCGGGTCTAGCGACCCATCGTCCCCCTCTCCGTATGCAACGTCTTCGTAAATTCTCGTCCCTCGCCTCCCTGGGCGTGCTCATGCTCGCCCTGCTTCCCGCCGCCTGGGCCGGTCCCGCCGAGGACGCCCGCGACGCGCTCCGCGCCGGCATCGACGAGGTCTCCGCCGCCTTCCGCGACCGCCCCGCCCAGGAAAACCTCATCGCCCTGCTCGATACCCTGGCCGACAAACATTTCGCCTTCGAAACCACCACCCGTCTCTCTGTCGGCCCCGGCTGGCGCGAATTCACGCCCGCGCAACGCACCCAGGCCACGAGCCTTTTCAGCCGCCTGATCATCCGCACCTACGCAGACCGCATCAACGGCAACAAGTCGCCCGAAATCACCTTCGGCACCCCCGCGGAACTCCGCGCCAACCGCGTCGAAGTGCCCTCCCGCGTCGTCGTCGACGGCCAGACCTACGCCGTCACCTACCGCCTCGAACTCGATCGGACCGAAAACCGCTGGCGCATCTACGACGTCATCGCCGAGGGCGTTTCGCTCGTCTCGACCTACCGCTCCCAGTTCGACCCCATCGTCCGCCGCGACGGCGCAAAAGGCCTGATCGCGGCCCTCGAAAACCAACTCGCCAACGTAACCCCCCGCTAAGCTCCTCCAGCTCTACTAGCTTACTAGCTTACCAGCTCTACTAGCTTACCAGCTCTACCAGCTCTAC
>CAZOGV010000274.1:0-2622 GCA_964579225.1 uncultured Akkermansia sp. | reverse complement strand
GATAATTGGGACGTTTATATTGATAACTCCAGAGATTATAACTTTAAATACAATGGGGTACTCAAAGCCTATATTAGAGACACAGATGGTGCTTATATTCAGGTTTCTGATAGAGCCACAAAAGGTAATATTACACCAATAACTGCCGTATTGCCTAATCTTATTCAACTTCAAGCGGCAAAATATCACTATATCCAAGACCCAAGTCAGAGTACTACCATTGGACTTATTGCTCAGGATGTTGAGCCACTTTTCCCAGAAGCAGTAAGTGAAAAAGATGGCATCAAAGCCGTAAATTATCAAGTATTCGGAGTATTGGCTGTTCAAGCTATTAAGGAACAGCAAGCTATGATTGAAAACCAACAATCTAAAATAGACCAATTGGAAGCGAAACTTAATGCTTTAATCAATCATCTTGGGGTTAATATTGAATAGTAATGAGCAAATACTTTTTCATTATCTTGCTTTCATCTGCTACACTTTGGGGTCATCAATGTAAAAATGTCAGCCACATCCAAGAATTAAGTGATATCCTTCAAGATACGTTGAAATCAAATAAATTAGACAGTATATCTGTTCAAGGTGATGCTGTAAGTAATCCTTACCAACGATATATTCTTCATGAAAAAGACATTTTTTTGTGTATCATGTTTGAAGGTGAATATGTCTATATGCGGGAAGAAGTGGCCACAAGGGGAAAGTGTACTTTTGAAAATAACAAGTATTTATTATTTGATCATAAAGATTTGGAATGGGCTACTTTTGATCCATTCAAAAAAGAAGTACATGAACATTTTTTAGATAAAATCTTTTCCTTAGATACAGCTGACATCAATGATATTTCTCAAAATACCGTTGCTCACCGCCTTTTGATGAAAAATCCTTATCTAACTTGGTTTGACTCGGACGTTCATTTTACTTTGAAAGAAATTGACAAGATACATTTTTCAGCCCAAGAAATTGAGCCAATTATGTCTTACATCCGTATGCATACAAAGCAGGGCGAATTTAATCAAGAAGTAAGATATCAATGGTATGATAGATGGGTTTGTGCCTTTGAGGAAAACCCAGTAGAATTTAAATCGTGGTTGACCCATATTAACGAAGATTTTATGGGTTGTATATTGTACGTGAATTCATTAGAATCGGAACAGCAAATCCAAAATCAAATCACGGAAATGCTTCAATCAGCATTGAATAATGCACCATTATGTCTCAAAGAATTGAAAAAAATTATTTATTAGTAATGTCTTATTATCAATATATTACAAAATATATACCCCATAAAGAGGAGAAAATTTTACACTATATAGGCGATTGTTCAAAATCTTCATCAGTTGTAATTTTGCAGTATAATTTTTAATTATTTCAATTAATATTAAACCTTAAAATGACCAATTTATGAAAAGTTTTTTTATTTTAATTATTACTTTTTCTTTTACTGTTAATCTTAACGCCAACACCTACAATACAGACTCTAAAATGGTATGGTGTACTTCCAAAGGAGTGAAGTTTACTGAAGGACATTTCGAAAAAATGAGAAGATTTATTGAAACACATTTAGATCGAACAATACTTGATGCAGAACTGAAACAACTCAAAGATGAACTAAATAGAGCTTTTATGAAAAATCCCTTACAAATCATTGAATCAATTGAAGAATTAAACCAAAAATTTGAGGTGACAACCCACCTTAAGCATTCAAGCATTAGTCAAACACAGTTTACAAAAGCATATAATGAAATAGATTATTTTTTTAGCAAATTAAACATTTCACTTCTTATTAATGAGAAATTAGTCACCTAACATGTGCATTATATTTTATCCTACAAAAAGGGGAGAAAAAAATCCACTTTTACTAGGATTGTCCAGCATAGTGTATCAAAGTAATTTTGCATTATAAAATAGATAATTTCTCATCATTAAAACATAAAAAATGAAAACTTTTATACTTTTATTATTTACTTTTATTTCCCACAGCCTTTTTTGCCAAAATTATAAACTTAATTCAAAAACTGTTTTGTTTTCTTCTGGAAGTATACCTTATACAGAAGGAGATTTCGAAAAAATAAAACGATTTGCGGAATTTCTTTTGGATCACAAACTCAATTTTGCAGAAATAAAGGAAGCTAAAAAAGAAGCAGAATTTTCTTTTCGACAAAATCCACTACGTACAATCAACGAAATTAGTGATATTGATGAACAAATGCAGCAAATATATAGCATCACGGATGTTCAAACTATCGGACTTGTAAGGTCAGCGTTGCTTTTCCATGTATATGATGCATTATTACGTGAACCTCAAATGCCATTATTGGGCAGACTGATAGATAAACATTGTAAGGTATTGGCCTATGATGTGACAAATACCTTAGTATTTACCCAAAAGGACGTAGATGGATTATTAGATTTAATGGAATTCATCGGAAAGATAAATGGGAATTCTGCAAAATTTTCTACAGCAGAAAGAAACCAAGCCAAGCAACAATTGACAAATAATTTTAATTCATTAAGCCTTGAAGAAAAACAACTTATGTCGATTATGGGTATAATGAATGATTATATACAGACTGTTTATAATAAATCTTCGTTTACGCAAAAAAACCAAATTAAGGACGAACT
>CAZOGV010000273.1:0-2634 GCA_964579225.1 uncultured Akkermansia sp. | reverse complement strand
TGAGATTTAAGATGCGGACGGGCCGGTGAGGCGGGGGTCGAGGGCCGAGGGGCGGGAGAGGAGGGAGCCGTCGCCGAGGATGGTTTCGTTGATCTCGACGGGGTCGGCGGGAGGGTGGGGGCGCAGGAAGGTGTCGGCGCCGAGGAGGGCGGAGAGGCCGACGATGAAATCGCGGTCGGCGGGGCGCACGCGGACGATGAGGTGGGCGGGCGACTGGACGGCCGCGACGCGCTCGATGAGGCGGAGTTCGTCGGGGGTGGCCTGCTCGTGGACAACGATGGTGACGCGGTGGGCGAGGGAGGCGAAAAAGTTGTCCACCACGGACTGGTCGCGCCGCTTGAGGTCGAGGTCGGCGTCGAAGAGGGCGAGGAATTTTTTGCGGGTGAAATCGTGCCCGAAGAAGCGCTTCTCTTCGCCGAGGATGAGGGTGTGGCCGACCTTGGAGTTGCCGGAGACGACGGGACCGCCGAGGAGGTCGTCGTGCTCCTGGTCGAGGGAGACGCCGAGCACGGTTTGCAGGGTGCGGCGGAACCAGAAGTCCTCGAGGACGACGATGCGGCCGTGGCGCACGCCGCCGGCGGTGGCGATGTCGAGGGCGAGGCGGAGGCCGCGCAAGGTGCCGCGTCGGCGGTGGAGTTCGGGGGATTTTTGGAGGTGGAGGCGGCGCTGGGCGGCGGGATACCAGGGGGCGAAGGCGACGCCGATCCAGGAGCCGAGCCAGTCGAGGGCGGGCTCGGGCGTGCGGGAGGGATCGGTGAGAAGCCAGGAGGCGGCGATATCGTCCTCGATTGGGGTGAGCACGCTCTCGAAGTTGGCGAGGAAACGGCCGAGGAAATCGGGGCGGGTGGAGGGCTGGCCGGGGGCGACGGCGTCGGCCTCGGGGCTGAAGAGCGTCTCGCGGTAGAGGGCGGGCAGGTATTTGTCCTGGTAGGAAAAACGCGGGCCGTAGGCGCGGATGGCGTGCAGGCAGGGGGTGGCGTGGAGGTGGCCGCGGAAGGCGATTTTGAAGTGGAGGTAGCGGCCGTTGAGGGTGCGGACGGGGCGGTTGGCGCGCTGGATGAGGACGGTGAAGAGGCCGGTGTGGTGGGGCTCGATGGCGGTTTCGGTGAGGCTGGATTGGCCGGGAATCTCGGACTCGCGGCGGACCCAGGCGGCGGTGGGTTCGGTGCGGTCGGCGGCGGGCGGGGCGGAGCCGAAGTGGTGCGGGTGCCAGTCGGCGGGGTCGGGGATTTTGTCGGGGGTGTCGGCGGTGTCGGACGCGGCGACGAAAAGGGTAAAGCCCGTGCCGGCGGGGAGGCGGGCGTCCACGTAGAGGCGATGCCAGGCGGTGTCGGCGTGGCCGCTATCGAGCGGGGTGGCGAGGGTGGCGGAGGCGGCGCGGGCGAGGGAGAGTTGGGAGATGGCGACCAAGGGGCGCGGCACGCGGTGGTCGGGCAGGTCGGCGGTGGGCTGGCGGGAGAGGTATTCGACCGGGCCGTCGAGGCGGTGAGGGAAGGGGCCGCCGTCGTGGGCGCGGAGCGGGAAAATTTCGCCGGAGGGGGCGAGGGTGCCCTCGCGCCAGGTGTAGGACACGGCCTCGGGGACCTCGGCGGCGAGGACGGCGAAGCGTTCGGCGGAAAGCCAGGCGAGGCTGTAGGGACGGGTGAGGGCGCCGAGGGTGGCGGCGGGGCCGAGGCGGCCGGAGTCGTTGACGAGGCGGAGGCGAGCGGCGGTGGCGGTCCAGACGAGGACGGCGAGGCGGCCTTCGGGGCTGACGGCGAGGGCGACGGGGTCTTCGTCGTCGGCGAGCCAGCCGTCGGGAATGAGTTCGAGGCGGCGGGGGTCGGGGTTGGGCTCGGCGGGGACGAAGGCGTGCGGGGGCGGCTCGCGGAAGTGGGGCGGCTCGGGCCAAAGGGTGCCGACGAGGCGGGCGAGGCGGCGGCGGGTGCGGTCGAGGGCCCAGATGGTGCCGTCGGGGGAGGCGGCGAGGCGCCAGGGGGAGAAGTCGGGGGCGGAGTAGGCCTGGGGGGCGTAGCGGTCGTTGAGCGAGTGGAGACGGAGGGCCGAGGCGGTGGCGTAGTGGAGATGGGTGTCGGCGCCGAGGACGAGGTCTGTGACGGGCTCGGGGGAGGTGACGAGGACGGGGCTGGAGGAGACGGCTTCGGGTTCGGAGAAGGCGCCGGTGGCGCGGAGGGTGAGGGTGTCGGCGTCAAGGAAGGCGCGGGTGCCGTAGGCGTCGCGGGCGAAGGGGACGAGGGCGAGGCGGGATTCGGCTGCGTCGGGGTTTTCTGGATACGCGGGCGCGGTGGTTTGGCTGGCGAGGCGGAGCTGGCGCGGGAGGGTTTCGAGCGTGCCGGGCACGTCGGGCGTCCAGGGGGCGCCGCCGAGGGCGAGCCAGAAACGTTGACCGTTGGAATCCATTTTGGGAGGCGGAGTTTTTTAACGCGAAGACGCGAAGGGCGGAGGGAAGGGCGCGAAGGTCGGAAGCGGAGTTTTTTTTAACCGCGGATTACGCGGAAGGGCGCGGATGGCGGAGACGGAGTTTTAACCACGGATGGCACGGATGGGCACGGATGAGGGAGAGAGGGGGACATGGGGAGGAAGGGGCGGTTAGCAGACTTCGGGGACTACGGGGATGGCTAGGCCGGTGGAGGC
>CAZOGV010000272.1:0-2637 GCA_964579225.1 uncultured Akkermansia sp. | reverse complement strand
AGCTTAGGTTGTTCGATTAAGAATCCTCTTTCCTTTAGGAAGAGGAGTGTCAAGTAATCTTTGGGCAAAGATCCTTCTGGCATTAGATGACACAGCGGCCTTGGGCGCGATCGCTGCATCTTAAAATCAATAGTGTTCTTTTTGTAGCGCTGGCGCTCGTGTCGCTTTCAGGTTGGTCGGTTGTGCAGAAATACATACCGCAGTAGCGGGTCGCTCAAGGTGGTCGGAGTTGATATCGTGCGATCTCAACAAAGCCTCCTATCCCCAAGATTGCTGCTGCGCTTTTTCAGTTCGTCGCGGAAAAGTTACGCTATTCTCTCAAATTCTCTTTCAAAAAATCGAACAGAGCCTTAGTTAAAATATGCCTCACATAAGCAACCTTGTCTTCATCATTTTTGTGAATCAATTCAAAAACAATACTAATCTTTTCCCTGAAGATTTTGTCGTGCCAAATAATTTTGTAAAAAGGAAAAGATCCAGGCATTTCTGTGGCATCAGCAAGAATTTCTAGAATTTTTAAATTATTGATTTCGAAAACGCTTTTCCATATAAACTTTGGATGTCTCCCTAATAGGAGTTCTTCATGTTCTATTTCAAAATTCTCTAGTTTTAGGGATCTCTTATAATCATTCACCTGAACTAGAAAAATATCCCATTCATAGTCGTCACTTTCTACGAATCTCTTAAAAAATCTGTCTAAGCGTGCAATCCAAAAACCAATATTTGTAAATGATAGTCTTATTTTATTATAAACAGGAACAATAACATTTCTAGGAATATATTTTTTCCCATCTGATTTTTTCAGGACAATAGAACTGTTTTTCCTTAGTACTTCAGGATTTATATCTAAATTTTCTGGAGACTCAATACATAGACGAGCAAAAGGACCGACTTGATCATCATGCCCATAGAATTCATTAATATGCTGACTTTTGGTTGGAATACTTTCTCGATGATTTTTGGTGTCTTCTTGTAGCGAAAAACCTGCTAGGGTGATTGCGTGAAGCCCTAAACTGGTTTCCTGATCCATTGCTTCAGCTATTAAAATAACTGGCAGCTCCATCATCAAGTAGCTATATACGATAGAGATGAATGGAGTTTTCTCCTCAACCATAAATACTTCAGGTTCAAGCCCAACATAGGTTATAGCATGGCAAATTTGTTCGATACTTAGCCCTGGTGAAGGCATCGGGCGAGCATCAGTTGCAACTTGATTAGCGACACGAGTAATGATTGCGGGTCTTGGAGCAGGGGTTCCAAAGAGTTCAGATGTTTTATGAAAGCAACACCATAGAGACACTGTGGCGCAAGCTGAAACAGTTTTATCTTGTTCCTGAAAAGCAAGGCTTTTAAGACTCAAATCTATCCCAAAAAGGTTTGCTGTGTATTGTCTTATGGATTTATAGTATCGACGGTTGCCATCAGAGTCATAAGTTCTCAATATAGTTCGTCCTACAACTGCCTGCGATAAAGGACGAGCAACAACAAACCCTAGATACCCCTGTTTTATCTCATCTTCTTTTTCTGGCTCTATATGCCCTCGAACTAAATTAATAAATTCTCTCTTTCTGAAAGATTTAGCAAAGAAATGGACCCGCTTACAAACTCGATCATAGTTTGTGAAGCATCTTGCATAAAATGCAACGTAGTCATCCAGATAATCGCCATCTACATAGCTTGTCTCGACAACAATTGTGCGAGCTTTAAGGTGCTGGAGATAGCCGCGTAGATATGAAGCTCTTGGATGACTAAATAATTCTGCAGCGTCAATGCGACCATTGCTGAGGGCGCGGTATAGATTGTTTTTATTAAAGGAGCTTACTATGAAAAGCGGAGAAGGCATCGAAAAAGTAAATGATAACTGCTAAATGCTCACAAATGATCTTAGCGTTTCATGGGTAATAGCCTGAGATTTTTCTAGTTCAGAAATAACTTCCTCAATCTCACATGCTATTTCTGCAAGCATTTCAGTAGTGATTTTTTCCTCAATTTCTCTGCGAGCATCTTGAATTACCTTATCCATGTTTGTGTCATGAGATGGGTTCAGCGATTCGGGTTGATGTGAAGAAGCTAGGTTACTCTGCATTGCTGCACTGATTGGTTCCTTTACATTTTTGCATTGCTTTTGGCATTCGATACAGGGGACAGATACCCCCTCGACAGGAAGATTTAGATCGCAAGTCAGCTTTATTCCGTGGGGAATGGGTCGTAACCTGCTTGATTACAACACTGTTAGCATTCCCTTTATATTAAGCTTTTTGTACACAACCTACCAAACCTCGCATTGTAAGAATCTCATGCTGTGCAGACGACTCTTCACTCCACATCTAGCGTCTCCATTGTCTAAAAATGCCAAAAACTTGCTATATGTAGCTCTGCCTCCGGTGTGTCCCGAAAACTCTGAGCATAGAAATCGAGGATAGGAGTGTGGCAATGTGCTTTCAATCAGTCTATGATATAGATCATATGACTACCCAGTAGGGAATGAGCACCCAACTGCTGTCAGGGGGGCGATGAGTTTACCATGCTCATTGATCATATTGCGACCGCAGACGATGCCGTTTTGGTGTGCGATCGCATCCTGGGGTTGTAAGCCCAAACCCTCGAAATTTCCCGCAGACCTCAAATCAGCGCGTT
>CAZOGV010000271.1:0-2646 GCA_964579225.1 uncultured Akkermansia sp. | reverse complement strand
CCCTTAGCGGGCGAAGGTGGCGGTGCGTTCGGCGGGGGTGAGTTCGCGCCAGGCGCCCGGGGTCTGGAGGAGGCCGAGATCGGCGAGGGTGAGGCGGCCGATGCGCACGCGGACGAGGCGGAGGGTGGGGTGGCCGACGGCGGCGGTCATGCGGCGGACCTGGCGGTTTTTGCCCTCGTGCAGGGCGAGGGAGAGCCATTCGTCGGGCACGTTTTTGCGGAAGCGCACGGGCGGATCGCGCGGCGGGAGAGAGGCGACCTCGCCGGCGGGCACCCCACGCACGCGCACGGGAGCGCAGGCGTGGTCGGGGAGTTTCACGCCGGCGGCGAGGCGGGCGAGGGCTTCGTTGGAGGGCACGCGTTCGACGAGGGTCCAGTATTCGCGTTCGTGGGCGTGGCGCGGATCGAGGAGGCGGGTGTTGAGGCCGGGCTCGTCGGAGAGAAGGAGGAGGCCTTCGCTGTCGGCGTCGAGACGGCCGAGCGGATAGACGCGCGGCGGCAGGCGCGGCGGGCCGAGATCGGCGAGGGTTTTCCACGCGGAACCGGGCTCGGGGGTGAATTGCGAGAGAACGCCGTAAGGTTTGTGGAGGGCGAGAAGCACGACTGGCAGAGCCAGTAATGACCAAAGACGAATGTCCAATGACCAATGTGCGGACTGGCACATGAGACGGATGAGGGTTTGCTGAGCGTTTTATTATGCGCGCCATCCAGCTCACCGCCGTCAATCAGCTCGAAGTTTGTGAAGTCGCCGATCCGGTGGCGGGGGCAGGGGAGGCGGTGGTGAAGATCGTGGCGGCGGCGCTTAATCATCGCGATGTTTGGATAAAGCTCGGGCAGTATGCGGGGCTCAAGTTTCCCGCGATCCTTGGGTCGGACGGGGTGGGCGAGGTGGTGGCGGTGGGCGAGGGCGTGGAGGCGGCGGCTTGGTTGGGAAAGCGGGTGATCGTCAACCCGTCCTTCGGCTGGGGTGCGAGCGAGGTGGCGCAGGGCGCGGAGTTCTCGATTTTGGGGTTGCCGCGTGATGGCACGCTTGCGGAGCGGATCGCGGTGCCGGTGGCGCAGTTGGCGGAGGTGCCGACGCATTTGAGCGATGCGGAGGCGGCGGCTTTGCCGCTGGCGGGGTTGACGGCGTGGCGCGCGGTGATGAGTCGCGCCGGGTTGCGAGCGGGCGAGCGCGTGCTGATCGGCGGCATCGGCGGCGGCACGGCCTTATTCGCGTTGCAATTCGCGGTGGCGGCGGGCGCGGAGGTTTGGGTGACCTCGTCGAGCGCGGCGAAAATCTCGCGGGCCAAGGATCTCGGGGCGCGTGGTGGTTTTGATTACACGCGGCCGGATTGGGCGAAGGCGGCGTCGGCGGAGGCGGGCGGGCTTTTCGACGTGATCATCGATAGCGCGGGCGGAAGTGGTTTTGAGTTGTTGTTGGATTTGGCCGCGCCGGGCGGGCGCATCGCTTTTTTCGGCGCGACGCGGGGCAATCCGGAGGTGTTGCCGATGCGAAAGATTTTTTGGCGTCAGCTCAGTCTGCTCGGCACCACGATGGGTTCGCCGGCGGATTGGGAGGCGATGCTGGCGGCGGTGCAAAAACATCGGCTCCGCCCGGTGGTGAGCGATGTGCTTTCATTCGCGGACGCGGCGGCAGCGTTCGCGAAAATGGAGGCAGGCGCGCAGTTTGGCAAAATTGTCCTGAAACCTTGAGAATAAGTAGGAAACTTGGCCGCGTCGCCCGCGTCAGAGCCTATGGTTGCCAAATCATCGGCGACCGCTGTATTGTGTGTATTCTATCCTTTTACCCGATTCCCCATGAAGCTTTGCCCCATCCATTTAATTTTAACCTTAAGTCTTGGCTGCGCCGGTGCGCATGGCATGGATCTAAACACGTTGGTCGAGCGTTCGCCTTTCGCGCCTCCGGGCGTGCAGAACGTCGAACCGGCGGACGAGACGCCCGTGCCGCTCGAATTCCGCGGCATTGCATCGGATGAGAGCGGGACGATGTTCAGCGTCTATGATCTCACGACCAACCGCGGCTATTGGGTGCGCGAGGGCGAGAGCAAGGGTGATTCGGGGGCGATTTTGGTGAAAAGTTTCGATGCCGCCGAGAACCAGCTCGTGGTGGAGCAAGGCGGGCGCACCTTGCCGCTGAAGCTTAAACGCGCGACGGTCGCGGGCGGGCCGCCGAGTTCCCATTCGCCCTACGCGAACGCCGGTAATCGCATGGCGGCGAATTCGGCGACCGATCCGCAACGTCTTGAGGCGGTAGCCGCCGAGGTGCGTCGTCGTCGTGTATTGCGCAGCGCCGCCCAAGTGGGCGCTCCCGCCACAACCGCGCCGGCTCAGGTTAGCTCGGGCCGGTAACAGGCCCCCGCGTTATCGATCCGTTTTTCTCGCCCCCTCCCCCTTTTTTATGACCCTGAATTCCGCCGTCCGTCCTCGCGTTTCGCGTCAACTCCGTCGCGCGCAGAGCGCGTTCACGCTTTTGGAAATCCTGATCGTGCTGGCGATCATCGGCCTGTTGGTCGGCCTCGGAGTGAAGAACGCGGACAAGATCCTCGGCGGCAGCCAGGAAGCCGTCGCCGGTGTTTTTGTTAACGACACGCTCAAAACCTCGCTCGTGCGTTACCGCATCGACATGGGCGACTATCCCTCCACC
>CAZOGV010000270.1:0-2654 GCA_964579225.1 uncultured Akkermansia sp. | reverse complement strand
TCGCCGAGACCTTTGTAGCGCTGGATGCCGAGGCCCTTGCGGCCGTTGGCGCGGATGTGGGCGACGATTTCGAGGGGGCTGTGGAGCTCGGTCTTGGTCTCGGATTTGAGGCCGATGTTTTCCGAGACGAGGTAGCGCGCCTCTTCGGTGCGGGCGAAGCGGTGGCTGTCGAGGCCGAGTTTCGCGAGGGCGACGAGGCACTTGGTCATCTCGGTGCTTTCGTAGATCTCGTGGAGCGTCACGCGGCGCTGGGCGCCGGGGCCGGTGGCGGGGAGCTTGGGGGCGGGGGTGGGCGTGGGCGTGGACGCGGATGATTCGGATGCCGGCAGGATGCCGGCGCTCCCAGTAAGGTCGGCGGGGAGGGGCGTCGCGGTGACGGGTTGGCCGAAGTCGGCGGCGAGGCCTTCGCCGTCTAAGAAGACGGAGCGGGCGTGTTCGTCGGCGAGGAACTGGTGGCTCTCTTTGTTGCCCTCGCGGATGCGGGCGATGTAGCGGGGCAGGGCGCGCGTCTCGGGGTGGTGGGCGTCGAGGTAGGCGGTAAGGTCCGCGCCGTAGCGGGTGACGCCGGTGCCGAATTTTTCCAGGAGGGCGAGATTCTCGACGAGTTGCTCGACCTGCTCGGGCGTGAATGTATGGCCGTCGCGGATACGCGTGAGGATGATATCCTCGGCGCCGAGCTCCAGAAGGATGCGGTTGAGCTGGTCGTCGTTGTCGATGTATTGCTCGCGCTTCTTGCGCTTGATTTTGTAGAGCGGGGGCTGGGCGATGTAAACGAAGCCGCGCTCGATGAGGCCCTTCATCTGGCGATACATGAAGGTGAGCAACAAGGTGCGGATGTGGGAGCCGTCCACGTCGGCGTCCGTCATGATGACGATCTTGTGGTAACGGGCCTTGTCGGCGTTGAAGCCGCCGATGGCGTCGCCGCCTTCGCCGATGCCGGCGCCGATGGCGGTGATGAGGGTCCTGATTTCCTCGTTGGAGAGGACCTTGTCGAGGCGGGCCTTCTCGGTGTTGATGAGTTTGCCGCGCAACGGGAGGATGGCTTGGAAGCGGCGGTCGCGGCCCTGTTTGGCGGAGCCACCGGCGGAGTCGCCCTCGACGAGGTAGAGTTCGGTGTTTTGCGGGTCGCGTTCGGAGCAGTCGGCGAGTTTACCGGGGAGGCCGCCGCCGGAGAGGGCGCCTTTGCGGATGGTCTCGCGGGCCTTGCGGGCGGCTTCGCGGGCGCGGGCGGCGTTGAGTGATTTATCGACGATGCGTTTGCCGACGGCGGGATAGGTTTCGAAATACTGGGTGAGGCCTTCGTAGCTCAGGGACCCGACGATGCCTTCGACCTCGGGGGAGAGGAGTTTGACCTTGGTCTGGGACTCGAACTTGGGGTCGGAGTGCTTGATGGAGATGACGGCGGCGAGGCCTTCGCGGACGTCGTCGCCGGTGATCTGGGGGTCCTTGTCCTTGAGGAGATTGTTGCCCTTGGCGAAGGAGTTGATGGTGCGGGTGAGCGCGCCGCGGAAGCCGGAGAGATGGGTGCCGCCATCCGGGTTGTGGATGGTGTTGGTGTAGCAGAGAACCTGGTCGTTGTAGCTGTCGTTGTATTGGAGGACGACCTCGACGTGGATCTCGATGGGTTTTTCATCGAGGGTGGTCGTCATTTCTTTGTGGATACGGACCGGGATGGGGTGGAGGACCTCCTTGCCCTGGTTGAGCTGTTTCACGAACTCGACGACGCCGTCCTTGTAGAGGAAGGTCTCAGGGGTGGGGACGGCGGGGCGCTCGTCGGTGAAGCGGATTTCGAGGCCGCTGTTGAGAAAGGAGAGTTCGCGGAGGCGCTTGGCGATGGTGGCGGCGACGAAGACGGTGGTCTGTTTGAAGATCTCGGGGTCGGGCTTGAAAGTGACGAGGGTGCCGGTGCCGGTGGCCTTGCCGATGACGTCGAGTTTTTTGACGGTCTTGCCGCGCTCGAATTTCATGTGGTGGACGTGGCCGCCTTTGGAGACCTCGACCTCGAACCACTCGGAGACGGCGTTGACGCACTTGGCGCCGACGCCGTGGGTGCCGCCGGAGAATTTGTATCCACCCTGGCCATACTTGCCGCCGGAGTGGAGGGTGGTGAGGACCATCTCGACGCCGGGGATGCCGTATTGGGGATGGATGTCCACGGGGATGCCGCGGCCGTCGTCGCGAATGGAGATGGAGCCATCGACGTGGATGGTGACCTCGATGCGTTTGCAGTGGCCGGCGAGATGTTCGTCGACGGAGTTGTCGAGGACCTCGGAGACGCAGTGGTGGAGTGCGCGCTCGTCGGTGCCGCCTATATACATGCCGGGCTTTTTGCGGACGGCCTCGAGGCCTTCGAGTTTGCCCAGTTTGGAGGAGTCGTAATCGGCCGCGTTGGAGGCCTCGGGCAGGGGGTTGAATTCGTAGGATTCGGAGGGCGGCTGTGGGTCGTTGGCGTCGGGCATTTGGAATGGGGAGGCGGATGTTAAATCGAAGTGTCGAAAGCATCTTAAAAGGGAGGGGGCGACAACGGTTTTCTGGGGGTATTTTACGCGGTGGAGGCCTGATTTTCCCCGGAGTTTTCCCCGGGGTCGGGGTGGATGGAGACGGGGGCGGGGCGGGCATGAAAAAGCCCCGGCGGGAAGGGCCGGGGAAAATCA
>CAZOGV010000269.1:0-2660 GCA_964579225.1 uncultured Akkermansia sp. | reverse complement strand
TAGCAAAAACTGTCATACGAAGCACTGAACTGCCACTTTTGCCAAACCCGTGTTACCACCAGTGCTTCTCATTTTTTCATTATTTGTTGCGTTAGTTTGATCATTGTTTTAAATGAAATGTCAGGATGTGCAACTTGATTAACTGTGCCAACAACATAAATATTTTCTTTTGGACTGCAATATGCTAATGCACCAGAAAGTCCTGAATGTCCAATGAAATAAGGCACAGCACCTGTCGGGTTAAAAATCCAAGGAAGTTTAAACAAGTGAATTCCAATTCCTGATTTCATAGGAAAAAATATTCTATTCCATTCTTGCAATTCATTGATATACTCTTTTTGAAATATCTTTCCTGTAAAAAATGCCTCAATAAAAATAAGCATATCGGTTGAAGTTGAAACCATTCCACCGTCTGCCCCAAAAGAGGTCATTGCTTGGGGTATGTTCATCTCGTTGCTCTTGTAAAAAAGTGTCTTTGGTGTTTGGTCTGTTGAGTCTTGGTAGAGATAGGTCTTTGTCAAACCAAGTGGTTGAATGATATACTCTTTGCAGTTTTCCGAATACGATTTATGAGTTATAGTCTCAATGATTTTTCCTAAAAGTTGAAAATTGGCATCTGAATAGTTTGCTTTCCCTTTTGTCCCAGGTGCAAAAAGCGGTGTCATTTTTTTTGTCCTTTCAATTGCTTGTTCAAAAGTCCAATATTGGTCGTTACCATCTGTTATTTCTTTTTCTAAACTTTTACCACTTGTTCCTTTGCCTTGGAAGTAGTCAGGTAGACCTGAAGTATGAGAAAGTAAGTGTTTAATAGTTAGTTCTTCTGAATAATCTTTTCCTTTGCAAATGTGCAGACCTGATAAAATTGATTTATCAATGTATTTACTGATTTTGTCATCAAGGCTGAGTTTGCTTTCTGCTCTCAGTTTTAGAATTATTGCAGTCGAAAATAATTTGGTTGTGCTTGCAATGAAATAAGGTTGGTCTATTAACAAATTGCCTGATACTCCGTTCCAAACCAATGTGTCTTTTTTAATGGCGAATGATGTCCCAAAAACCTTTTTATTGTCAACTGTTTTGTTTAAAATTGTTTGAAATTGATTTTGTTGATTGGATTGAGCCATAATATTATTTATAATAATAAATGAAATGAGTAGAATTGAGTGTGTCTTCATAAGCACTTAAGTCAAGCTTAATACCAATTAAACCCAATAATAAACATATTTGAAATACCTTCTCTTTGTCCGTTATTTGGAAGGTTGGACTTACCAAGAAATATTCTATACTGTAAGTCCAACGCAAAACGTCCTTTATGCCACACTTCGTAACCTGTTGCAAAAGTTAATGCAGGGAAACCTGTATTAAATTCAGCGGTCTTAGGGTCCTTTACTGTATAAAATGCAGGTGCGTCAAATGTCAAACCTGTACCGCCTAATACCCACCAATTGTTTTTCACCCAATATTGTCCTGCAATAATTAGACCTTCAAATCCTCGGTCTTTGCCGTTGTATTTATAGTTTGCACCAGGTAATAATGCAAGTAAAGCAAGTCGTTGATTAACCATATAGCCAACTTTCAAGTTTGGCAAAGCTGTAGAAAACGAAACATTTGCTGTGTCGTTTGTGTTAAGAGTTAAAGCTCCCGCACCTAATCCCAATCCAATTACAAACCCTTTACGTTCAATAGGCTTATTGTCTAAATCAACTTGTGCAAATGTATAATTTACCATTATTGTCAAAGTAAGAATTATAAATTTTCGCATCTTTTTATTTTTTGAATTATTGATGATGCAAAGGTCAAAATTCACTTTTAAAAAATCGTTACCATATGGTAAAAAATCAATTTGCAGGATTTCTGATTCTGCTTAAACTTTGAGGTGTTATCCCAAGATATGAGGCGATGTGTTTTTGTGCAATGCGATTTTGAATATTTGGAAATTGCTTTATCAAAATTTCATACCGTTCTTTAGCTGACTTTGTAAGTAATTCAATCTGTTGTTGTTGCTTGCCAATAAAAGACATCTCTGCAGCAACAAGTCTTAATACTTTGCCGACAGGTTCTTGGGTGATTAAATCATAATTCTTTGTTGTCATTCGCAACATTTTAAGGTTCTCCAACGCCACTACTTGTAATGGTGTTGCTTGTTTGGTTAGTAAAGACATATAGTCAGAACAAAAATGCCCATCAAGTGCAAAATCTAAACAAACAAAATTATTTTCCTTCCAAAGGAAAATACCTGCACTACCTTCTATTATGTAATAGAAATAACGTTCCGTTGAATTTTGGGGTTTAATAATTTCATCTTTTTTATGTAGCACAACTTCGCATTTGTCGGCAAAATCTTCCCAAGCCTCTTTGGGTGCATTAAAAAATACATCAAAGGAAGATTTTAAAAGTGGTACAAATTGTCGAGTTTCATTCATTGTCAGTTTATTATTTATGAAATTATTCGTGCTTTCTGTCTTTTTAGCATTGGTGGTAACGTGTCGTGGACTCACGAAGTCACCGGGGGGGGAGGAACGACTCCTCCCCATACCGGTGATTTCGTGAGTCCGCAGATGTGCGATGGTGTCTCGCATCTGCGAGACGCCATGGTGCATCTGTGGACGGAGTCCACGACACGATGTCCAAGATGTCTCGCGAAGCGAGCATCTTGGACATCG
>CAZOGV010000268.1:0-2676 GCA_964579225.1 uncultured Akkermansia sp. | reverse complement strand
GGATTCGAACCATGACTAGGTGAGTCAAAGTCACCTGTGCTGCCATTACACCATCAGGCAAGGAAAGGACCGGAAAACGTGCGCGCCCCTCGGGTCGGGTCAAGGCCTGAGATAAGCCACGCCCAAAACATCCGACCGCCAACCGTTTACCGCTCCACCGCGAAGGGCTGAAACACCGCCTGCTGGTTCGTCGGGATGCGCACTTTCAAAAACACCGCCTCGTCGCGCTGGTCCTCGTGCTGCACGTGTCCGATCTCGTGCGCCCGCGCGATCAGGTCGTAGCGCGCGTGCGGGATCAGCAGCGTCAACTGCCCGAACGCGTCCGCAATCAACTCCAGACACTGGTCCACCAGGGTCGGCAAACCATCGCCCGATTTCGCGCTCAGGAAGATCGCGTCCGGAGCCAGCGCTCGCGCGCGCATCAACTGCGCCTCGTCGGCCGCGTCCACCTTGTTGAAAACCGTGAGCATGCGCTTCTCGTCCGCGCCCAACTCGCCCAGCACGCCGAGGGTCGTCGCGTGATGCGCCGCCACATTCGGCGCGGTCACATCGAGCACGTGTATCAGAAAATCCGCTACAATCGCCTCCTCCAGTGTCGCCTTGAACGCCTCCACCAACCCATGCGGCAGGCGGCGAATAAAACCCACCGTGTCCGTGACCAGCAGCTTCTGGTTGCCGCGCAACAAGAGCTGGCGCGTGGTCGGATCGAGCGTCGCGAAGAGCTTGTCCTCCGCCAACACGCTCGCGCCGGTGAGCGCGTTAAGCAGCGAGGATTTGCCCGCGTTGGTGTAGCCCACGATGGCGGCGGTCGGCACCGGCACGCGCTGCCGCTTGTGCCGCTGCACGCCGCGCTGCTTGCGCACCTCGATCAGCTCGCGCTTCAAGCGCACGATGCGGTCGTTCACCAGACGGCGATCCTGCTCCAGCTGCGTCTCGCCCTCGCCGCCCATCGCGCCGCTGCCGCCGCCGCCGCTGCGCTGACGCGAAAGATGCGTCCACGCCCGCGTCAGGCGCGGCAACGAATACTGCATGCGCGCCAAGGCCACCTGCAGCACCGCCTCGCGCGTGCTCGCCCGGTCCGCGAAGATGTCGAGGATCACCTCCTCGCGGTCGATCACCGCCCGCTCCGACTGCTTCTCCCAGTTGCGCTGCTGCGCCGGCGAGAGCGACTCGTCGATCACGATGAGATCCGCGTCGAGCGCCTTCGCCGCCGCGATGATCTCCTCCGTCTTTCCGCTGCCGATGAGCGTGGCCGGCGTGGGCTGGCGCAGGTTCACCAGCTCCTTGCCCACGACCTCGATGCGCAGGTTTTGCACCAGCTCCTCCAGCTCCTCCAGCAGCTCGGCCGCCTCGCCCGGCGCCATGTCGTGCGTCTGGATGCCGACCAGAAAGGCGCGGTCGCAGCGCTTGCGTTCGGTTTTCGGAACCTCGTCGAGAAAGTCGGCCATGTAGGGGGTTGGAGTATTGAAAACGTATCTGGAAATCAACTACGCCGCGCGCAGGGAACGGCTCGGCACGCGAACCACCTGCATGCCGGCGGCCAGCGCCGCGCGCACGCCCGGCTCGGCGTCCTCGAACACAAGACACTTTTCCGGCGCCACGCCCATGCGACGCGCGGCCTCCAGGAACATGTCGGGATGCGGTTTCCCGCGCCCCGGGGCGACGTCGAGCGGCGTCACCACGATCTTGAACAAATCGTCGATCCCGCCCGCCTTCAACGAGGGCAGGGCCACGTCCGGCGTGCCGCCCGTGGCGATGGCCACCGGATGCGTCGCCGCCACGCGCCGCGCGAAAGCCACCACCGCCTCGATGGGCGACACCTCCGCGAGCCGCTCGCGATACAGGTCTTCCTTGTGATCCGCCACGCCGTCGGCCGAAGCGATGGCGAGCCCGTGCTTTTCCGCCAGCAACGCCGCCACCTGCACCGAGGGCACTCCCCCGAGCGCGTAGAAATAATCCTCGTCCAACGGCCCCGCCAGACCCTGGTGCCGCATCGCCGCCTCCCAGGCGCGATAATGCGCCGGCATCGTGTCCACCAGCGTGCCGTCGAGATCGAAGATGTAGCCGGCGAAGTCGCCGCTCGGGATGTCTAGCTGCATAAACCGCCGACGTTCGCCGCCCCACCGGTGTCACGCAACCGAAACCTAGCCGCCAAACCAAAGGCTTGCCATCGAGCGCTCCCGCCAAAGGGTCGCCCCTTCAGATGCCGCGCTCGACGCCCACGCCACCGTGAACCCGTGTTGAAACGATCCCCGCCGAGGGATCGTTCGGTTCACCGCGCCTGCCGCCTACCCCCGGCGTCCGCATCCGATTCCTTGTTTTCTCGCGCCCGGCCTCGCCGCGCCCCGTCCGCATCGTTTTCAGCCCACTTTCCTTTTCATGAACGCACCCAGCTACAAACAACAATGGTTTGGCAACCCGGTCCGCGACATCGTCGCCGGCGCGGTCGTCGCCCTTGCCCTCATTCCCGAGGCCATCGCCTTCTCCATCATCGCGGGCGTCGATCCCCAGGTCGGCATCTACGCCTCCTTCTGTATGGCGGTCGTCATCGCCTTCGTCGGCGCGCGCTCCGGCATGATCTCCGCCGCCACCGGCGCCATGGCCCTGCTCATGGTCACGCTCGTCAAAGAACACGGCCTGCAATACCTGCTCGCCGCCACCGTCGTCACCGGCGTC
>CAZOGV010000267.1:0-2687 GCA_964579225.1 uncultured Akkermansia sp. | reverse complement strand
TCATCTACAATCTCAACGTGCCCTCGCGCTGGGGCACGCAGACGCCCTTCACCAATCTTACCTTCGACTGGACCTGTCCCGACGACCTGAAGGAGCAGGTGCCGATCATCGCGGGCGAGGAGCAGCCCTTCAAATACGGCGAGCTCCAGGTCGAGATGGATCTCATCAACCGCGCCTACATCGAGATCATGATGCGTGGCGATATCCACGGGCGTGTATTCACGTTTCCGATACCGACCTACAACATCACGCCTGATTTCCCGTGGGAATCGGAGAACGCCGAGCGTCTCTTCGCCATGACCGCGAAATACGGGCTCCCGTATTTCCAGAATTTCATCAACTCCGACCTGAAGCCCAACCAGGTGCGCTCCATGTGCTGCCGACTCCAGCTCGATCTGCGCGAGCTGCTGAAGCGCGGCAACGGTCTCTTCGGCTCGGCCGAGCAGACCGGCTCCATCGGCGTCGTCACGATCAACTGCGCCCGCCTCGGTCATTTGCATCGCGGCGACGAGGCCGGCCTGTTGCGCCGTCTCGACGAGTTGCTCGAACTCGGCCGCACCAGCCTGGAGCTGAAGCGCAAGACGGTGCAGCGCCTTATGAACGAGGGGCTCTTCCCCTACACGAAGCGTTACTTGGGCACGCTGCGGAATCATTTTTCCACCATCGGCGTGAACGGCATCAACGAGTTGATTCGCAACTTCACCGGCGGCGCGGACGACATCACCTCGGCGTCGGGTCGCGCGCTCGCCCTGCGTTTGCTCGACCACGTGCGGGCGCGCATGACCCGGTTCCAGGAGGAGACCGGCCACATGTATAACCTCGAAGCCACGCCGGCGGAGGGCACGACCTACCGTTTCGCGAAGGAGGATCGCAAGCGCTGGCCCGGCATGCTGCAGGCCGGCACGCCTGAGCGGCCCTACTACACCAACTCCTCGCAGCTCCCGGTCGGGCACACCGAGGACCCCTTCGAGGCGCTCGGCCATCAGGAGGAGCTGCAGCGCAAATACACCGGCGGCACGGTGCTCCACCTTTATCTGGGCCAGCGTCTCACCGACGCGACCGCGTGCCGTAATTTCGTGCGCCGGGTGCTGGAGAACTACGCGCTGCCCTACATCACAGTGACGCCCACTTTTTCGATTTGCCCGAAGCACGGCTACCTCGAGGGCGAGCACAAGTTTTGCCCCAAGTGCGACGAGGAATTGCTGGCGAAAAAGTGCATAGCGGCCCGCTCGCCGGCCACACCGACGACCTAGCTTTTCCTGAAATCCACGGCGGACACGGAGGTCCGCCCTCCAAATTTAAAACTTTCGTATCTGGAGGGCGGGGCTCCGTCCCCGCCGCCTTTAGCTCAAAAATCTGTAACCATAATCCTACTACAAATGAAAATGAACACCCTAGAACTCACCGTCTCCGCTTCCGAACTTTCGCGTCCGCGCGTCGCCGCGTCCGGCCCCGTGCTTGCCGATTCCGAACGCCAGCCCTGCGAGGTCTGGACGCGCGTCATGGGCTATCATCGTCCGGTCTCCAGCTTCAACACCGGCAAGAAGGCCGAGCACGCCGAGCGTCGGTTTTTCAGCGCCGGAAAATGATCCGCGCGGCGGCATACAGAACTCCGGCGCTTCGCGCGCGTCCGCTGGTCGTGGGCGGACTGGAGCGTTTCTCCGTCGTGGACTGGCCGGGGCAGATCACCGCCACGGTGTTTTGCCAGGGTTGCGGCTGGCGTTGTCGGTATTGCCACAATCCGGGGCTGATTCCGTTTCGCAGGCCGGGCGCGGCGGCGGAGTCGTCTCGCGAGCACGAGTGGACGTGGTCCGGTGTGCTCGCGTGGTTGCGTGATCGGCGCGGCTTGCTCGATGGCGTGGTGTTCAGCGGCGGGGAACCGACCTTGCAGCCGGGCTTGGCCGACGCGGTGCGGGCGACGCGCGAATTGGGTTTTCGCATCGGCCTGCACACGGGCGGGCCGGTGCCGGAGACGCTGGGCGAGGTGCTGCCGCTGCTCGACTGGGTGGGCTTTGATTTCAAGGCGCCGTTTGAAAAATACATTCGCGTGACCGGCCGGGTGGGCGGCGACGCGGCGCGGCAAAGTCTGCGCATGATCCGCGACGCGGGCGTGGCCTGCGAGGTGCGCACGACGTGGCATCCGGAATTGTTGTCGGCGGAAGACCTCGGCGTGATGGCCGACGCGCTGGCGTCGGAAGGCGTGCGCGATTGGTTTTTGCAGCGCTTCCGGCCGGAGGGCTGCGAGGACGAGGAACTCAACGCGCTGGCGGCGACAGGCCTCGGCGAACCGCCGGTCGCGAGTTTGGCTCGTCCGGGGCTGACGGTGCGGGTGCGTTAAGGCGGACCGTGTCTTGGGGGTTGCCGCCGTCGCAGGCTCAGGCAAGGAAACCCGTGATGCGATTACCCCGTAAGCTTTTCGCGGTCGTCTTGTTTACCTTGGCCGGCGCGCATGCGGCTCTGGCATTGCCTGTGAATCCGCCGATCGAGCGCGTGTTGAAGGCGGAGGATGGGCGAAGCGTGGATGCGCGCATCATCGGCGTGACGGCCGACACGGTTGAACTCGTGCGCAAGGAAGACGCGACGCGGTTCCAATTGGCTTTCACCCGCCTGAGCGAGGAGGACCGTTTGTATTTGACCGAGCTGCATCGTGAGCTGCTGGCGAATCAGCCGCTGCCCGACACGCCTTT
>CAZOGV010000266.1:0-2693 GCA_964579225.1 uncultured Akkermansia sp. | reverse complement strand
ATCCTCTCGCTCGGACTCCCTTGCTCCCGCCCACGGGCGGGCGGGGGGTGGGCAGGGTGGGCGTTTTATTTTGTATGAAATTTCTCTCCTGGAATGTGAACGGGGCGCGGGCGGGCTTGGATAAAAACACGTTGCTGCCTTGGATGGCCGCCAGCGGGGCGGACGTGGTTTGCCTTCAGGAAACCAAGTGTCATCCGGGCGACGTGGGGCACGTGGAGTGGCCGGCGGAATACAAGGCGGTGACGTTCTACGCCGCCGAGAAAAAGGGTTACAGCGGCACGGCGATTCTGAGCAAACATGCGCCGCTGAGCGTGCGCTTCGGCATGGACGCTAAGGAGCATGACGGCGAGGGGCGCGTGTTGACCGCCGAGTTCGAGAAATTTTTTCTCGTGAATGTTTACACGCCGAACGCGCAGGAGGAGCTGCGGCGACTGCCTTACCGTCAGGTTTGGGACGGCATGTTTCTGGCGTTTTTGAAGGGGCTGGAAAAAACCAAGCCGGTGGTGGTGTGCGGGGATTTTAACGTGGCGCACAAGGAGATCGATCTGGCGCGGCCGAAGGAGAACGTGAAGAACCCGGGCTTCTCGCCGGAGGAGCGCGCGGGGTTTGATCGTTTCGTGAGTAATGGATTTGTGGATACGTTTCGCGAATTTGAGAAGGGGCCGGGGCACTACTCGTGGTGGAGCTATCGCGGGGGCGCGCGCGGCCGGAACGTGGGCTGGAGAATCGACTACTTTTTGGCGTCGGAAGCGCTGCGGCCGAATTTGCGGCGCGCGTGGATCGAGAAGGATGTGATGGGGAGCGATCATTGTCCGGTGGGAGTGGAGATCGCGTTGTGAGACGGAGCCGAAATTTTTAACCGCGGATTACGCAGATGGGCGCGGATATCGGAAAGGAATGGTCGGAGGATGAGGCGGGGGCGCTGCATGTTCGGTTGGTGGCGCTTGGCGTGAAGGTGGCGGTGGCGGAGAGTTTGACGGTGGGGCGGGTGCAGGCGGCGTTGGGGCGGGTGAGCGGGGCGTCAGGGTATTTTGCCGGCGGGCTGACGTGCTATGCGGTGGAGGCGAAGGTGCGGCTGCTGGGCGTGGACGCGGCGCACGCGGCGGAGGTGAACGCGGTGTCGGCCCAGGTGGCGGAGGAGATGGCGCGCGGGGCGGCGCGGGTGTTTGCGTGCAAGATCGGCGTGGCGACGACGGGTTACGCGGAGCCGGATGCGGCGCGCGGCGTGGTGGAGCCGTTTGCGTGGGTGGCGGTCGCGCGGGGCGACGCGGTGCGGGCGGCGCGGGTGGAGGGCGCGGGGTTGGGGCGCGAGGCTATGCAGGCGCGCGCGGCGGCGGCGGCGTTGCGGTTGCTGGCGGAAACAGTGGGGTGACGGAATCAGCTTGGTGTTGCGGCGCGGGCGGGGCGCGGCAGCTTGGGCGCGTATGAAAACTACCCTGGTGCTTACCCTGATTGGTCGTGATCAACCTGGCTTGGTGCGCGCGGTGGCCTCGGCCATCGCGGGGCATGAGGGCAATTGGCTGGAGAGCCGGATGTGTCGGCTGGGCGGCGAATTCGCGGGCATCGTGCGGCTGGAGATCGAGGTTGCCCGGGTGGATGCGCTGGCGGCGGCGTTGCGCGAGCTGGCCGGCCTGCGCGTCGATGTGACGAAGGAGGATGGCGGCGCGGCGGAGGCGGTGGGCGCGCGTCGGCTGGCCTCGCTGGATTTGGTGGGCTCGGATCGGCCGGGGATTTTGCGCGAGGTGTCGGCGGTGCTCGCGGCCCACGGGCTCAATGTCGAGGATCTGGCGAGCGAGCGCACGGAGGCGCCGATGGGCGGCGGGCAACTTTTTCAACTGCGCGCGGTGGCGAGCGTGCCGGAGGGCGTGGAGTTGCGCGCGGTGCAGGCGGACTTGGAGAAGCTCGCGGCGGATTTGATGGTGGAGCTGAAGTTGGAGGCGAAGGGCTGAGTGGCGGGAGTAGGTGGGAGCACCACAGATTACACAGACAGGCACAGATACCGATCCGGGGCGTCGTCGCCGGAGGCGGTTTTTATCTGTGAGAATCGGTGTCATCTGTGGTCTCTGCTTCCGCTATTTGGGGTTTGGCGGCTTGGGGTGGCATGGGCGTCCCGCCCATGTTTCGAACTCACGGGCGAGACGCCCGTGCCGCGTTGGAGCGTTTGCGGACGACACGGAGGTCGTCCCTCCAGAAAGGGAAAGTCCCTGGGATCCCGTTTCTCACGAAACGGGCCACGAAAAAGCCCGACCGGGAAGGGTCGGGCGCGGGAAAATGGGCGACAGGAGTGTCGCCCCTCCTTGGGCTTAGCGGCTGAGGGCGGCGCGGAGGAACTCGATCTGGCCCTTCATGTGGGCGTCGTTGGTGAGCATGTTGTCCACGGCTTTGCAGGCGTGGATGACGGTGCCGTGGTCACGGCCGCCGAAGGCGTCACCGATTTCTTGGAGCGAGTGTTTGGGGATGAGGTTGCGGACCATATACATCGCGATCTGGCGGGGGATGGCGATGTTGTTGGGGCGACGCTTGCTGGTCATGTCGCTGTGGCGGATCTGGAAGTGGTCGGCCACTTTCTTCTGCACGACCTCGATGGTGAGCTGGTTCTGGGCCTGCTCCATGAGCACGTCCTTGAGGAGGTGTTCGGCGGCGGCGATGTCGATGGGTTTGCCGGTGAGCTGGCTGTAGGAGACGACCTTGAT
>CAZOGV010000265.1:0-2736 GCA_964579225.1 uncultured Akkermansia sp. | reverse complement strand
ATATTTTCAAATGCCGTAGTCTATTTTCCTGAAGCGTTCGTGCAGCAGATCAATCCCAAGCGAGCCGCCGCGTCGTTGCAGCGCTTGAGGGGCAAGGACAAGTCGGCGCCGCGAGGATGTGGAGTTAATCGTGCGCCGCGTGATCATGGAGTTGGCGGCAATCTGCCCTAAAAGGCGCACGCTCTAACTATTCGATGGCCATCCAGTGGTTGGTGGCGCGCACCTAGCGCGGCGTGTGCGCAATGCGGTGCGCGTGCTCACGGCGGTTACGCACGTTACCGTTTCCCCGGCTGGGGGCTCGACTCTTGCGGCTCGTGGCGTTTCCCCTTGGAGCACACAAAAAATGCCCGGCGTCGATTTCATCCAAGACCTTGCCATCATTCTCGCGGCTGCGGCCGCCTTGGGGTGGATTTGCCAACGTCTGGGGCTTTCGGCGGTCGTCGGCTATCTCGTGGCCGGCATGGTTGTGGGTCCTTACACGCCGCCCTTTAAGTTGGTGTCGGACGAGGCGAGCATCGCGACGGCGGCGCAGGTAGGTCTGGTGTTTCTGATGTTTTCCATCGGCCTGCGGCTAAGCCTGCGGCGTTTGCAGCGGCTCGGAGCCGGCTTGTTGCTGGCGGTCGGGTTGGGGGCGGTGCTTACCTACTACGCGACTCGCGGCCTGGGTGTGGCGGTGGGGCTCGACGGCACGGAGACACTCTTTTTGGCGGCGATGCTCATGGTGTCGTCGTCGGCGATCATCGGGAAAGTCCTGCACGAAACCGGGCAAGGGCATGATCGCGCCGGGCAGCTCGCGATGGGAGTGACGGTGCTGGAGGACGTGGTGGCGGTGGTGATGTTGACGGTGCTCAACTCGCTGGTCGTTCTCGGCGTGAGCGGCGCGGCGGTGGGAGCAAGCGGTGGCGCAGATCTTGGTCGCACGCTCGGTGGTTTCGGCGCCTTCGTGGTTTTCGCCGGTGTGATGGGGCTGCTCATCGTGCCGTGGCTTTTGCGCAAGCTCAGCGTAAAGGCGGATGAGGAGCTGCAAACCATCGCCACGGCGGCGCTGCTTTTTGGTCTGGCGATCACCGCGTATCGTTCCGGGTATTCGCTCGCGTTGGGCGCGTTTGTGCTCGGCTGCATCGTGGCGGAGACGCCGCACCGGCACTCGGTGGAGCGGATTTTCGAGGGCATGCGCGACGTGTTCAGCGCGGTGTTTTTCGTGGCTATCGGCCTGCAGATCGACGTGGGGGCGCTGATGGGGGCGTGGTGGATTATTCTGGCGTTGTCGGCCTTCACGGTGGTGGTGCGCGTGGGGGCGATTTCCACCGGGCTCACGCTGATCGGCACCCCGCACCGTGACGCGTTGCGCGCGGGCATGGTGGCGACGCCCATCGGCGAGTTTTCGTTCATCATCGCGCAGCTCGGCGTGGCGGCGTTGGTGGTGCCTCCGGTGTATTATCCGATCGCGGTCGGCCTCTCGCTCACAACCTCGCTCACAGCGCCGCTGCTTACGCGCAAGTCGGATGTGGTCGCCGGCTGGATCACGCGGCGGCGTCCGCGCTGGCTGGTGACCATGCTCGAATCGTATCAAGATTGGCTGGAGCGCTTGAGTGAGCGCCGGGCCGGAAGCCTGCTGTGGAAGCTGAGTCGCAAGCGTGTGATTCAGATCGTGGTCGAGTTGTTGTTTGTGGCCGGTCTGCTGGTGTTCGCCGAGCCGATGGAGGCGGCGTTGGTGAAGTGGTTGGGCGCGGACTGGTTAATCCCGGGCGGGCCGCGCATGTTGTTTTGGTTCGTGCTGGTCGCGGTGGCGCTGGTGCCGCTGTTTGCGGTATGGCGCAATGTCGGTGCGCTTGCGCTCATCATCGCGGAGTTTTCCACCCAAGGTCAGCCTCATGGCAGGCAGGAGCGCATGCGCGGCCTGATCGCAAACGGCATCCGCCTGCTTGCCACGATGCTCATGGTGGTGTGGGTAGCGTCGTTTGCTCCGGCGGGCTCGGCGGGCTGGACGCTGCTGGGAAGCGTGCTGGTGGTGATGGCGGTTTTCGTGCTGCTGCGGCGCAAGCTGGTCTATTGGCACAGCGAACTGGAAGTGGGTTTGCAGGATGTGTTGGGCGAAGGTTCGGCGCAGCGCATGAGTAGCACCTCGGTGCCGTGGGCCGGGACCAAGCATGAGGAGTGGGCGCTGGGTGTATCCGATTGTGTGATACCGGATCTGGCCGAGTGTTCTGGGCGCACGCTGGTGCAGCTCGGGTTGCGTTCGCGCTTTGGTTGCACGGTGGTGGGGATCGAGCGGCAAGGCTGCATGATCGCGTTGCCGGGGCCGCAGGAGGCGTTGTTCCCACGCGACAAAGTATTGTTCCTTGGCACGCCGGAGCAGACCGCGGCGGCGAAGGCGGCGACGGGTGCGGTGGCGGCGGCGGACTCGTCGGACTTTGACGTGGTGGGTCTGGAAACCGTCACGCTGCCGCCGCGCAGTCGCGCCACGGGAGCGACTTTGATGGAGATAGCGCCCTCGGCAAAGCACGGCGTGCAGGTCACGGGTATCCGGCGCGGACCGATGCGCATCCTTAATCCGGCGGCGAACGAATGCCTGTGTGTGGGCGACGAGCTGCTTGTGCTGGGTGCACCGGACCGTTTACGCGCCTTCAAGGTTTGGGCTCGTGAAGTGGCTTCGCCGGAGCCACTGCAATAAAGTGCTTCGTTGTCATAACGGAGATTTTTAACAAAATAAGGGACAGGCTGAAAAGGATTGCG
>CAZOGV010000264.1:0-2736 GCA_964579225.1 uncultured Akkermansia sp. | reverse complement strand
GGTCGAGTGCGCCGGCCCGCCATGGCACCGGCGGCGGCAAGTCTAGTGCAGCGCGCTGCCGACGTCCAAGCGGACAATCGGCGGCGCCCACCTCCGCGTCACGCGAAAACGAAACAGCCCCGGGACGCGGGTCCCGGGGCTGTTGCGATGTCGGCAGGGCCGGCAGGAACTGAGATTACGCCGCCTTGATGCCGGAAATGAACTTCTGCACCACTTCGCGCATGCGCTCCGCGTGCTTGGACAGTTCCTCCGACGCGGTCAGCACGTCGCGCGAGGCGGTCCCGGTTTCGCTGGCACCGCCCTTGACCTGTACGATGTTGCTGGTCACCTCGGTGGTCCCGGCGGAAGCCTGCTGCACGTTTCGGGCAATCTCGCGGGTCGCCGCCGCCTGCTCCTCCACCGCCGCGGCGATGGTGGTGGTTATCTCGTCGATCTGCTGGATCACCGTCGAGATCTGGCCGATGGCATTGACGGCATTCTCAGACTCGCCGCGCACGCTGGAAATTTGCTGGGAAATCTCCTCGGTCGCCTTGGCGGTCTGTGTGGCCAGATTCTTCACCTCGCTGGCGACTACGGCGAAGCCCTTGCCGGCCTCGCCGGCCCGCGCCGCCTCGATGGTGGCGTTGAGGGCCAGAAGGTTGGTCTGCTCGGCGATCTCGTTGATCAGCTTCACGACATCGCCGATGGAATCCGACTGCTCGCGCAGGCCGTTGATAACCTTGGAGGTCTGGCCGGCAGCGGCGACGGCGGACTGCGCAACGTCGGTGGCGCGAGAGACCTGAGAGGCGATCTCGCCGAGAGAGGCGTTGATCTCCTCCGTCGCCGAGGCGACGGTCTCGACATTCGAGGAAGCCTCCTCGGCTGCCGCAGCCACGGTCGTGCTCATCTCTTCGGTGCGCTGGGCGACCTGCGACATCGATGAGGCGACGCTTTTCAGTTCCGTTGCGCCCTCGGCAACGCTCGAGACCAACTGACCGGAAGCCTGGTCGAACTCGTTGGTCATCTCCTCGATGCGCCTGGCACGCTTCGCCTTCTCCTCGTTCTCCTTGGCGGCACGCGCCTCCATCTGGCGATTCTCGATCAGGCGCTGGCGGAAGAACTCCACCGACTTGGCCATCATGCCGATTTCGTCGCCGCGGTCCTGGTTGGCGGTGCTTTCGTCGTAGTGTCCTTCGGCGAGGCGACCCATGAAGGCCGACATTCCGTTGATCGGCGTGGCGATCGCTTGCGACAGCACGAACCACGCGGCGGCAGCGAACAGCAGCGCCACGGCCGTGCCGCTCAGCAGCACGACGAGCGTGAAGTTGAAAGCGTTCTGTACGGCCTGCTCGTTTCTGGCGGTCAGTTCGCCGGCAAGGTCGGTGAGATCGGTCAATGCGGCGTTGGCCTCATCCAGCATACGCTCGCCGTAGCCGTTCGCCTCGAGGACGCGCGCCTCGTCGACGGTCAGCGGATTGCGCATCAAATCGATCTGGCGGCTGACGATTTCGCTTTGCCACTGCGCGATCAGGCCGCTCGCGGCACCCATCAGTTGCCGGGCCTCGGCGACGGTGAGGCGCGACTGCAGCGACTCCAGCAGCCGGACATACTCCTGCTTAGCCGACTCGTACTTACCGATGTAGTCGCGGTTGCCGCTGAGCAGAAGGCCGCGCACCGCCGCCTGCTGCTTGGCGACCTCTTGACGCAGGGCCTCCATATCGTCGGTGATGCGATTGATCCTGGTGGTGTCGGCCACGCTGTTCCGGGACTGCTCGAGCTGAACGAAAGTCACGCCGGAAAGGCAGGCGATTATCAGGACCAGCGTCGCGAAGGCGGCGACCAGCTTGATCGAGATGCGGGTGTTCTTGACGATGTTCATCATGATCTCCTGGCGCCTCAGACCTTGCCGGCAGCGTGGCGCCGCCGCAGTTCCGTCAGATTGACGTCCACCGTGATGGCACCCACCACCTTGCCGTCCTGGGCGATGGATAGATTGAGCTGGGCAATCTCGGTGCCAGTTTCTTCGTTGATCTCGATGTCATCGATGAAGACGGCATCCGGTCCGACCAGGTACGTCTTCTGCCACTTCGCCTCGTCACCCTGCCAGAAGTCTGACGTGATGGCGCTCTGGCCGGCGTTCAGACCGGTGGAGTCCATCACGAAGATTGCCGTATAGAGGCCCTGCGAGTCCGCCTGGATCCGTGTCAGATAGCTGGACAGCGGGCTGGACAGAACCGCGGTGATCAGCGGCTGGTCGTCGACTTCGCGCTCCGCCACCCACTGCTTGTCGAGCGCATCGATTCCGGCCTGGTCGATGTCGGCGTAACGCGCGTTGCTGGCCTCGAGGGTCATCAGCACCACCGGCGAACTGGACCACTGGCGGACTTCGTCGACCAGATGGTTGCGGATGAGCCACTCGTCGGCCGAGGCGGTGCCGGCCCATAGCGTGGTCAGAAACAGGACCGCCAGTCGGACGGCCCGGCGAGAGGAAAGCATCAAAGATTTCTCCGTGTGAAACAGGGCGAGGTGTTCGCGGCCCCTTTTAAGCCGCAGGTGTTAAGCAACTGACAACGTTAATCGGAACGCCTATGGACTCGAGCCATCGACAGGTTCGTTTCTCCGCAAATGAACTGCGATACAGGCTTGTAGAAGGCATTTTTCCCTACCGCCAATGCCCGGTATGGTGACCAGACCGCAGCAGGGGGCTGACCGGTCTGATTATCCGACCGGCCGGACAGGCTGCGTTCCGCCGAAGGC
>CAZOGV010000263.1:0-2758 GCA_964579225.1 uncultured Akkermansia sp. | reverse complement strand
TTCCTGGAGCAGGTAGAAGAGCACGCCATTGCCTTTTTCGGCGATGACCTTGAACGCGCCCTCGAGCTGCTGCACGCAGTCGCAATCGCAGCCGCGCAGGGTCTCGGAAGTCACGCAACTGGAGTGCAGGCGGGTGTAGAGGGTGGAGGCGGTGGAGATGTCGCCGTGGGCCAGGGCGACGATGTAGTGCTTGTCGATCAGGTCCTGGAAAACGTAGGCGCGGAAGAGGCCGAAGCGGGTATCAAGCAGGCAATTCGCGATGTAGAGCGTGGTGCCGTAGCAGGGGCGTTCGTGGAGCGCGTTGGGTTTTAGCACCGCGCCGGAGGCGTGTTGCAGGTCGCGCACGAGCTGGGCGAATTCGGGCGAGACGGCGCTGGTGGGATCGAAGGTGGCGGCGGACATGGAGAGCGGGGAGCGGGGAGCGAGGAGCTGGGAGCCGGAGGCGATGAAAGATTAGAATGGGGGAAACCGGGGCGAATGCGAATGGGCACGGATTTAGTGGCCGGCGTGGAAGGGGAAGATTTTGAAGAAGGAAAAAAGGAAGACGGCGGCGATGATGTAGCCGACGAGGGTGAAACTCTTGGGCTTGCCGGCGAAAATGGCGAGCAGGGCGGCGCTGATGAGGCCGAAGCCTATACCCTCGGCGATGCTGAAGGTGAGGGGAATGCCGATGATGGTGAGCGCGGCGGGCACGGCGATTTTGAAGTCGCCCATCTCAATTTCGCCGACGGCCTGGAGCATAAACACGCCGACGATGACGAGCACGGGCGCGGTGGCGGCGGCCGGCACGAGCAGGATCAGCGGCGCGAGGAAGAGCGCGAGGAGCATAAGCACGGCGACGGTGACGCCGGTGAGGCCGGTGCGTCCGCCGGCCTCCACGCCGGAGGCGCTCTCGATGTAGCTGACCACAGTGCTGGTGCCGAAGAGCGAGCTGAGGATGGCGGCCAAGGAATCGGAGATGAGGGCGCGGCCGGCCTTGGGCAGGTTGCCCTGCTTATCGAGGAAACCGGCGCGTTTGGTGACGCCGATGAGCGTGCCGATGTTGTCGAACATATCGACGAGCAGGAGCGTGAGGATGAGCGGAAGAACGGCGAGCAGGGCGGTGAAATCTTTGAGGAAGGAGAGGTCTAGTTGCAGAAAAACCGGCGCGAGCGAGGGTGGGGCGGAGACGAGGGAGGCAAGCGAGGAGGGGTGCGGCGTGACGGTGCCGCCGGAGCCGTTGGGGATGAAGAAGCCGGCGACGGTGACGAGGCCGATGCCGATGAGGATGGCACCGGGAATCTTTCGCGCGACAAGCACGGCGGTGAGGATGATGCCGGCGAGGGCGAGGGCGACGGAGGGCGAGGTGAAGTCGCCGGGCGCGACGAGGGTGGCTGGACTGGCGACGATGATGCCGGCGTTTTTGAGGCCGATGAAGGCGATGAAAATACCGATGCCGCAGGTGATAGCGATTTTGAGCGAGTAGGGGATGCAGCGGATGATTTTTTCGCGCACGCCGGTGACGGAGAGGGCGAGGAAGATGACGCCGTTGACGAAGACCATGCCGAGGGCCTGTTGCCAGGGCACGCCGGCGCCGAGGCAGATGGAGAAGGCGAAGAAGGCGTTGATGCCCATGCCCGGCGCGAGGGCGAGGGGGTAGTTGGTCATGAGGGCCATGATCAGCGTGCTGAGCGCGGCGGTGATGGCGGTGGCGGCGAGGAGCGCTCCCTTGACGGCGATGTAGGACGCGGCGGTGGGGTCGGTGCCGATGGCCGGATCGACGCCGAAGCCGTGCATGAGAATGTCCGGGTTGACCGCGAGGATGTAGGCCATCGCGGTGAAGGTGGTGAGACCGGCAGCGAGCTCGCGCGGGAAGGTGGTGCGATTTTCGGCGAGCTTGAAGATGCGGTTGAGCATGGTGCTGGGGGAGCTGATGGAGCTAGTAGAGCTGGTAAGCTGGTAGAGCTAGTAGAGCAGGAAGCGGGGCGGAGGGACGAGGCGGGCGGATGGGTGTTAGCACGCGAGGTGCCATGGTTGGCCGAATTTGGGGTCGGATAAGCGGTGTTAATGACCATAAAGCGGCGATTTGGAAAGGTCTGGGTGCTGGTTTGGTGGGGCGACGTGCGGATGCGGCACGGAGTGATGTCGTCTTCTGGGAGCGCCGGCATCCTGCCGGCTTTCGGAGCGAACAGCCGGCAGGATGCCGGCGCTCCCGGTAATGGACTGCGGAGCGAGCCGGGCGCGGCATCGCGTCTGCTGTGGGAAGGCATGGAAAAACCTCTGCCCGAGCATTTGGAGTTGTTGCACACCGAGTCCGAGATCGAGGAGGCGTTGGGGCGTCTCGCGACGGAGGTGGACGGTTGGGCGGCGGGGGCGGAGGCGCGCACGGGACGGATGTTGCTGGCCTTGTGCGTGCTGCGCGGCGGGGTGTTTTTCTTTTCGGATCTGCTGCAAAAAATGACGCGCTCGGTGGAGCCGGCGTTTTGCCGCGCCTTCAGTTACGCGAAGACGGAGAACGGCGCGCCCCTGAAGCGCATGTTTGTCGATTGGCAGCAGTTGAAGCCGCTCGGGCGCGAGGTGGTGTTGATCGACAACATTTGCGACAGCGGGCGCACGCTTTTGCACGTGGATGGTTGGCTGCGCATGCAGGGGGCGCGGCGGGTGCGTTCGGTGACGATGATGCATCGGCTGCGCGATGATGCGATGACGCGGCCGGATGCGGCGGGCTTCACCTACGCGGGTGGCGAGTGGCTGGTGGGCTACGGCATGCGCGACCAGG
>CAZOGV010000262.1:0-2792 GCA_964579225.1 uncultured Akkermansia sp. | reverse complement strand
TGTCCTTTACCGCCAACGAAAAACTCACCACCGCCAACATCACCGACATCATGCAGTCGGCCTACATCGAGTATTCGATGTCCGTGATCGTGGCCCGCGCCCTCCCCGATGCCCGCGACGGCCTCAAACCCGTCCAACGCCGCATCCTCTACGCCATGCTGCGCGAGGGTCTTCTCCACAACCGCTCCTTCGACAAGTGCGCCGGCGTCGTCGGCGAAGTCCTCAAGAACTACCACCCGCACGGCGACTCCTCCGTTTACGACACCCTCGTGCGCCTCGCCCAAAACTGGGTCATGCGCTACACCCTCATAGACCCGCAAGGCAACTTCGGCTCCGTGGACGGCGATCCGCCCGCCGCCTACCGTTACACCGAGGCCCGCCTCAAAAACATCGCCGAGGAACTCCTCGCCAACATCGACGAGGACACCGTCGATTTCGCCCCCAACTACAAGGAGTCCACCACCGAGCCCACCGTATTGCCCTCGGCACTACCGAATCTCCTGATGAACGGCTCCACCGGCATCGCCGTGGGCATGGCGACCAACATCCCGCCGCACAACCTCCACGAGCTCATCGCCGCCATCGTCAAGGTTCTCGACGAACCCCACACGACCACCATCGACGACCTCTGCGGCATGATCCAGGGGCCCGACTTCCCCACCGGCGGCACCATCGCCGGCCGCGAGGGCATCCTCTCCTACCTCAAGACCGGCAAGGGCATCGTCCGCATCCGCGGCAAGGCCCACACCGAGGAGATGAAAAACGGCGGCGAGCAAATCGTCATCACCGAGATCCCCTACAACGTTAACCGCGCCAACCTCGTCATCCGCATCGCCGAACTCGTCACCGAAAAGACCATCGAGGGCATCCGCGATGTCCGCGACGAGTCCGACGAAAACACCCGCGTCGTCATCGAGCTCAAGCGCGGCGAACAAGCCTCGCCCATCCTCAACCAGCTCTACCAAAAGACCGCCCTCGAATCCTCCTTCGGCGTCACGCTCCTGGCCCTCGACAAGAAGCGCCCGAAGCAGATGAACATCCGCGAGCTCATCGACTGCTACGTCGAGCACCGCCGCGACGTCGTCACCCGCCGCACCAAGTTCCGCCTCAAGCAGGCCGAGGACCGCGCCCACATCCTCGAAGGCTACATCATCGCCCTCGATAACCTCGACGACTTCGTAAAGATCATCCGCGCCTCCCAAAACCGCCAGGAGGCCAAGGAGAAGTTGATGGCCAAGTATCCGCTCTCCGAGCGCCAGACCGACGCCATCCTCGAACTCCGCCTCTATCAGCTCACCGGCCTCGAGCGCGGCAAGATCGAGGCCGAATACCTCGAACTCCAGACCCTCATCGCCAGCCTCAAGGAGATCCTCGAAAACGACTGGCGCCTGCGCGAGGTCATCAAGACCGAGCTGCTCGCCATGAAGGACAAATACGGCGACCAGCGCAAAACCCAGATCGTGGACGCGCTCGGCGAGTTCCGCATGGAAGACGTCATCCCCAACGAAGGCTGCGTCATCACCATCTCCCACGCCGGCTTCATCAAACGCACCCCCGTTGCCGACTACCGCTCCCAAAAACGCGGCGGCAAGGGCGTCATCGGCGCCGAGACCTACGAGGACGATTTTGTGGAGCACCTCTTCACCGCCTCCACCCACGACACCATCCTCTTCGTCACCTCCCACGGCCAATGCTTTGGCCGCAAGGTTTACGAAATCCCCGAGGGCGCCCGCACCGCCAAGGGCAAGTCGGTCAAATCCTTCCTCGCCCTCGACGAGGGCGAGAAGATCGCCAGCACCATCTGCTTCCCCGAATACGCCGCCGACCGCTACCTCGTCATGGCGACCAAGGCCGGCACGATCAAAAAGACCGCCCTCGCCGCCTACACCAACGCCTCCCGCTCCGACGGTCTCATCGGCATCAACCTCTCCGAAAACGACAGCGTCATCGGCTGCGTGCTCACCACCGGCGCGAGCGAGATCATCCTCGTCTCCCACCAGGGCCTCGCCGTCCGCCTCCAGGAAAAAGACGAAGCCGGCGAGATCCTCTTCCGCGACACCGGCCGCGCCACCGGCGGCGTGCGCGGCATGAAGTTCAAACTCGATAGCGACTACCTCGAAGTCATCGAGCTCGTGGACCACGAATCGAAGTTCCTCGTCGCCTCGCAAGCCGGCCTCGGCGTGCGCACGCGTTTCGAGGACTACCGCCTCGTCAACCGCGGCGCCAGCGGCGTCTGGGCCATCGACCTCCCCGAGGACGGCTCCATCAACATCGCCGGCGCGCTCAGCGTGAAAGACACCGACGAGATCATGCTCCTCACCGCCAAGGGCCAGAGCGTGCGTTGCCCCGTCTCCACCATCCGCGAGGTCAACCGCGGCGGCAAAGGCGTGAAACTCCTCACCCTCGCCGAGGGCGACAAACTTCTCAGCATGGCCAAGGTCGTCGAGACCGAGGAACAACAAGCCGCCGCCGAAGCCGCCGAGAGCAACGCCGAAGCCCCCGCGCCGTCCACCGAGCCCCCCGCGCCCGACGCCTAAAAAACAACCGCGCCCCGCGCCGTTTCCCCAGCCCTCCGTCGCCCCGCGTCGGAGGGCTTTTTGCGTCTCGCACCCGCCGCCCCCAAGGAGCGGCGACACTCCTGTCGCCGAATTTCCGCGTCATCCGCCCCACGACCACCGCCTCTTGGAGTGCGTCGGCTTGACGACGCTTTCGACGGCGAGGCTCGACTCGCCGCCCCTCCGTCCTCGCAGGGGCAAGCCCCAGCGTCCTTCAGCGCCCCGCCCCGCCCCCCC
>CAZOGV010000261.1:0-2809 GCA_964579225.1 uncultured Akkermansia sp. | reverse complement strand
AGGGTGCGGCGCTTGCAAGAATCCCGCTTCTCACGAAGCGGGCTACATGCCAAAATTTTCGCGACGGTGAATAGTGTTCTGTAATCCAAGTTAGCTAGGCGCCCGCGAAGGAGCATCCCCGAATGGGCTGAATGGGCTGTAAGTGAGCGAGCAACACCGCCAGCGGCCGAAAGATCACGTTATTCTACTTCGCGTTCAAGATGAGCCCAACGGAGCGGACGGCCCAGCGGTCCGTCCCTACCCACAGAGGCTCATCTTGAACGCGAAGTAGAATAAGGCGTCACCAAAGCGCACGGCGGCTTCCTCGCTTCTTTGCGCGATGAAGCCCGTGATGGCTTCCAGATCGCGCCCGGCTTGGGCCGAGAAGATTACCGCACGGCCCATGCCCGGATGCTTTTCCGCAGTTGATCAGCTGTCAGCGTGGGCTCGGTGCGCAGTGATTTCAGGCCGGCGTCGATCGCGGCAAGCTGCTCGGGCGTCTCTTCACGCATGAGACGCGACTCCAGCCAGGCGGCGACCTAGCATTGCGCCTCCATCGGCAGTTTCTCCAAGGCGGACTCGATTTCGGTCACGGTGCTCATGCCGCTAAAGAGGCTCTTTGCGCGGCGCTGACAACTCTGCACCTGTCGCCGCGTCGCCGTGCGGGTGGCGTCCGTTGGTTCCGGCGGAGAAATCCGAGCGTTGATCAGGCGGGCGTGTCGGTGCCGAGGTGACGGGCGACGAGGTTTGGGGTGTAATTGTTTTTTGGATGCGTGAAACGCGTTTGGATAACGAACCGGTCTTCGCAAGCGAAGGCCCTACACCCGGAGGGTCGGGGTGGGGGCGCCGAATTGGAGGGCGTGGAGGCGGGCGTAGTGGCTGTCGGGGCGGGCGAGGAGGGCGGCGACGGGGCCGTCTTCGACGATGCGGCCTTGGTGGAAAACCAAGACGCGGTCCACGCCGCGCAGGGTGGAGAGGCGGTGGGCGACGATGAAGGTGGTGCGACCGCGACAGAGGGCGTCGAGGTCGGTTTGGAGGCGGGCCTCGGTCTCGACGTCGAGCGCGCTGGTGGGCTCGTCGAGGATGACGATGGCGGGGTCGCGGAGGAACACGCGGGCGAGGGCGAGGCGTTGGCGTTGGCCGCCGGAGAGGCGTCCGCCGCGTTCGCCGCAGAGGGTGTTGTAGCCCTGGTCGAGGCGTTCGATGAATTCGTGGGCCTGGGCTTTGCGGGCGGCCGCCTCGACCTCGGCGTCGCTGGCGGTGGAGCGGCCGAAGCGGATGTTTTCGCGCACGGTGGTGTTCCAGAGGAAGGCGTCCTGGCCCATGATGGCGACGGAGCGTCGGAGGTTGAGCAGGCCGATCTCTTCGAGGCGGCGGTCGTCGTAGAGGATCTCGCCTTGGGTGGGCGGATAAAACCCCATGAGCAGATCGAGGAAGGTGCTTTTGCCCGCGCCGGTTTCGCCGACGAGGCCGATGCGTTGGCCGCGCGGAATGTCGAGGTCGAGTTCGCTCAGGGACCAGGTGCCCTCTTCGACGCCTGGGTGGCGGAACCAGATTTGGTTGAGGCGAAGCGCGCCCTGGGGGCGGACGCCGCGCGGGGCTTCGCGGAAGCCTTCGATTTCCTGCGAGTCGAGGATGGAGAGGATGGAGAGGAAGCCGGGGCGGGCCTGCATCCAGGCGTCGTAGCCGCCGAAGAAGGCGTTGAAGCCGACGCGCACGAAGCCGAGCAGGGTGCTGAAGGCGACGAGCGCGCCGAGTTCGAGCGTGCCTTGGAGAAACATGTAGCCGCCGATGCACCAGACGACGACGCCGAGATACTCGCCCGCGAACTGCATGAGCATCATGACCCAGCGCATGGTGACGCTGGCCTCGAGGCCGGCGGCGCGCAGGCGTTCGATGGATTCGCCGAGTTGGGCGGCGGCGATGTCCTCGTTGCCGAGGCTTTTGGTGGCGCGCATGCCGCCGATGAACTCGACTACACGTTCGGAGAAGTTTTCGCCCGATTGTTGCACGCGCTTGTTGAGGTGCGCGACGCGCGTGCGCATTGCGCGGATGATGCCGAACTGGGCTGGGACGGCGAGGGAGGTGATGGCGGCGAGGGCGGGGTTGAGCCAGAAGAGGTAGGCGAGCGCGCCGACGCCGATGGTGAAGCTGACCATGAACTGGCCGACGATCTGGTTGAGGAAGTTTTCGACTTTGGTGAGGTCCACCGTGACTTGGTTGGAGAGGGCGCCGGCGCCGCGTCGGGTGAAGAAGCTGAGCGACATGCTTTGGAGTTTGTCCACGAGCATGCGGCGGAGGCGGGCGGTGAGGGTGCGCACGATTTCCTGGCTGCGGGCGAAGGCGCGCACGGTGAACCAGCTGTGGACGGGCCAGAGGGCGAGGTTGCCGAGGGCGTAGATGACGATCCAGAAGTGGCGGTCTTCGGTAGTCAGCGTTTCGTTGCGCAGGATGCTATCGATGAAAAGACCGACGGCGGCGTAGAACGGGATGTAGGACAGGGCCTGCATCGCCTGGAGAAAAATGGCGCGGGGGAGGAGGCCGGATTCGAAGCGGATGAGTTGGCAGAGGCGCCGCAAGGGGGCAGGCTCTTCTGTCGGGGCGGGCCCCGCTGGAGTGTTCATGGTGCGACCGCGAGCCATGGCAGGGCGGATGGCCCGGCGCAAGACGCAGTGCGTTCTTCGCTTAGCGCATGCGGTTAAAGCCGCGGCGATCGGCGGAATCTTCCGCTCCGGTGAGCGGCTGGGGGGAGAGCGTGCGGGTGCGCTGCTGGACGTTGGGGCGTTCGGCGCGGGCGGAGGGGGCGGAGGGGGCGGCGATGGTCGGCGCG
>CAZOGV010000260.1:0-2813 GCA_964579225.1 uncultured Akkermansia sp. | reverse complement strand
TAGAATAACAAAAATTCGCTAGCTTAGTGGTATAAACAGTAACTATATGAACACTGGTGTTAATAGCGATATAATATTAATGGCCCTTCTTTAGGGTTCCTAAACATACGCTTGGAGCTGTAGTTCATTTAAACGAAACAAAACCGAATACTGAAAGTATGAATATGTACGCCAAACACTAAAATTTTAGAAGTATGAAAAAGAAAGAACTCGCAGAATTAACCACCGAAGAGTTGAGGTCTAAAATAAAGATACTGAAAGGTACTCTTATAATAATGAGCACTTTGGTAGTTCTGTATCTGATTTATTTTATTTACAAACTTGCAACAAGAACTTGGGAAACTAATAATACTATTGGAACAGTAATGGTAGGAATGTTGGTAGTTGTGATTTCAACAACATCTATTCAATATAGCAGAACATCAAAAATATTGCAAAATCGAAATGGAGAGAAATAAACGAGCCCCATCTAGCACTCGTCCAATGTCATTAAGTTAAGGATCTGTCAGTTCGAGTTGGCTTACAATTTGGGATAGAAAATTGTAAGCCAGTATCGAGAACGCTGTTTTAAACAAGGCTTCTCGATACAATTTTAAATGATAAAGTAATAGCTTTATCATTTAAAATCACTCGAAGTGACAACAAAAATGGCTAACTTAATGACATTGAGCACTCGTCTGTGACGAGTGCCGTAACTCTTGCTTTTAAGAATTGAACCCCAGCCAAGGCAAAAGGTATACTTTTTTGGGATACTTACATGCCGACTAACCGAAAAAATAAAGCCAACAAGAAAAAATTGCATGTGTCTTATCCTTTTCTTAATTGAAAATAGTTTCAATTACAATTTAAATAATGAATTTTTCTTAAAAAAGTTTAAATTGTAATAGAAATTTAATTTATATTTGTAAAAAGTTTAAGGCATGGATGAAACAATCCAATATATTAACAGACCGCTGTATATCGATAGACTAAAACCATTTATTGGTAAATCCTTGATAAAGGTATTAATCGGGCAGCGAAGAGTTGGGAAAAGCTATCTATTAATGCAATTGAGAGACTTGGTTAAAGAGCAGAGTCCTGATACCCAACTTATTTATATCAATAAGGAACAGCATGAGTTCTCCAAAATAAAAAATTCAGATGACCTTTTTCGCTACTTGAAAGAAAATGTAATTGGAAATGGTAAAGTGGCCTTGTTTATTGATGAAGTACAAGATATTGAATCCTTTGAGATTACCTTGAGAGACCTTGCTACTAGAGGTAATTATGATATCTACTGTACCGGAAGTAATGCTAATTTACTTTCAAGCGAACTTGCTACATTTTTGAGTGGCAGATATATAGAAATAAAAGTATTTGGTCTAAGCTATGCAGAGTTTTTGGCGTTTTATAGGGTGCCGGATTCAGTGGCTGCATTTCAAAACTATCTTAAATTTGGGGGATTGCCATACCTCATACATTTAAATACCGAAATGCAGGTTGCCTATGAGTATTTAGCAAGTATTTATAATACTATTTTACTCAAAGATGTGGTTACCCGATTTAATATCAGAAACGTGAAGTTCTTGGAAAATTTGGTTGTTTTTTTGGGGGATCATATGGGTAGCCTAGTTTCTTCTAAGAAAATCAGTGATTATTTAAAATCTCAAAAAATAAATATTTCAACCCAGGTTGTAATCGATTATCTTGGATACCTTGAGTCATCATTCTTGATTTTCAAAGTAAAACGAACGGGAATTGAAGGGAAAAAAGTATTTGAAATAGGGGAAAAGTATTTTTTTGAAGATATTGGTGTGCGGAATGCAATTGTAGGATATAAGACGAGTGACATTCATAAAATTCTGGAAAACGCCGTTTACCTGCACTTGCGAATGGCAGGATATTCGGTAACTGTTGGGCTAGAAGGCAATAAAGAAATTGATTTTATAGCCCAAAAGGCGGGAGAAAAGATTTACGTTCAAGTTGCTTATATGTTAACAAATGAGGCCACGATACAGCGGGAATATGGAAACTTACTCGAAATATCGGACAATTTTCCAAAATATGTTGTTACCATGGATGAATTGACGGAAATAGCAACCTATAAGGGTATTAAAAGAATGCATGTTAAAGACTTTTGTTTACAGATTGTGTAACAGCCAAGGACTTTTAAGCACCTAGATAGTGTGGATTTATGGTTGCAAACCCGCGCTATCGGGTCCAATGACAAATAAGGCTGATTCAGAAGTGATATAAACATTTTATTATCAGATAATTAATTAGTATATTGTAGTATAATAAAACCCCGGAAATGAGTCTTCAGCTCGAAAAACGGGGTTTTAAATACAAAATACGATGTACAAAATACAAAGAATCTCCGATTTCCAACACACATTTTCATTTTCTTCCCAAAGTGAACAATTTGATATTTTTTACGATCGATTCCTTAGGAGCGATTTGGGCAAGATATATATGGCCATTCCTTGGGATGATCTGGTAAACTCCTTTGGACTCAAGGAATCCAAAAAAGGTCCTGCTTCCATTTTTCCCCCTAAGGGCAAACTGGCTTTGATGTTCTTAAAACACTACTCGGGGGATTCCGACCGTGGGCTTTTGGAGCATCTCAATGGGAACCTTGACTGGCAGTTTTTCTGTGGCATCTATTTGGGCACCGAGCGGCTTGTCAACTTTAAGGTCATCAGCGAGATCCGCTGCGAGCTTTCCAAAAGACTTGACATGGACAAGGTGCAAGATGCCCTTTACGCACATTGGTCCGGTCATATGGAAAACAAGCACAGTATTGTAATGGACGCCACTTGTTACGAGAGCCATCT
>CAZOGV010000259.1:0-2847 GCA_964579225.1 uncultured Akkermansia sp. | reverse complement strand
TGCATGATGTCGGTGATGTTGGCGGTGGTGAGTTTTTCGTTGGCGGTAAAGGACACGGCGGGAAAAGAGGGGCGGGAGGGTTAGGGGAAAGTGGGGGCGGAAACAGCTCAGGATTTTGTGGCGTAGCGGATGAAATCGAGTGCGAGGGCGGGATTAGGGAAAGAGCCGTCGATTCGAGTGCCGTCGGAGAATCGGATGCCAATCTCGATTTTCGATGGAGTATTCGTGGTTCCCGGCAAGGGACTGAATGGTTTTTCCAGAAACTTTATCGCCTGCGATACGTGATCAAAATCGCGCGAATTTCCGTAGAGGGGTAGAACGGTGATGCGCTCGACAATGCGCGAAAGTGTGTGGGTCAAGCGTGCCATGAAGGCGTCGATTTTGGTTTGGTTTGCTTGGCGTAGCGTAGCCTTGAGCAGGTCGCGTTGTGCCGGCTTCAACCGTTTGAGTGCGCGCAACGCTCGGTCGAAGGCGGAGTCGGGAGTTTCTTCGTCGAAGGCGATGTCGATTTTCACGGCGGCGAAGGCGCGAACCATGCTGCTGTAATCGATGTAGAGAACAACGAAGCCATTGGATTCGAGCTGACTGATGGCACCGCTGGTGAAGATGCCTGCGAAGATGACGCCCTTGAATGGGGCATCCCACGCGTATTGCTCGGCGATGGGTAGGATCGCCCCTTGGATTTCCTGAGCCTTGTTGCGTGAGTGCTTGGTGTATCTGCGCCAGGCGCTTTCGATGAAAGCTAGCGGCCGGCCTCGAACATCGTCGGAGCCGTCGCGTTCGATGACGAAATCGAGGTCGTGCTTGTTTCCGTAGCGGTCGTTCCACGTGACTTTGTTGCCCGGCCGCGCGCGGCCGCGCGGGCCTTTGGTGTCGAGGAAGAGGTTTTGGGCGCGGGAAAAATCGGCAAGCAAGGGCTTGATGATCTCTTCAAGTAGCAGGCCGATTTCCTGGCCAAATTGGTGAGCGGGGGAGGCTGCCATAGTTTTAGCCTTCAATCCAGAGATTGCCCTCGTGAAGAGGAACGTCGTGGACGCGGTTGTCCCACTTGACGTTGCGGTCGCGGAGTTTTTCGAAGCGCCAGGATCGGTAGCCGGCAGCTAGGGCGAGTTCGCCAAGCCAGCGTTCGGCGGGGAGATGGATACCGTAGGGCGCGGAGTCGCCGATCACAAAACAGACGCATGCACCGGGCGCGGTAATCGGGCGAAGGTTTTGGAAAATACGAGCCAAGTCCGAGAAATAGGCGGCGGCCATTGTGTGGTAGGCTTTTTTGCCCCCCTTGGTTTCGCGAATCTCGGCGAGACGTGCGCAAGCGACGGACAATTCGGGGCGTATGGGCGAGATCAACGGGTCCGCCAGCAGCGTATCCAGCTTTAATCGTTCGGCAGCTGCATGCTGGGAGCAGGAGTGCATCAGGTGACGGCGAACCTTGTCTTGTAGATCTCCCCAGCCGGAGACTTCACCCCAGAATGTCATCTCGAGGCGAGTGGCGTCCGCATAGTCGTAGTTGTTGGGGTAAGGAGGGGAAGTGATGATGGCGTCGAAGCGCTGTTCGCCGACGAATGCGAAGGGTTGGCGGGCGTCGTGAAGAACGATTTGGCCGGCGGGGTGCCAGCCGGCATCGCGGGCGGCGGAGCGATCGGCGATGAGTTGCAGGAGCGCGAGGTCAAACGCGGCCCAAGGCTCGCGGGATTTTCCAACGGCCTTGGATTTGTTCGGGAGGACGTATTGCCACTGGGCGGTGCCGGCGTGGCTGCTCACGCGCAAGAGGCCGGTGATGGTCAGCCAGACGAGTCGGGAAACGGTTTTATCCCATTTGAAGCTTAGGGTTTCATACGCGATCCGCATGCGCTCCAGCGTCTCAATGACGGCGGGGGAATAAATGCGGGCGATGAGTGAATCGGGATCGCGGGCCGGCGGGGCGGGTAATACATCGGCGTGCGCGCGTATTTCGACTGCAGCGGCGCGCAGGGCTGCGATATCAAAATTCCAGGATAGCTTGGCGGCGGCGATACGGGCGACGAAAGGGTGTGCTTCGGAGCCGACGGACGGGATGCCCAGCGCATCGGCGGCTAGAAGGGTGGTGCCGCTGCCAGCGAAGGGATCGAAGACGTTGCAGGCATTTCGCGAGCGCAGAACACTCTGCACCCACTCGGCCGAAAAGCCGGCAGAGTATTTAAACCAACGGTGAACGGGCAGCTTCAGATTGTCGGTAAAGGTGCCGGTGCGTGCCTTTCGTTTTTTGGATAGCGCAGGAGCTTCCGAATCATCAGTAACGGGCCAAAATGAAGTTTGCCCAATTGGGATAGCCGATGCACGGCGCTGACGAGAAACTGGAAGTGATACGGGCACGTAAAGGAGTTTTGGTTATCCGAGCCAGCCTTCGTCGGCTTTGTGGATGATGGCTTTTGGTTTCATGAACGGGAGAGGCGGTTTTCTTCGAGCTTGGTCTTTAGCTTTTCCCAACTGATGGGCTTGGGATCGGCGTGGTCTTTTTCCCAACGGGCGAACATGGCGCGGGCGATGTCGCCTTTGACCGAGGCGGAGCGGGTGACCTTGCGGGCGGCGGCAGGGCGCGTGCGTTTGGCTTTGATCGTGGTCTTCATGGTTACGCGTCGAGGAATTGGACGTTGAGGGCGTTGTCCTCGATGAATTGGCGGCGGGGGGGGACTTCGTCGCCCATCAAGAGGGTGAACAGGGCGTCGGCTTTGGCGGCGTCGGCGATGTCCACCTTGAGCAGGCGGCGTTTGTCGGGGTCCATCGTCGTTTCGAAGAGCTGCTTGGGGTTCATTTCGCCGAGACCTTTGTAGCGCTGGATGCCGAGGCCCTTGCGGCCGTTGGCGCGGA
>CAZOGV010000258.1:0-2857 GCA_964579225.1 uncultured Akkermansia sp. | reverse complement strand
GTCCGCACCGACGTCTATCGCCTCGGCCAACTCCTCACCAACAACTCCCTCGGCACCAAATTCGCCACCTCCCCCGCCCTCGCCAACATCATCGAGCGCAAGCCCCCCCGCGCCGACACCACCGCCGTCAACTCCTTCGCCTCCCAGCTCCTCGCCAACTTCGCCCCCTCCGCCCAGCAGGCCCAGCCCCAGTTCATGGTCAAAGCCATGACGTCCGCCCCCGCCGAGGAGGTCGCGAAAAAATCCGCCTCCTCGCCCGCCGGCGCCAACTTTGGCGAACTCAACCTGGCCACTCCCCTCCTCTATCAGTTCAACCCCAACACCTCCTTCCTCAAAGCCGGCACCCTCTCCCAAAAACAAATCCGCGCCATCCCCCTCGAGCGCCTCCAACCCGCCCTCGCTCCCACCGTCCGCAAAGAGATCCACGACGGACGCCTCGAAATCTTCGAACGTCTCACCCGCCTCGACCTTGCCCTCGGCGACCTCACCACCGACTTCGTGGACGTCCCCGGCACCGTCACCAAACCCGCCCCGTCCGCCGCCGCCCCCCGGCCCCTCGCTCGCATCCGTTTCCAGACCCTCATTGCCCGCCGCCAACTCCCCACCCTCGCCCACGCCGTTGGCGCCAACAACGAGGTGGACGACGCCGACGAATCTCAAAACTTCGCCTCCGGCGTCAGCTTCGCCGACATGGCCGCCGCCGCCCTCCGCGCCATCGAGACCCGCATCAAAGCCTACCGCGCCTTCATCGCCGACTGCCACGCCGCCCTCAAATCCCTCCGCGCCGAAATCTCCGAAATCAACGTCGCCCTCACTGCCGTCGAACACGCCCTCGACGAGGCCCGTCAGGACGTCTCCGTCGCCCAGGCCCTCAAACTCGAGGAGCAAGCCCGACTCGACGCCATCAACACCCGCCGCGCCAAAATCCTCGCCCACCACGTCGAGTTCCTCGTCTTCCACCGCCCCCGCGCCATCGACGCCCTCGCCCACGTCGCCTCGCGCCCCCTCCACGCCGCCCTCGCCACCGACCCCGCTCTCGACTGCTTCCGCGATCCGCCCCCCATCCCCGCCGACCTCGCCGCCCTGCGCGACACCTTCCGCGCCTCCCCCGCCAAGTGGTTTGTCCACGCCCCCAAATGGCTCGGCACCGTGGACCGCTGGGAACACCTCCGCGCCCTCCTCACCCGCTCCGCCTCCCTCACCCTCGCCCCCGCCGCGTTCACCCACGCCACCACCGGCCGCTACCAAGCCGCCCTCGGCACCCTCTACCGCGCCCGCGCCACCGCCGCCCAAGCCCACCTCGCCGCCGCCCGCGCCATCCCCGTCGCCCAGCTCGCCGCCCTCAGCTGGCTCGACCTCAAACGCGAAGCCGAGGCGCGCCTCACCCTCGGCCACCTCATCGAGGCCGGCCCCGCCCACCTCGCCCAGATCACCGCCCTCGAACTCGACCGCCTCTTCATCGTCGCCGCCTGCCTGCACAAAAACTTCTCCCTCGTCCCCGGCCTCGTCCGCCTCGCCTGGACCGAACGCTTCAGCCAGTTCGACGACGTCGCCGTCGATTTCCGCGACCTCTCCCGCCTGCCCGACTGGAACCGCATCGACTTCAACCTCCGCCGCGAACTCCAGATCCTCGCCGACTGGCTCTACCACCGCATCGACCAAAAAATCCCCGACGCCCGCGAACTCATCCACGACCTCGTCCGCGTCGCCCTCCTCCTCGCCAGCCACGCCCCCGTGGACCAGCTCCTCGTCGGCCAACCCATCGACGACAAGACCACCCCGTCCCTCGGCGGCCTCATCAAACTCAAGGTCGATCCCCTCCGCATCCGCCACGGCATGCAGGTTATCCACCAAATCAGCGCCACCGCCATGCTCCGCGCCGTCGTCGAGGACATCACCCCCACCCACGTCTCCGCCCGCATCGTGCAAGTCCCCTCCACCCCCCTCGTCCCCCTCACCTCCGCCAGCACCTTCTATTTCCGCTAATAACCACATAAAAAATCCGCCCTAAACTTTGACCACAGATGACACAGATTCACACAGATATCCGGATTCCAATTCTCCGAACATCTGTGCCCATCTGTGATATCTGTGGTTAAAATCTGAATACCTGGGGCTGCTCTAGAAAACCTCCCCCTCTGCTTCGCGTCCTTCGGACCGCCCTTCACGTCTTCGCGTTAAAAAAAACTCCGTCCTCGTCTCCCCGGCATGCCGCCCTTTCCCGCCACCTCTCGCCAACACCGCCGCGTGCGCCACCTGCGCCTCGCCTGCCGCGAGCCCGCCCACGCCACGCGCGCCCGCACCCTGCTCGAAGACGCGCTCCGCACCGCCAGCATTGACGACGCCGGCCGTCTCATCCTCGTCCGCCACCTCGACCTCGGCCCCGTCCCCCTCCGAGCCTCCGCCACCACCTGGAGCCAACGCATCGAACAACGCATCGCCTCCGTCCGCACCGACTTGGTCAGCGTCCACTCCCCCTCCGCCGCTTCCGCCTCCGCCGTCTATTTCTCATCCCCCGAAGAACCCCACTTCCTCATCGCCGAACGCGCCGCCCTCGGTCGTCCCGCCCCCGAGTGGTTCTGGCCCCTCGCTCTCCCAACTTGGCGCCCCACCCAGCCCGCCTCGATCACCCTCGCCCAGACCTTTCGCACCCTCGCCACCCGCCCCGACGGCCTCGCGCTCACCCTCCACCTAGCCCACCGCCTGGCCGCCCGCGACGCCCTCCCCGCTCTCTTGGCCGTCCTCCCGTCCGACTGTAGCGGAACGACGGAGTCGTTTCGTCCTCCGTTCCCCGCTTCCCCCTCCGCCCGTAGCGGAACGATCCCGCATGAGGCGGGATTTCGTCCCGTCCCGCCCC
>CAZOGV010000257.1:0-2945 GCA_964579225.1 uncultured Akkermansia sp. | reverse complement strand
AGTTTTTCGTGCCGCTATACAAAAAGACTGTGCACTAGCCGCTTGACAACGCCCTTGACGGACGACGCCAGTTGCAAGATCGTCCCCGCATGACCACTCGCAAAGCAACGGTGTCGGCCAAGGTGACAACCGCCGCTCGAGGCGCTTCCCTTTCGGCCAAGTATCGCGCCCGCGCCAATGAGCTAACCGACGCACAACGCCAAATCCACCGTGCGCGCGCCATGAGCATCATTTACGGTAACACCAATGGTAACGCGGTCCACGCTCGTAGCCGTTGATACCAACCTGCTGCTGGATCTCGCCGTCCCCAAGGACAAGGCGCACGATGCCGTGGCGATTTTTCGAAAGCGGGTGCCAGGGGTGGAATTTGTCGTGGTGCCCACCGTAATCGACGAGTTGGACTACATTTCCGAACATGCGGACACCGAGGCGGACCGGGCGCTCGCCTTGACCGCATTGCAAAGCTTGGTCCGCGTGTGGCGTTTTCGCCCGCTTGATTTTATCCCGGTGGGCCAGGGCATAGTTGAAAACGTGGCCGAGAAATTGCGAAGCAAGGACCTTATCCCCGCCAAGGAGGTTAACGATTCCTACATTCTTGCGGAGGCCGCCTTGGCCAATTGCACGATTCTGATCACCTCCGATGAGCACATCCGCGGTGCCGATCCGACGCTTCTTAGCCTGACCCTGAAGGCTTGTGACGTGAGCACCATCCTGGTGCGCACGCCTGCGGATATTGTGAGACAATTTGGTGGACGTCGCTAAAGGGCCGGAGAAGCGGCAGCGCGAATTGCCGAAGGGTAAGCGCCCCCCCCCTGGGACCTCCTTGACGAGTAGCAGAGGCAAGTTGCCTCGTAGTGGTGACCACTACGAAGCCAGGCCGGTCATAGTGGTGACCAAGTTGGCCACCAACTTGATATCCGCCGGAGCCCGGCGACTCGGCGAAGCCTGCTTCGCCCGAGAAAAAACCTACCCCACGCTGGCGCGGTTTGTAACCGGAGATGCTGAGAGAAGCTGGTAGCCCCGACAAGTCGGGGCGCGCCCAAGGCGCGAGCTGGTAAGCGCCGGGCGCCCCGGGAGCGCCGGCACTCGTGCGTCCGAACGGCGCATTCCTGCCGGCATGACGCCCACAAATCCGCACGCCTGAGACAGGCGTTGCTACACCCACACGTGTAGCAACGCCCGTGTCGGGCGTTGAGGTGGAGCGCGTTGACCCCAACGCGCTGGCTCGCGAGGCAGCTTCGCCTCAACGCGTTCCACCCGACAAACCACAACACCTCATGCCGACACCCCGTGAGCGGCCGGCACTCGTGCGTCCGAACGGCGCATTCCTGCCGGCTTCTGAATCTGATGCCGGCTGAAAGCCGGCGCTCCCGGGGGCAAATCCACGGATATTTCTGCCCCCATTTTTCTGACAATTTCCCGTAGAAGGCCCGCCGAGCATCACGGGAATGCGCGCCGCCTTGTGTGGTTGACCATACGAATTAATTGCTTATTCGTCGATTATCTCTGATGGAATACGCCACGATAATTCGCCACTTCAGCGCATTCGGTTTTTTTGAACTGCCCAATCTTATTGCGCTTACGCATGAGAAGAAGGCCACGGTGCTACAGACTCTTTGCCGCTGGCATAAGAAAGCGCAGGTTATTCCGTTGAAACGGGGGTTTTACGCCCTGCCCGAGGAAATTGCCAAAAACCCACTGACGCCCGAGCGCGCGGCCAATCAGCTTTACAAACAATCGTATGTCACCGGCCTGTGGCGGCTGAATCAGGAGGGGCTGATTCCAGAGGGGGTGCTGGAGGTCACGAGCGCGACCCTCAACAACCCGGCCCGCTTCGATACGCCTATCGGTCGCTTCGTTTATCAGCATCTCAACCCTCAAGGATTTTTCGGCTACGAAACGATCCAGGAAGGGGTGATGCCGGTGTTGGTGGCCACGCCCGAAAAAGCGCTGCTCGATTTCTTCTGGTGGAAAAACGGCGAGTGGGATGCGACGGAGTTTGCCCGCTGGCGCATTCAAGATCCGTGGAAGAAAATCGATCACCGCCGGCTTCGCCGCTTCGCCCGCCAATGGGATCAACCGCGTCTGATTCGTGCGGCTGAAAATCTGACCGCCTATCTCAAGCACTGACCTTCCGTGGATCTAAATTACATTCTCCAGCAGGCCGGGAACGCGCCCCTCACCCATCGCCTCAACGCGGCGAAGGAAGCCCTGCAGCAGTGCCTGCTCGCCGCTTTGGCCCAGCAGGGATTGTTGGCGGATGTCGCCTTCATCGGCGGCACCGCGCTGCGCATTCTCCATCGTTTACCGCGCTACTCGGAGGACATGGATTTTGTCTGGATGGGCGAAACTCCTTCCGTGAAGCGGTTGCAGGCATGGCCCACGACCATTCGCCGCGCTCTCACCAAAATCGGGCTCACGCCCCACATCAGCACATCCGGACCGACTCCGGTCGATGCGCGTGTGCCGAAGCAAAGCTTCACGCTTTATCTGTCGGCGACATCACCGGCCTTTGCGCCTTTCGCCCGTGGTGGCGTTCAAATCAGTTTCGAGATCGACCTCAACCCGCCTGAAAACACCGCGCGGGAGTCGCGCACCCTGGTCGTGGCCAATAGCCAGGTCACCGTGCCCACACTGACGCTGCCGTCGCTGATGGCCGGAAAACTTCATATTCTGCTTACCCGGCGCGACCGGGAAAAGGGCCGCGACTGGTATGACTACCTCTGGTATCGCCGCGGCGATGTTCTGCCCAATGTGCTTCAGCTTCAGAGCGCCATCGCACAGACGAGCGACGGTCCGGAAGCCCGATTTTGGATGAGCCATCTTCGGGCGAGGATGAAGGCCGTCCATTGGGAGAATATCCGTCACGATGTTCGGCCCTTCCTGAAATATCCCGAGGAGGCGTCCCAACTCAACGAATCGGCTCTGGGCAACCTGACGCCTTA
>CAZOGV010000256.1:0-2973 GCA_964579225.1 uncultured Akkermansia sp. | reverse complement strand
TTAGGGCCTGTAACTAAATAAGTGTCATAAGTTGGCGCGGAGATTTTGGTCGCCGGCAAGGCGCGCTTGAGGGCGCATCTCCGCGCGGGCTGTAACCGATAGCGCAACACAGCCAGCGGCCTAAAAAACGTATCAGGTTGTAACAGTTATTTCGTTACAGGCACTTAAGGCACCAAAGCTGCAATAATCTCCTTGCTCGCCTATCTGTGGCGAACTTTATGCAGGCCTCTTCTATGAAACCACTCAAGCTCCTCGCTTGCTTGGTTACCCTCCAACTCACCTGCGGCCTCACCCTTAAGGCCGCCGAAACCCACGATTTCCGGCAGTGGACCGATACCAACGGTCGCTCCATCACCGCGCGCCTGATCGAGACCACCGACACCAACTCGGTCAAAATCGAGCGTCAGGACGGTCAGGTCTTCACCGTGCCGCTCAAGACCTTCTCGGTCGCCGACCAAGCTTACGTGCGTTCCCTCGCCGACCTCACCGCCTGCCTTAAGCCCGCCGACGCCGCACTCTGGGCGCTCCTCGAAACCGGTGGAGACCAACCGGCTTCCACCTACGGCAACACGGCTCTCGATATTATTCTGGAAAACATCAACCGACGCTTCACCGCCCGCGAGGTGAAGATGCCGACGGGCCAGCTCCTCCAAATTCGCACCGAACCCGCCGATCTCGCCGCGCGCATCAAGATCACCGGCGACCTCCCCCGCATGTCGATGGTCACCTTCATGAAGGAAATCGCCCGCACCAACGATCTCATCGTCTCTACCGACCACACCGGCATGATCGTCCTCGCCCAGAAAGTCCGCGCCAAAGAAGGCTCCGACCTGGAATTCCTCGGCGTAAAAGTCGACCTGCCGTAGAAACCTGCCGTAGAAAGCGACTTGGCGACCTTCTTCATTTTGGGCAGACGGCTGTGCATCACGCTTCGATACCACTGCTGGAAGAAAGCGTTGCCGGCATCGGCGTCGGGCTGGTTCCAGAACTCGACCATCTGCTCCTTGTAGGCCCAGGCCTTGGCGGTGCGCAGGTTGGTTTCAAACAGCTCCTCGAAGCGGCGCGCCAGGCCACGCGCCACCTCCCACGGAGGCGGCAATTGCAGCAACTTCGCATAGTGCTCTTCGACTGCCATAGATGCTCTTTTCTTCGCCGCTTTTCAGCCCTTACCCACACGAAAACGTGAAGAGCCAAAAAAAAGAACCGGTCGCAGGGACCGGTTCTAGATTTTTTAGGCCGTAACGGCGGCGAGGATAATCTTCGCCGGGTCGTGGCGGTAGATCGTCTTGGGGAAATCGGCGGTGGGCGGGAAGGGCACCACTTTTTGGAACTTCGCCAGGCTCGCGCTCTAGTTTTTCAACAAGGTCGGGGCGTGCTTGCGGCCTGACATCTTCGACAGGGACGCCGTTCCTTTTTTAGGGAATCTCACGCGGCACGGCTTCTGGATCAAAGCCGACTGGCGGCGAGTGCTGAGCCGGCGCCTTGTTGATGGTGTTGCACAAACCATCGGGAAGTTTTTCCACCACTTCGGCGTGGGCTTCGTTCCAATCTTCCCGCTTGGCCACGATGGAGATCGTGACGGGGTGCGGCTTTCCGTTGGCCGTATGCATCGCGCCGAGACCACGCAGTGATTCGACTTCAATAACCCCTATCTTCTCCAAACGTCGTCCGGGGAGCTTCTGAACCGTGGCCGCCAATTTCCGCCACTGACCAGACAGGGGAATAATCGCCAGGCGGCTTACCGACGTATTCGGGCCCTTGAAAAGACTGGTGGAAATGCGCCCGGTTACGGGATCGTATTTGTCGGAGCAGAGCGCGCGGGCGATCTCCTCCCCGGCCGCCAAGATCATGCCCAAGTGCGATTGAGGCGTTGCGCGAGAGCCTCGAGGTCGTCGGTCGAGCCTTCCTCGCTTCCGCTTTCGATGAAGTAATCGGCGCCGGTTGTGTTCGCGGTCACGCTCACCGTGGTTTCGTCACGCGCTTCCCATTGCAGGGAGAGGAACCCTTCGTCGGTAACGAACAGACTCGGGGGTGTGCGACCGGTTGGGATGCGCAAACCGTCGAGCAGGCTTTCGAAATTCAGGTAAGTGCCCCACGCGATGGCGTGGCTACCGGGACCGGCCCAGCCATCGGGCCATTTACTAAAATCGCGGAAACGTTGCCAGGCGGCGTCGCCAAGTTTGCTGAAAACCAAACTGGAAAGCGTGGGCGGAATGCCCGGACTATCGATCCAGCCGGTGACTTGGGGAGTCAGCCGAAAACTCACGGCCTGCAGGCGACGCTCCAAGTCACTTATATAATGGGGCACAGGAAATTCAGCGAGAGGAGGCATGTGCGAACAAGTGAGATCAGTATTCAGGATTCAAGGTTGCAAGGAAACTTGGCTTTAACAACTCGCCAAAGAAGAGGTGCTTTTGAACTTTGTGCGCGTAGTCGAAAGCAGGCACGGCCGCCTCCCAAAATTTATCGACCGGCACGGAAAAGCCCATGTCCACATCCAACAGGGTTCCTTGTTGGCTGTTTTTGTCTGCGTCCTTGATCGCCGGATGGGTGATCTGCACCTGGCACTGAAGCTTTTCCCGAGGCAGCGTGCTGACGATGTGGAGCGGCTGGGCTATCTCGCTCTTGCCGCCTATGGATAGATCGACCTGAAGGCATTCGGGCAGGGGATGAGGGAAAAAATCGGTGTAGCGCAGACCCAAGCGCTCCGGTGTTCCGATGATGGCGAGCGGGCGAATGCGATCCAAAACCCAGGCCAGCGACTCACGATAGACCGTCCAGCCCGGATACTCGGCACCCACGGGAAGGCTGAGGAACAAGCAACGCGGGCCGACATTGAGCGCCAACCGCTCTCCCTGCATGACCACGGTCGGATTGTAGCGCAGTTCAGGGAAAAGGTTACCGGCGTCGGGTAGCGGCATGTGCGGCAACTCCGTGCGTTTGGGGAAACGTTCCTGAACGGCGCTGTAGATC
>CAZOGV010000255.1:0-3005 GCA_964579225.1 uncultured Akkermansia sp. | reverse complement strand
TTTGACGGAGCGGCGGCATCCTCGTCGCCGCTCCGTGCCAGTCCTTTCGCAACGACTTATAGCATCGGTCGGTGACCGGTTTGACCGGATCTTCGATCCACGGGATCGTGGGTGTGGTCGAGGTGGCTTTTTACGACGGTGACAAGTTCACCGGTTGGAAGAACCAGCTCTTCTTCGGTTCGCTGGCGCAGCAAAAATTTATCCGTATGGAAATGGAGGGCGGACGCGTGGCGCTCCCCGTGGTTTGTCGGCGAGGGGGCGGAAAACTCGGTATTGCATTTGGCGGCGTGGTCGGTGGGGTGGCGCGCATGTCTTTTCCCTCCGAACATTCCTTTGATACCGTCGAACAACGCGTCAGCTATGGCATCGCCATGAACATGGGCGCCAATCTCGCCCGCCAGGGCGTCGAGGTCGATCTGAGCGCCTTCGTGATCGGCCTGCAGGACGGTCTCTCCGGTCTGCCGCCTCGCGTGGCCGAGGCGGATTTGCGCGCCGCGTTCGAGACCGCGCAGGAGCGGGCCGAGGCGGTAACGGCGGGCGAGGCCGCGAAGCGGGCCGAGGCGGGCAACGCGTTCCTCGCCGAAAATCGCGCCCGCGCGGGCGTGGTGCTGACCGACTCGGGTCTGCAATACGAGGTCATGCGCGAAGGCGCGGGCGCGAAGCCCTCGGCGGATCAGACGGTCGAGGTTCACTACCACGGCACGTTGACCGACGGCACGGTGTTCGACAGCTCGGTGCAGCGCGGCGAGACGGTTTCGTTTCCCGTCACCGGCGTGATCGCGGGCTGGGTCGAGGCGCTGCAACTCATGTCGGTCGGCTCGAAGTGGAAACTTTTTATCCCCGCCTCGCTCGGCTACGGCGACCGCGGCCAGGGACCGATCCCTCCCGGCTCGGTGCTGGTGTTCGAGGTCGAGCTGGTGGCGATCAAGTGAGGCGGCGGCTTGTATCCGTTTTTTGACTACGGACTCTCGATTCTCACGAATCGAGCCACGTGGCCCGGTTCGTGAGAACCGGGATTATGCCGATCAAGCGAGGCGGCGCGCGGCGGCGAGTTCGTCCGAGGTCGGATAGAGTTCGCCGTCGATTTCGCCTTCCTCGAGGGCGAGGTCGGGGATGCGTTGGAAGGCGATGCGGATGGGCGCGTAGGCGAGGGCGCCGACCGCGCCGCCGTAAACGACGGAGTGTTTGCCGAGCTTTTTGTTGATGTGGTCGAGGGTGGCGTTGAGAGCGGCGCGGCGGGCGGAGTCGCCCGGGCGTTCGTCGAGCAGGCCGGGCAGGAGTTCGGTGCGCGACTCGGCGGGCACGAGCGCGAAGAGCGTGACGCCGACGGAGAAGTGATCGACGCGGCGGGCGGGGCGGCGGTCCCAGAGCAGGTTGAGCACGCGGATGAGTTCGAGCGTGTCCTGGGTGTCGGTGAAGGTGACTGCCTCGCTCCAGCGGGAGCCGCGGTATTTGAGCGCGAGGTGGAGGCCGCCGGCGAAGAGCTTGCCGTGGCGCAGGCGGAGGGCGGCTTTTTGCAGGAGGCGGTGGAGGGTGGCGCGCGCGCCGTCGGGATTGCGCAGATCGGGCGAGAGGATTTGCGCGTGGCCGATGGAGGAAGTGTGGCGGGGCGGGAGCGGAACCTCCTCGCCGCGCAGGCGACGCCACATGCGCTCGCCCTCGATGCCGCCCCAAATGCGACGGAGCTCGCGCAGCTCGGCGGCGCAGAGTTGCTCGACGGTGAGGATGCCGGAGGCGCGCAGGCGTTTCTCCATGTTTTCGCCGACACCGGGAAGATCGCGCAGGGCGAGTTCGAAGAGGCGTTGCGGGAGTTCGTCTTGTTCGATGACGACGAGGCCGTCGGGTTTTTGGAGATCGGAGGCGATCTTCGCGAGCCAGGCGTTGGGCGCGAGGCCGATGGAGCAGGTGAGGTGTTGGCCGGCGAGGCGGGCGATGGCGCGTTTAATTTTTTTTGCGAGGGCGAGGGCGGTGTCGCGTTCGCGCAGGCCGGGCGGGATCTGGCACCAGACCTCGTCGATGGACCAGACCTCGGTGACGGGCAGGCAGGTCTCGACGGCCTCGATGAGTTTTTTGTGGTAGTGCAGGTAGAGCTCCGGGCGGGACTCGACGATGGCGATGCCGGGGCAGAGGCGGCGGGCGTCGGTGACGGCGGTGCCGACCTTGATGCCGGCGCGTTTGGCATCGTAGCTGGCGGCGATGCAGGACGTGTGTTCGGAGGCGACGGGCACGACGGCCACGGGGCGACCGCGCAGCTCGGGGCGGTCCTGTTGTTCGCAGGAGGCGAAAAAGCCGTTGTAGTCGATGAGCAGGGAGTGCGGCACGGGGGAGGGGCGGAGGAGGGGCAGGTGCGCGGGTGCAGGTGTGAAGCGAGGCGTGAAGACAGTTTTAAAAATCTCACGCCGCGCTGAAAACGCAAAGCTCGGGGCCGGCTCATCAATGGAGTGTATCAATGGAGTGCCAGACGGCGGGTGAACTGCTCCTCGAGGGCGGTAGGTGCTTGGAGTGAAATCGGAGCGAGAATGGGGCGAGTTTTGCCGCCGGGAAATTCGGTCCTTGTAACCCAATAGGTTACACTGGCCGGGTCGGCATCGGGGAAAAGTGTAACCAAATTGGTTACACTTTCCGGGTCGGCGGTGGAGTAGAGGTGTAACCAATTTGGTTACACATGGCCGAGGGGAAGCGGGCTAGGGGTGTAACCTAATGGGTTACACCGGCGGGCAGGGGAGGCGGGCCGGAAGGGGGACGGCGGGATCAGCGGGCCGCTGGCTCAGCGGCGCGGGTGTTTACTCGGCGAGCTCGTCGTCCTTGAGCAGGACCACGATCAGCATGATGCCGAAGCACATGAACATGCGCCCGGCGGCGTCCTGGCCGTTCCAGGATTTGCTCTGCCACATGAGAAACCACTCCGCGCCCACGGTGATGAAGGCGACGAACCATTGCAGGAGGGTGAGGCCGAGGCCGTAGATGCCGAGAGACTTGGCGGCGTGGAAGACGGCGGCGGGGGC
>CAZOGV010000254.1:0-3045 GCA_964579225.1 uncultured Akkermansia sp. | reverse complement strand
TGGGTCGAGCACGACCCCGCCGACCTCTGGCACACCCAACGCGACTGCGCCGCCGACGCCCTCGCCAAAGCCGGAGCCACCGCCGCCGATCTAGCCGCCGTCGGCATCGCCAACCAACGCGAAACCACCCTGCTCTGGAACCGCCGCACCGGCGCGCCCGTCCACCCCGCCATCGTCTGGCAGGATCGCCGCACCGCCGACGCCTGCGCCCGCCTGCGCGACGCCGGCCACGAGCCCCTCGTCACCGCCAAAACCGGCCTCCGCCTCGACCCCTACTTCTCCGCCACCAAACTAGCCTGGCTACTCGACAACGTCCCCGACGCCCGCGCCGCCGCCGAACGCGGCGAACTCGCCTTCGGCACCGTGGACACCTGGCTGCTCTGGAACCTCACCGCCGGCCGTATCCACGAAACCGATACATCCAACGCCTCCCGCACCCTTCTCCTCAATCTCCAAACCGGCGCGTGGGACGCCGACCTGCTCAAACTCTTCAACATCCCCGCCTCCGTCCTGCCCGAGATCCGCGACACCGCCGGCGCATACGGCGTCATCGCCGCCGGTCTGCCTGGCGCGGGCGCGCCCATCGCCGCTCTCGTCGGCGACCAGCAGGCCGCTCTCTTCGGCCAGGCCTGCCTCAAGCCCGGCATGGCCAAAGCCACCTACGGCACCGGCGCGTTCCTCCTCCTCAACACCGGCGCGGAAATCGTGCGCTCCGAAAACGCCCTGCTCTCCACCGCCGCCTGGCGCATCGGCAGCAAAACCACCTACGCCCTCGAAGGCGCGGTCTTCGTCGCCGGCGCGGTCGTGCAATGGCTGCGCGACGAACTCCAACTCGTCGCCAGCGCCGACGAACTCAACCAGCTCGCCGCCTCCGTGCCCGACAGCAACGGCGCCCTGCTCGTGCCCGCCTTCGTCGGCCTCGGCGCGCCGCATTGGGACCCCTACGCGCGCGGCGCGCTCGTCGGCCTAACACGGGGCGTCAACCGCGCCCACCTCTGCCGCGCCGCCCTCGAATCCATCGCCTTCCAAACCACCGAACTCCTCGCCGCGATGGAAAAAGACTCCCGCCTCCGCCTCGCCGAACTCCGCGTCGATGGCGGCGCGAGTCGCAGCGCCCCGCTCCTGCAAATCCAGGCCGACCTCCTCGGTCGCGCCATCGTGCGACCACAGGTCAGCGAAACCACCGCGCTCGGCGCCGCCGCCCTCGCCGGCATCGGCGCGGGCGCCATCGACGCCGAGACCTTCGCCGCTAACTGGACCCTCGACGCCCGCGTCGAACCCAAAATCACCGCCACTGACCGGTCTACCCGCCTCGCCGAATGGACCCGCGCCGTCGCCCGCACCCGCGAATGGGCCCGCCCATGAACCGTCTGCGCAGAAGCATCCGACCTGGAGGGCGGGGCTCCGTCCCCGCCGTTTGGTCCGACCGTCCCACCCCCATCCTCGCCGCCCGCGTCAGCCGTCCATGAACCGCGCCGCCATGCTTTCCCGTCTCGCCGGCGGCGAGACCTTTGACCTCCTCATCATCGGCGGCGGAGCCACCGGCCTCGGCGCCGCCCTCGACGCCGCCGCGCGCGGCTATAGCGTCGGCCTCGTCGAACGCGCCGACTTCGCCAGCGGCACCTCCAGCCGCTCCACCAAACTCGTGCACGGCGGCGTGCGCTACCTGCGTCAAGGTAACATCAAGCTCGTCACCTCCGCCCTGCGCGAACGCGGCCGCCTTATCCGCAACGCCCCGCACCTCGTCCACGATCTCGCCTTCATCATCCCCGCCTACGGCCTCACCGACCGCGTCTTCTACGGCGCGGGCCTCAAACTCTACGATACCCTCGCCGGCGAACTCTCCCTCGGAAAATCCCGCGTCCTCGACCGCGCCGAAACCCTCGCCCGCCTCCCCACCGCCTCGCCCGAAGGTCTGCGCGGCGGCGTGCTCTACCACGACGGCCAGTTCGACGACGCCCGCCTCGCCCTCTCCCTCGCCCGCGCCGCCGCTGATCGCGGCGCCGCCCTCCTCAACCACGCCGAAGCCGCCGACTTCATCCGCGAAGGCGACCGCGTCGTCGGAGCCGAAATCCGCGACAAAATCTCCGGAGCAGAGTTCACCATCCGCGCCCGCGTCGTCATAAACGCCACCGGCGTATTCGTGGATGAACTACGCCGCCGCGAGGACCCCGCCTCCTCCCCGCTCGTCACCGTCAGCCAGGGCATCCACCTTGTGCTCCCGCGCCGCTTCCTGCCCGGCGACACCGCCCTCATGGTGCCCAAGACCGACGACGGGCGCGTGCTCTTCGCCGTGCCCTGGCACGACCGCGTGATCGTAGGCACCACCGACACGCCGCGCCCGTCCGCCGAGCTCGAACCGCGCCCCCTGGCCGAGGAGTGCGCGTTTATCCTCGCCCACGCCCGCCGCTACCTGACGACCCCGCCGCAAGCGACCGATGTGCTCAGCGTCTTCGCCGGCCTGCGCCCCCTCGTGCGCAGCAAAGCCGGCGACTCCACCGCCAGCCTTTCCCGCGAACACGCCCTCCTCGTCGGCGCGGGCGGCGTGCTCACCGTCACCGGCGGCAAATGGACCACCTACCGCGAAATGGCCGAGCAAGTCGTCGATCTCGCCGCGCGCCTCGGTCGTCTTGCCCCCCGCGCGTGCCCCACCGCCGACCTCGCCCTGCCCGACCTCCGCCTCGCCGACTCCGCGCCCTCCGCGCTCCTCCACCCCGACTTGCCCTACACCGAAGCCGAGGTCCGCCACGCCGCCCGCACCGAGCTCGCCGAGACGGTCGAGGACGTGCTCGCCCGCCGCACCCGCGCCCTCTTTCTCGACGCCCGCGCCGCCGCCGCCTGCGCCCCCCGCGTCGCCGCCCTCCTCGCCGAGTTCCTCGGCCGCGACGCCACCTGGACCGAAACGCAAACCACCCGCTTTCGCACCCTCGCCGCCGGCTACCATTTCGTGTCCTGACGCGCGTGCGTGGTTGTTCCGTCCCTTGGAGGGACCGGCTCTGTCCGGTCCGCGTACGCTCCAAATCGACACCGAAGTCGCCGCCAAAG
>CAZOGV010000253.1:0-3108 GCA_964579225.1 uncultured Akkermansia sp. | reverse complement strand
TGTCAATCGGCACTGAACTTTGACCCCCAATCGGCGTCCAAAATTGACCCCAGCTGGACGCGCTTCATCGCCTGCCTGGCTCGGAGCTGTGGAGCGTAGCGGAACAGCGCAGAGCCAGGCAGGCGGCGCTCGGCTCAGGATCGGTTTTTGAAACGCCAGCTGTCGTTGCCGGTCTCGATGATGTCGCAATGATGGGTAAGCCGATCGAGTAGCGCGGTGGTCATCTTGGCGTCACCGAAGACGCTCGGCCATTCGGCGAAGGCGAGGTTAGTAGTGACGATAATCGAGGTGCGCTCGTAAAGGCGGCTGATCAGATGGAACAACAGCTGACCGCCGGATTGGGCGAATGGCAGATAGCCGAGTTCGTCGAGGATAACGAGGTCGACGCGGGCCAGCCCATCGGCGATGCGACCATGGCGGCCGAGCTTGGCCTCGGTCTCCAGCCGGTTAACCAGGTCGACGGCATTGAAGAAGCGCCCCTTGCGCCCAGCCCGGATGATATTGCGGGCCATGCCGATGGCGATATGGCTTTTGCCGGTTCCGGTGCCGCCGATCAGCACCACATTGCGCTGGCTGTCGAGGAAAGCACCGCCGGAGAGCTGCTCGACCAACTCGGCGTTGATCGGCGTGGCCCCCAGCTCCAGGTCGGCCAGTTCCTTGACGAGCGGCAGCTTGGCAATGCCCATCTGATAGTTGATCGAGCGCGCCTGCTTGGCGGCGATCTCGGCCTTCAGCAGCGCGCAGATGACCCGCTCGATGCCGTGCTGGCGCTTGATGCCCACCGAGACGATCTCGTCATAGGTGGCGCGCATGCCGGCGAGCTGCAGCGTCGTCATCATCTCCAAGATCTCAGAGCGCTCCATATGCCGCCTCCCGGACAGGAGCGCGCAGCCGGTCATAGCGGGCGCAGTCGGCGACCGGCGGCAGGCTGAGCGTAAGGCGTGCCGGCGTCGCGATCGGAGGAGCAGCTTCCTCTTGCTGGCGCCTGGCGAGCGCGTTGAGGATCACGTCGGCGCCGGCAAGGCCGGCGGTAAGCGCCTCCGCGCAGGCTGCCTCCACCGCCTGCAGGCCATCGGTGAGCACGGCGGTCAGGACCTTCACCATCTGCCGGTCGCCGTCGTCGGAGCCGGCCAGCTTCCGGCGGACCTTTGCCAGGGCGCCTGGCAAGGGCCAGTCCTTAAACGGAGCGCCGTTGCGCAGCGCGCCGGGCTTCCTTGCCAGCACCGGCACGTAATGCCAGGGATCATAGGCGATCTGGTCGCAGCCGAAGCGGCGGCGGTGCTCGCCGAGGGTGATCCCGTCCTGCTTGATGACGACGCGATCTGCATAAGCGTGTACGTCGACGGGCCGCCCGACCGCGGACGAGGCCACCGAGTAGCGGTTGCGGTCGAAGCGGACCAGGCAGGTCTTCGACACCGCGGCGCTGGTGGCATGGAAGCCGTCGAACGGGCCACGATAAGGGGTAAGGGCGGCCCGCTCGGCCTCGAACACGGCGAAGACGGTCTTGTCCTTCTGCTCGGGATGCGGCTGCGAGCGGGCATAGGCGATGCAGCGGTCGAGCAAATAGCCGTTGAGATCGGCATAGCTCTTGAACTTCAGCCGCGGCGTGAAGAAGCGCCGGCGCACCACGCCGACCTGGTTCTCGACTTGCCCCTTCTCCCAGCCGGCAGCGGGCGTGCAGGCGGTCGGCTCCACCAGATGATGGCTGAGCATCTGCAGGAAGCGCCGGTTGAACTGGCGCTCCTTGCCGACGAACACCGCATCCACCGCGGTCTTCATATTGTCGTAGATGCCGCGCTGGCAGGCACCCTTGAAGAACGCAAAGGCCGCCTCATGCGCATCGAACACCATCTCCTGACTCTCACGCGGATAGGCCCGCACGAACAGCATCCGGCTATGGCAAAGCCGGACATGGGCCACCTTGGCCATCGTGGTCACACCATCAATGACCACGCATTCGTGGCTCCAGTCGAATTGGTAAGCCTCTCCCGGTGCGAAGGCGAGCGGCACATAGGCTTCGGCCTGCTTTATGGATTGATGACGCTCCCAGCTCCGGCCATACCGGCGCACCGCGTCATAGCCGCCGGAATAGCCGGACAGCCGCAACGCCTCATACAAACGCTGAAACGTCAGCCGCTCCCGCTTGGGGCGCCTGGCATTGTCCGCCAGAATCCGGTCGAGCGCTTCGGCAAACGCCCCCAGCTTCGGAAGCGGCTGCGCGCGCCGCTCATAGAGGCGCTCAGTCTCCTCGCCGCGAACGATGCTTCGCACCGTGTTCCGCGCAAGCCGAAGCTCCCGCGAGATCTGCTTGATCGTTTTGCCCTTCACATGAAAGGCATGCCGTACACGCCCGATCGTCTCCACCGTCACCATCCCCCTGTGAGCCCCCGCTCGCGAATCGCATAGCGGGAGATTGCGCCATCAGGGGCGGGGTCAAAATTGAACGCCGATTGCCCCCTTCATGGGGTCAAAATTGCATGCCGGTTCACAGCGGAGCGTCGATGCGCTGGCGGGCAAGCTTGGAATGCCGATCGCCAATGTCTCGCAGCATCTGCAAGCGATGCGGAGGGCGGGGCTGGTCATCTCCGAGCGCGATGGAAAGTTCGTCAACTACCGGCTGGCCGACGAGAGCGTGCTTGCAGCCTTTGCCGCCCTGCGGACAGTCGCGGAGCGCCATTCCGCCGAAATGGCGCGTGTCGTGCACGGCTGGTTCGACCGCCGTGACGGCATAGAGCCCGTCTCCCGCTAGGAACTGGCGGCGCGGATGGATCAGGGCCTCGTTACCGTCATCGACGTGCGCCCTGCGGACGAGTTCGCCCTCGGCCATCTTCCCGGCGCAATCAACATACCGCTCGCTGAGCTTGAGAGCAGAATTGAGGCGCTCAAGCCAGGCCGCGAGATCGTCGCCTATTGCCGCGGTCCGTGGTGCGTCATGTCGTTCGAGGCGGTTGCGGAATTGCGTAAGCGGGGCTTCAGCGCGCGCCGGCTGAAAGATGGCTTGCCAGAATGGCGAGCCGCTGGGTTGGCAGTCGAAATTGCACCATGAGCCATCCGGAACACAGCGTTCAGTGCCTCTGCGGAACCAACGGCTGACGCCTTAGACGGTCA
>CAZOGV010000252.1:0-3137 GCA_964579225.1 uncultured Akkermansia sp. | reverse complement strand
GCCGCGTTTTTCCTCACCGCCGTGCTCGCCAGCATCGGCCTGCCCGGCCCCGGCCTGCTCAACTTCTGGGGCGAACTCACCATCTTCATGGCGGTCTATAACCACGCCGGCTGGATGGTCGTCCCCGCCCTGCTCGGCGTCGTCATCTCCGCCGTCTATTGCCTGCGCGCCATGGGCAAGGTCTTCTACGGCCAGCCCACCGCCGCCTTCCTCAAGCACCAGGAGAAAAACCCGGTCATCGACCTGCGTTGGAGCGAGCGCGCGCCCGCGCTCATCCTGCTCGTGACCCTCGTCGGCTTCGGCGTCTGGCCCCGCGCCCTCACCGAGCCGCTCAACCGCACCCTTGAGGAGGTCTATCCCGCCGTCGAAGTCGTGAAGACCACGACAGCCCCCGCCGCCGCGACCGCCGCGCTTCCCCTGCAACAACCCTAGTCACAGAGGACACCGAGCGCAGCCCACAGAGAACACAGAGTTCCAAACTTCAGAAATTTATAGAGTCTAACCCGCCAACCACGCACCGCTCACTTCAGGGCCTCCGTGACCTCCGTGTCCGAGCTCTGTGACCTCCGTGTCCCAATAATTTTCCGGCCACCCATGACCATCGAACAACTTCAAGCCGCTGCCGCCGATAACCGGTGGTCCGCCATCGCGCCCGAGATCGGCCTCGGCCTCCTCGCCCTGCTCCTGCTCGTGCTCGAGATCGTCTTCCCGAAAAAGAAGCACGCCTTCATCCCGACCATCGCCATCGTCGGCCAGCTCGGTCTGCTTCTCGGACTCCTGCTCAACTTCCGTCCCGACTACCTCGGCACCACGACCTTCAACGGTCTGCTTCAGCACTCCGAGAACGGCCAGTTCCTGCGCGCGTTTTTCCTCGGCAGCTCCATCCTCGTCTCGCTGCTCGGCGTCGTCGCCCTCGCGAAGCAGCGGATGCCGAAGATCGAGTTCTTCCACATCGTGATGGTGGTCACCGGCGCGATGATGCTGCTCTCGCAGTCGAACAACTTCATCATGCTCTTCGTCGCGCTCGAGACCGTGACGGTGGGCTTCTACATCCTGGTCAGCTACACCCGCACCAACCCGCTCTCGCTCGAGGCCGGCCTAAAATACCTCGTCACCGGCGCGCTCAGCTCCGGCATGCTGCTCTTCGGCATCGTCCTGCTCTACGGCGTGGCGGGCAACCCGAACGCCATCGGCGCCGCCGCCAACCCCATGAGCTATGACGCGGTGCGTGTCTTCCTCGCGGCCAACCCCGGCGACTTCCTCGCCTCCATCGGCATCGTGCTCGTGCTGTCGGGCGTCGCCTTCAAGATCGGCGCGGTTCCCTTCCAAATCTGGATTCCCGACGTCTATCAAGGCGCGTCCACCCCTGTCACCGCCTTCCTCGCCGTGGCCTCCAAGACGGCAGGCTTCGCGGTGCTGCTCGGCCTCGTGTATGTGTTTTTGCCCTACGAGAAACTGGTCGTCACCACGCTCTCGATCATGGCCGGCGCGACCATCCTCTTCGGCAACCTCGCCGCCCTCACCCAGCACAACGTGAAGCGCCTCATCGGCCTCTCCGGCGTGTCGCACGCGGGCTACCTGCTGCTCGGCGTCATCGCCGCGCTCACCGTGCCGCAGGCGGTCGGCGCGATCTGGTTCTATCTCTTCGCCTACCTGCTCGCCTCCTTCGCGGTGTTCGGCGTCATGACCCACGTCGCCGGACCGAACGACGCCGACCAGGATCTCGACCACTACGCCGACTTCGCCAAGAAGCGCCCCTACCTAGCGGGCGTGCTCGCCATCGGTCTCGGTTCGCTTGCGGGCATCCCGCCGCTGGCCGGTTTCGTGGGCAAGCTGCTCATCTTCGTCTCCGCGTTTCACGCCGGCCTCTACTGGCTGCTCGGCATCGCCATCGTGGGCGTCGTGATCTCGATCTATTACTATTTCGGCTGGATCAAGGCCGCCTACTTCAGCACCTGGCGTCCGCAGCTGCCCGAGGGCGAGGTCGAGCCGGCCGGTCCAGCCCCCACGCCGGTGTCGCTCACGATGGGCGTGACCCTCGGCCTTTTGGCCGCGGCCAGCGTGGTCTTCGGCGTTTACCAAGGCCCCTTCGCCGACTGGCTGCTCAGCCGCTGAGGGCAAGGAACGGCGACACTCTTGTCGCCGACGGGACGTTCCATCGGCGACAGGAGTGTCGCCGCTCCTTGGGAGCCGCCTAACGTATCATCGCTCCCGTGATTCGCGAAAAGCTCCTCTTTCTCTGCTCGCGCAACCAGTGGCGCAGCCCGGCGGCGGAGGCCTTGCTGAAGGGCGATCCGCGTTACGACGTGCGCTCGGCCGGCACCGCCAATGGGGCGCGCATAAAAGTCACCGCCTGCCATCTTGGCTGGGCGGACCGCGTATTTTGCATGGAGCGAAAACACGCCGACGCCATTCGCGAAAAATTCTCCGAGGAGTGCGCCGACCTGCCCATCATCGTGCTGCGCGTGCCGGATGATTATCCGTCGAAGGACGACCCCGCGTTGCACGAACACCTGCGTGCCGCGCTCGCTCCGCATTTGTGATTCAAGGAGCGGCGACACTCTTGTCGCCGAAGAAACGTTCCATCGGCGACAAGAGTGTCGCCGCTCCTTGGGGTAAACCCCACCGCCGCTTTGCGTCCGGCTTTTCGGCTCATTTCGTAAGCACCGTGGCTCCTCCTTCCGCCCCCGAAATTCTCCTCGCCGGCATCGACCTCGCCTGGGGTGAGAAAAAATCCGACGGCGTGTGCTTCGCCGCTTACGATCCGACGCGCAAAAAAGCCCGGCTCGCCGGCTACGCGTATCCACAGGGAGACTACGCGCTGAGCACGGTCATCGCGGAGCGGCTCGCGCCGGGTCAGGGAGCCTTTCTCGCTATCGACGCGCCCATCGTGTGCCCCAACCTCACCGGCACGCGGCCGGTGGATCGGCTCACGCATACTTTGTTTCACCGCCAGCACGCGGCCTGTCATCCGGCCAACCTGACCAAGTGTCCGCGTCCGCCGCGTGTGTTGGCGCGGCTGGCGGCGGACCTGGGTTTCGCGGCGGGGTGGGAGGTAGGGCGCGACCGCCGGGCGCGCCGGATCGGGGGGCGCATGCCAGCAGAGGAAACGGCGGGCCCGGCGGGAGATCGATGAC
>CAZOGV010000251.1:0-3161 GCA_964579225.1 uncultured Akkermansia sp. | reverse complement strand
GGGGGGGGAGGTAGGGCTCGGGGGCCAGGATTTGGCCGATGGTGTTGATGAGGTCGCCGTCGGGGTTGGTCTTCACGTCTTGCACGCGGTAGGGGGTGCCGTCGGCGTGTTGGAGGAATTTCATGAACTCGGCTTCGTGGAAGGGGCGGCTGCCTCGGCGGCCGAAGACAACGGTCTGGCCTCCGGTCTCGTCCACGACGCGGTCGCGATCCAGGCCACGCGAGACGGCGAGGGCGGGGCCGCGGGTGGGGTAGGTGGCGATGTAGTGGATGACGGTGCGGGCTTTTTGCACGGAGACGTCCCAGGAGAAGAGGGGGGCGTCGGGGGTGCGGAAGGTGCCGAGCACGACGGGCGGATCGCCGGCGGTGGCGGGGCGGTTGACGACGCTGATGAATACCTGGGCGCGGCGGCCGACGGGCATGCGGATGCCGGCGCGGGTGATGGCGGCGCGGGCGGCGGCGGCGGCGAGAATGGACTCGACCTCGGCGGCGGAGAGGCGGGGTTGGCCCGCGACGGGGCCGGGCTCAGGGTCGGCGATGATGGGGGCGTGGAGTTGTCCGTTTACGCCGCCGAGCACGGCGGCGGGGCGCACGAGCGGGGGCGGGGGGACGTTGACGAGAAGGACGGGGGCGGCGCCGGGGTTGGCGGCGGGGCGGTCGGAGCTGGCGATGTAGGGGATGCGGAGGCCGTCGATGAGGACAAAGTCGCCGTGGATGCGCGGATCGGGGGCGTAGCCGCGCTGGCCGGCGAGGGCGATGGCTTCGTCCTCGTCGGGGCCGGTGATGGTGGAGTCCTCGCTGTCGGTGCCGTCGCCGGTGACGCCGATGCCGGCGAAGAGGCGTCCGTTTAGGTAAAGGGGCGCGCCGCCGGGGGAGGCCATGAGGCGGGTGCCGGGGATGCGGGTGACGCCGTCGGCCTCGCGGAAGTAGTTGATATCTGAATACGCGAGGTTGGAGAAGCCGACGCCGACAAGCGGGCCGGGGGGGCGATTGAGCACGCGCGGGGGGAAGTTTTGCTGGATGATGAAGCCGGCGGTCCGCGGGGTGAAGGCGTGCTCGTTGGAGCTGAGGAAGACGGCGGTGCCGGCGCGACCGACGGCGCGGGTGCGTTCGTCGGCGGTGATGCCGCCGGTGCCGTCGGCGCGGCGGAGGAGGAGTTGGCGTCCGTCGCGATCGACGATGGCGATGACGGCCTGAGGGAAGGACTCGAGGGCGCGGTCGGCGGCTTGTTGCGCGATGATGCCGAGGTCGGTCGCGGTGTAGGGCGGGGGCAGGGTGGCGGGGTCGATGGCGTGTGCCGCCGGGGCCGCGAGGGCGGCGGCGAGGGCCAGAAGCAGGCGTGGTAGGGGACCCCGGAACGTGTCGCGGATGAGAGGCGAATCGGCGCGCGGAAGGCGAGCTTTCGCTGAGGCGAGGCGGGGTTTGGGGCGCTTTTTTCAGCCGATGAGTTTGCTGAGGCGGGTGCGGTAGCGACGGGAGAGGGCGATGTTGGCCTCCATGCCGCCGGGGATGTTTTGGCTGGTGACGAGTGGCAACTCGTGGCCGTGGTCGCGCAGCGATTGCAGCACGTCGAGCATGAGGAGGTTGAGGAGGGTGCAGCCGATGAAGGTGGAGGTGGGGCCGGCGAAGCGGCCGGGGGTGATCTCGGTTATGGCGTCGCCGGTGACGCCGAGGTTGTCGAGCACGTGGTCGGCGATGGCGTGCAGGTTTCGCCCGCCGGGGTGCACGGTGGCGGCAGTGCTGCTCATGGCCACGGAGGTGAGGCCGACGACGGTGAGGCCTTTTTGTTTGGCGTAGAGCGCGACCTCGATGGGGGAGGCGTTTTTGCCGGAGTTGGAGATGACGATGATGGTCTCGCCGGGGCGGAGGCCGTAGTGATGGTCGTGGCGTTGGGCGAGGCGGGTGCCGTAGCCGACGATGTTTTCCGAGAAACCGTAGCCGGGATCGAAGAGGCCGGTGACGGGCATGAGTCCGCCGGCGCGGCCGATGATTTCGCGGGCGATCATCTCGGAGTGGCCGGAGCCGAAGGTGTGGAGCACGCCGCCGGCGGCGAGGGAGGCGGCGATCTTGGGAGCGACGGCGGCGAGCACGGGGGCGTTGAGTTCGCGGGCCTTGGCAAGCAGGGCGGTGGAGTCGGCGAAGTAGGAGTCGGCGAGGGAGGGCATGTGAAGGGAATCACGAATGACCAATGACGAATGTCCAATGTCCAATGATGCGGAGGAGTGGGCGGGCTTGAAAGGCGGGGGGGGATTGTTTTGGTGGCGGCCTTATGTCCGGGTGGTAACGGAACAGGCGAGAGCGGCGCGGGCCTAAGCCGCGACGATGCAGTCGAGAGGGTCGTATCGAGGTAATCTGGCGGCACCTTTCAGTGGTTAACTCCCGGCGAAATACCCTCCGGGTGTTCCTTGGTCGTTCACCTCTGAAATCTGTTCGCCATCTCACCCCGCTACTCCGCCTTCGACTGCATCGTCACGGCTAATGTCGAGTTGACGGGGCCGGTTCCCTTGTCGGTCGCGGAGGAGCGGGCGATTTTTGCGGTGTTGGATCGCGCGATAGGCTGCGCGGGGCGCACGTCGGTGATGATGGCGTTGCGGGGGAGTCTGGCGGAGAAAATCAAGCGGCTGAATATGGCGGGCGGGCCGGGGCACGGGTATTTCGCGGGGGTGGCCGAGGAGGTGGTGATGGCGAAGATCGACACGTGTTTTCATCGCGGGTGGCTGCGGTTTGAGCGCACGCGGGAGAAAGGGCTGCCGTTGATCGTTTACACCGAGGCGGGGCTGGCGAAGGCGATGGGGTATGCGGCCGACTTATGGCTGGAGGAGCTGCGCGCGCAGGTGACGGCGGTGGCGGGCGGAGGGGCGTTGCGGCTGTCGTTTTTGCACACGGAAAACCAGCAGCGAAACCAGAACACGGTGCTGTTGCTGGTGGAGGAAGTGGGCCGGGTGGCGGACGCGACGTGGTTGCCGTTGCTGCGGGCGTGGAGCGCGGTGGAGACGAGGCGCGTGCGCGGGCGGCTGGGGGCGGTGATCGAGGGGCTGGAGAGGGGCGGGTGAAGAAGGCGCGACTACTGGCACGTTTCAGGAGTCTTGATCGGATTTATCAGGCTACTCCTCTGGTTCCGACAACATCCACTGCCAGGCGGAGATGATTTGGATGGGGGCG
>CAZOGV010000250.1:0-3174 GCA_964579225.1 uncultured Akkermansia sp. | reverse complement strand
CTGCGTCTTCCCCGTGCTCGGCCTGAAGGTCATGGGCTTCGTGCAACAAGCCGGCTCCGACCGCAAAAAAATTACCAGCCACGGTATCGTTTTCACCCTCGGCGTCCTCCTCTCGTTCTGGGCGCTCGCCGCCGTGCTCGCCCTGCTCCGCGCCGGCGGCGAACAGCTCGGCTGGGGCTTTCAACTCCAGTCGCCCGCCTTCGTCTTCGTCATGGCCGTCGTGCTGCTCGCCTTCGCGCTCAACATGTCGGGCGTATTCGAATTTGCCCTACGCGCCACCGCCATCGGCGGCGAGCTCCAGCAAAAGCAGGGCCTCGCCGGCTCCTTCTTCACCGGCGTGCTCGCCACCGTCGTCGCCACCCCGTGCAGCGCGCCCTTCCTCGCCCCCGCCCTCGGCGCCGCCCTCGCCCTGCCCGTGGTGTCGAGCTTCGCCGTCTTCACCGCCATCGCCCTCGGCCTCGCCGCGCCCTACCTCGTCCTCGCTCTCTTCCCTTCCGCCGTAAAACTCCTGCCTCGCCCCGGCGCGTGGATGGAAACCTTTAAACAGGGCATGGCCTTCCTGCTTTACGGCACTGTCGGCCTGCTCGTCTGGATTCTCGCCGGCCAACTCACCGCCGAGGCCCTGCTCACCGCCCTCCTCGCCCTCACCGGCCTCGCCTTCGCGCTCTGGCTCTACGGCAGAGCCACCGCGCCCTCCGCCAAACCCCGCCGCATCGCCTTCGCCGCATCGCTCTTGCTCGCCACCGGCGCCGTCGCCTTCGGCTGGCCGCGCGCCGCCACGCCCACCGACATCGTATGGGAGCCCTGGAGCGCGGAGCGCGTCGCCGCCCTGCGCGAAGAAGGACGCCCCATCTACGTCGATTTTACCGCCCGCTGGTGCTTTACTTGTCAGACCAACAAGGCGGCGGTTTTCGCCGGCCCGGGTTCGGCGGAGGTGCTCAAAGCTTTCCGCGACCGCGACGTCGCCACCCTGCGTGCCGACTGGACCAACCGCGACCCGCTCATCACCGCCGAGCTCGCCCGCTGGAACCGCGCCGCCGTCCCCTTCAACCTCGTCTATCTCCCCGACGCGACCGAGCCCGTCATCCTCCCCGAACTCCTCACCCCCTCGACCGTCCTCAACGCCCTCGCGCCCTGAGCTCCACCCGCTTTCCCGCCGCCCGACGCCGGATCTTTTTCCGCGCTCCGCGTTAAAACCTTTCGCTACCCCGCGATAGGCCTTTCGCTACCTCGCGACTTACCCCGCGAACCACCATGCCAAACGCGAAAAAGCCGAGCCGACCCAAGAAAAAAGCCGCACCCGCCGCCGTCGTCGCGGGCGCAAAGGTTCGCGCCGAAGACATCCCGACCGAACGCATCCCCAAAAAAGCCTACGAGACCCGTGTCGCCGAACTTCGCGAACGCCTCGTGCAACTCCAGGTTCAGCTCCAGACCCAGCCCTTCAAGGTCCTCCTCATTGTCGCCGGCGTCGCCGGCGCCGGACGCGGCGATGTCTTAAACACCCTCGGCGGCTGGCTCGATCCTCGCGGCGTCGAGACCTTTTCCTTCGCCCAGCCCACCGACGACGAACGCACCCGCCCCTTCCTCTGGCGCTTCTGGCGCAGCCTTCCCGTCGCCGGAAAGATCGGCGTTTACGCCGGCTCCTGGTATACCGAGGCCCTCGCCGAACAAGCCCGCAGCAAAAAGCAAAAACTCGTCCTCGACCACGACCTCGAACGCATCCGCTCCTTCGAAAAAGCCCTCGCCGACAACGACACCCTCATCGTCAAAGTCTGGCTCAACCTCGACAAAGACGCCCAGCGCGCCCGCTTCAAAAAACTCAAGGCCGACGAAGACACCGCCTGGCGCGTCACCGAGGAGGATTGGCGCCACCACCGCATCTACGACCGCCTCGAACGCACCGCCCTCCACATCCTCAAAAACACCCACCGCCCCGGCGCGCCCTGGACCGTCGTCGACGCCGAGGACGAACGCGCCCGCAACCTCGCCGTCGGCGAACTCCTGCTCGAACAATTCGCCGCCCACCGCCAACACCTCGCCGCCCTCGCCCGCACCCGCCCCAAAGCCGCCCCCGAACTCCGCCCCAAACCTCTCCGCGCCTACGGTCGCCGCCGCCTCGAAGGCCTCCCCCTCGACCAAAAACTCTCCGCCTCCGACTACGAGGCCAAGCGCGACAAATGGCTCGGCCGCCTCAACGCCGCCGTGCGCGCCGCCCAGGCCGCCGGCCGCGCCATCACCTTCGTCTTCGAGGGCTGGGATGCCGCCGGCAAGGGCGGCGCCATCCGCCGCCTCACCAGCGCCATCGATGTGCGCGACTACCGCGTCTATCCCATCGCCAAACCCACCCAGGAGGAAAAATCCCACCACTATCTCTGGCGCTTCTGGAAACACGTCCCCCGCGACGGCCAGGTCGTCATCTACGACCGCAGCTGGTATGGCCGCGTGCTCGTCGAGCGCCTCGAAGGCTTTTGCCGTCCCGACGAATGGCGGCGCGCCTTCGCCGAGCTCAACGACTTCGAACGCGAGCTCACTGAACACGGCCAGATTGTAGTGAAATTTTGGTTACACGTCTCCCGCGAGGAACAGCTCGCCCGCTTTCGCTCCCGCGAACAAACCGCCTTCAAGAGCCACAAGATCAACGAGGAAGACTGGCGCAACCGCCGCAAATGGGACGCCTACGAGATCGCCGTCGGCGACATGCTCGCCCTCACCGACACCCCCCACGCCCCCTGGCACCTCATTCCCGCCAACGACAAACGCTACGCCCGCCTCCAGGTCCTCCGCACCGCCTGCCGCGCCATCCAAGCTGCTCTTGATAGCTAATAAAGCTGGTAGAGCTAGTAGAGCTGGTAAGCCCAAACATCTGAATCCAGCTCCCCGCTCCACCAGCTTTAACAGCTCTATCAGCTCTACTAGCTCTACTAGCTCCAGAATGCGCTGGCTCCTCCTCACCTCCTCCACCGGCACCGGCCACAACATGCGGGCCGACTCGCTCACCCGCTGGGCGCAATCCACGCTCGGCGACACCGTCGAACTCCGCACCCACCACGCCCTCGAGGACACCCACCGCGTCTACCGTTTCGGCGTCGGCCTCTACAACGTGATCCAGCGCCGCGCGCCCTGGTTCCACCACGTCTATTTCAACTACCTCGAACTCGCCGGCATGCACCGCCG
>CAZOGV010000249.1:0-3175 GCA_964579225.1 uncultured Akkermansia sp. | reverse complement strand
CGAGCCACCAGGGCGCGCGGTGCCAGTTTCCATCCGCCGGTCGGAAGTGCTGCGCTCTCGCTGTGCTCTCCATCCCTCAGGGCTAACACGCTTGGACCAGGCGGTCAGGCGCGCTTACCCGGCCGCCCCGCAAACGCTTTCGCGACGGATCCGGGTAACCCGTTCACGAAGGGCGTGTAGACGAGCGGGCGCGGGGCTGCGACGAGGATCGCCATGCCGAAGCGCACGTTTACCTCGTATGTCAGCCAGGGCCGATGGAGCGTCGCGGATGCGCGCTCGGTTCTGGAGGCCCAAGCGCACACGGGACTCTCGATGCGTGAATTCGCGGAGCGGGAGGGGCTCGACGAGCAGCGACTTCAACGATGGTCGCGGCGTCTCGCCCAGAGCGACGCGACCTCGGCCAACGATACCAACGACGTCGTGCCGAAGTTCGTCGAGATCGCGAGCCGCGGCACCGGGATCGTCGAGGTCGTGCTGTGCTGTGGCCGCGTGCTTCGTGTGAGCGACGCGATCGAGCCGGGCACGCTGCGGAGATTGGTCGATGCGCTCGAGGAGGTCTCGTGCTGAGCTTGCCACCGAGCGTGCGGTTGTTCGTGGCGACGCAGCCGGTCGATGGACGCAAGCAGGCGGACAGCTTGATGGCGGTGGTGCGCGACGTGTTCGGGCACGACCCGCTCTCCGGGCACCTCTTCGTGTTCTTCTCGAAGCGGCTCGACCGCCTGCGCATCGTGTACTGGGATCGCAACGGCCTGGCGATGTGGACCAAACGGCTCGAGCGCGGCCGCTTTCGACCGGCGTTCGCGAGCGATGGCACCTTCACCGCCACCACGCTCGAAGCCGCAGAGCTGATGTTGATCGTCGAGGGGATCGATCTCGCGGGCGCTCGTCGACGTCCGCGTTGGCAACCGACACGCGCGCGCACCGAAGAGAATCGCACCGCTCGCTAGAATCCGGATCGCGTCCGGTGTCGAAGGACTCGGAAGGACTCGGACGGTGTCGAGCAAACCGACTGCGATCACCTCGCCGTTCGCACCCGAACTGTCGGCGGTGCGCGCGTGGCTGCAGACGAAGATCGCGGCGCTGCAGTTCGTCGAACTGGTCGCGGCGGTGATTCATCTGCTCACGCGGATGGCCGAGTACAACGCGGAACTCACCCGTCGACTGGCGCACAGCCAGCGCAAGCATCCGCGCTCCGAGACGCTCGATCGACTCGGTCGACAGCTGGTGTTGCCGATCGCCGGGCTGCTCGGAGTCGCAGCGCCCGAGAAAGCGGCGGACGGCGACGGCGCGGCTGGACGCAAGCCTCGGCGCCGCGCTCGTTCGCACCCTGGACGCGCCGCAGTGCCGGCGCACGTCGAGCGCGTCGACGAGCTCAATCCGGTCCCGGCCGAGCTGCGGATCTGCCCGCGGTGCGGCACCGAGATGATCACCGTCGATCACGCGGCGTGCGAGATCCTCGACGTCATCCCCGCCAAGGTGATCGTCCGCGTCCGCCTCGACGAGACCGTCGCGTGCCCGCACGACGACACCATCGTCTCTGCGCCAGTGCCCAGGGCGATCGTCGATCGCGGCAAGCTCGGTGACACGCTGATCGTCGAGGCCGTCGCCGACAAATACCTCGAGCACCAGCCGGTCGAGCGCCAGTGCACACGCTTCGCGCGTGCCGGTGTCCCGATCGTCCCGCAGACGCTCGGCCGCAGTGTGAACGCGGCGCTCGATCTGCTCGCGCCCGTGGCGAGGATGATCGCGTTGCAGACGCGGGGGCCCGGACTGCTCGCGACCGACGCGACCGGCGTCCCGATCCTCGATCCGGCGGTGCGCGACGGGATCCGCAACGGCACGATGTGGTGTTGGACCAACGCGCGCTGGGTGAGCTTCGTGTACGCACCCAAGGGTGACGCCGACAGCGTACGCGGATTCCTCGGCGAGGATCTCATGCGCTCGGTGCAGTGCGACGGCACTTCGATCACGAACTTCATCGAGCGCGCCGGAGGCAAGCGCCCCGGTTGCTGGTCCCATGGCCGCCGACGTTTCGTCGAGGCCGCGCGCTCGAGTGACAGGCTTGCGCTGCGGGCTCTCGAGATCATCGCTCGCTTGTTCGCGGTCGAGCGTGCCGCGACGCTCGCGGGCGACACCGCCGAGGCTCGACGTCAGCGGCGCGCCGAGCACAGCCAGCCCGTACTCGACGAGCTGCGTGCGTTTGTCGACGAGCAGCTCGGCGTGATCGTGCCCAAGACGCCGCTTGGACAGGCGCTTCGCTACCTGCATCGGCAGTGGAAGCGGCTCGTGCTCTTCCTCGGCGACGGCAACATCGAACTCACCAACAACCGGCGAGAGCGAGAGTTGCGGCGGTTGGTGCTCGGAAGAAAGAACTGGCTCTTCACTTGGCTCGACGAGGGCGGCGAGCGTACGGCCACGATCCTCTCCATCGTCGCCACGTGCATCGCCCACGACGTCAACCCCCGTGCCTACCTGCACCGCGTCACCAAGCGCATCGTCGATGGATGGCCGCACGCCAACCTGCGCGAACTGCTTCCCGATCGCATGCTCGCGGCGTGCCCTGAGCTCTTCATCGGCGAACGCACGCCGGTGATCGACGGCGCCGACTCCTCGTGAGTGGCCGAGCGTGGCCGAGCGTGGCCGATCAGAAGCCGTCGATCGACGAGCACAACGACATCCGGATTCCCTCGAGCAGCTCGCGTCGCTTGCGACCGCGCACGCCGTGCTCGAGCGCCTCCACGATGCTGTACACGGCATCGAGTTCGTGGCCCGTCGCCCACACCATCCACAGCCCGGCGATCTCCGGGTGACGACCCGCTCGCAGCACCAGGCCCGCGAGCTCCGGAAACTTGTCGCTCGCGCCGAGCAGAACCTCGCGCTGCTCCTCGTCGAAGCCCCACAGCCGGTGCTCGCTCATCGTCTTTGGCTTCACGCACGACGAGTCCACCACGGCTCGCTCGACCCGTCACCCCTGCTCGACGACAACGACTCTCCCCGCTCGCCCGGCGTCGTCCACCTCGACCACCACGCCCGGGGCCGCGGCGCAATCCGTCCGATGACGTCCCTCGTGAACGGGTTACGCTGCAGCGTGACGAGCCGCCGCCCCCACGGCGTCGTGTCCACGGGCGCGGCGTTGATCGTCGACTTGTTGAGCTGCTCGAGCGCGAGTTCGAGT
>CAZOGV010000248.1:0-3191 GCA_964579225.1 uncultured Akkermansia sp. | reverse complement strand
CCCCCGCCCCCCTCCGCCCCGTCCGACACCGGCGACGGCCTCACCACCGCCCTGCCCGCCCCCCTGCGCGGCCAGGTCGAGACCGTCACCGGTGCCGACCTCGGCCACGTGCGTATCCACACCGGCCCTACCGCCGCGCACGCCGCTGCCGCCTACGGCGCGCGCGCCTTCACCGTCGGCTCGCACATCTACCTCGGCGCCCAAGCCAGCCTTTCCGATTCACGCCTGCTCGCCCACGAAGCCGCGCACACCGTGCAACAATCCGCCGTCCTCAACTCCGCCCCCGCCCGGGGCCCGCCAACCCACGGACGCGCCCACCGCCCACGCGGCCCGCCCACGCCCGCCGCCCCTCACCTGGCCCCTTTCACCGCCGCGCTTGAGCCTGCTCGCGCGCCCCCGGCATCCCGGGCCTCCACCCACGCGCCCGTCGCTCCCGGCCTAGCTCTTTTTGCGTCCGCTCCCGCGCCTGCGATCTCCGCCGAGCCCGCCGCCACCGTGTCGCTGACCCCCGCGCCCGCCGGCATGGTCCAGCGCGACCAAGCCGACACCGACGTCGACGAGCCCGGCCTCATCGAGAGCGGCTTCTGGTCCGTGCTCGAGGAGTTCGTCCCCACCCGGATCTACAACACGCTCTACGAGATCCGCACCATCGGCTTCTGGCGTTTCCTCAAGAACAAGATCTCCGACGGACTCGGCTCCATCTTCGCCGGCATGCGCGCCCAGGGCGGCTTCACCGCCGGGCTCGCCGAAACCTTTCAGTCCCTCCTCACCCGCGGCGGCCTCATCCTCTCCGCCCTCGTCGGCGGCGATTGCGAACCTCTCCTCGCCGCCGTCCGCGACTTCCGCGACACCCTCTCCGAAATCGCCGGCTCCGCCTGGGATTCCATCACCGATTTCCTCTCCCCCATCGGCGACTACCTCTCCGGGCTCTGGGAAAAATTCGGCGCGCCCGTCGTGGACTTCCTCGGCGAATTCGCCTCCGACGCCTGGGACTACATCACCGAGCTCGGCAACGACCTCTGGGAACTCACCGCCCCCGCCCGCGACTACGCCTCCTTCGTCTGGAGCGAGATCAAAAGCCTCCTCGGCTTCGGCGAGGGCTCCGACGACGACGGCAGCGAAGGCCTCGTCGGCTGGATCACCCGCAAGGCCGGCGAGGTCTGGGAAGAGGTCAAACTCGTCCTCGAACCCGTCATCACCCCGATCAACGCGGTCGTCGAAAAGATCACCTCCTTCCTCCCGCTCGATGCCATCCTCAACCTCCGCGACACCATCACCACCTGGATGGACAACGCCATGCAGATGGCGGACAATATGGAGGAGGAAGGCGACGTCGCCGAAAACCAGGACCTCCTCCGCGAGATCGTCCTGCCCGGTATCCGCCGCGCCATTACAGGCACCCAGGAAAAACTCGTCGCCGCCTCCACCTGGGTCACCGGCCTCGTCGGCGACCTCGTCGGGCAGGTCACCGGCTTCTTCTCCGCGCTCAGCGAGAACACCCTGCTCGGTCCGCTCAGCCGCCAGCTGCAATGGCTCTCCGACGAGGCGGTCGCGCTCGGCGAATGGGCCACCGAAAAAGCCGTCGGCGTGCTCGACTTCGCCCACGAGGCCCTCGCCACCCTCGACGCCTGGATCGAGCCCGTGCTCAACGCGCTCTCCCGCCTCTTCGCCACCCTCGGCGACCTCGCCGGCCGCATCGGCGACTTCGTGCTCGGGCCCTTCCTGCTCATCCCCGAGTGCATCCGCGAACCGATAAAGGATTTCCTGCTCAACCAGATCCTCGCCCGCATCCCGGTCTTCAGCCAGCTGCTCGAAGTGCCCGGTCTGCTCGCCCGCGCCCAGACCGTGTTCCGCCGCATCGTCGTGATGATTTTCCGCGACGGAAATCTCGCCGGTGCCGCCTGGACCTTCTTCCGCGAGGTCCTAGCCCTGCTCGGCCTGCCCCCCGAGCTCGTCACCAACCTCATCCGCAACGCCGCCCGCGCCATCGGCGACATCTTGCGCGACCCCATCGGCTTCCTCCGCAACCTCATGCAGGCCGCCACCCAGGGCTTCCTCCAGTTCATGGGCAACATCGGCCGTCACCTGCTCGACGGCATCGCCAACTGGCTCTTCGGCACGCTCGGCGAGACCGGCATCCGCGTGCCCGCCGAGTTCAGCCTGCGCGCCGTGGTGGACGTCGCCCTCCAGGTGCTCGACATCACCCAGGCCCGCATCTTCGCCTCCATCGAGCGCCGCGTCGGCCCCGAGCGCGCCGCGCAACTCCGCCGCGGCCTCGGCGTCGCCGGCGAGGCGGTCGGCCTCGCCCGCACCCTCTTCACCGAGGGCCCCGCCGGCCTCTGGCGCGAGATACTCTCCCGCGTGAACAACCTCTGGCAGACCATCATCACCGGCGTCACCGAATACATCGTCTCCTCGGTCATGGTCTTCGCCACCCGCTGGCTGCTCAGCTTCGTCGATCCGTCCTTCATTACCGCGATCATCAACACCCTCATCGCCATCTACCGCGCGATCCAGTCCTTCATGCAATACCTCCGCCAGATGATGGAGGCGCTCAACTCCGTCTTCGAGGGCCTGGGCGAGATCGCGCGCGGCGTCATCGCGCGCGGGGCGAATCTGGTCGAGTCCACCCTCGCGCGCATGGTGCCCATCGCGATCGGTTTCCTCGCCAACCAGTGCGGCATCGGCGACCTCCCGGTGCGCGTGCGCCGCATCGTCACCGGCATCCGCGCCCGGGTGGACGTGGCCCTCGACTGGATCGTGGACCGCATCGTGCGCGGCATGACCGCCGTGGTGGACGCCGGCCGCCGAGGCGCCGCCGCCGTGCGCGACTTCCTCTGGCCGCGCAAAGAATTCCAAGCCGGTGGCCAGCACCACACCATCTACATCGAGCGGCGCGGCGGTCGCCCCGTCTCTATCATCAACAGCAATCCGCTTCCGCTGCTCACCTTCCTCACCAACGCGAACGCCAACGCCGCCATTCCCGCCGCGCGAAAAGCCCTCATCCCCTCGGCCCGCGACAAGGTAAACGAGATGAACACCCTCGCCGCCCAGGTCGAGACCGCCACCGGCGCCGACCAGCAGGCCAAGCAGCGCGATCTCACCGTCAGCGAGTGCGACGTCCCGCCAGATGCAATCGGGGATGAAGGCGACCGGGCGGCCCAGCACATCGGCGAGCGGGCTGAAAATCA
>CAZOGV010000247.1:0-3239 GCA_964579225.1 uncultured Akkermansia sp. | reverse complement strand
GCGGTTTCGTTCGGATAATGCGCTAAATCCCGAAATGGCTCCGCCATTCCGCTACGCTCTACCCGCTGGAAACGTCGAAGAACCACAGATCCCGCGCAAAAGACTCGACCCGCGTCCCGCGTCCCGTCGAAGGTTTGCCCGTTCAAACGGGGCTATAGCTCAACGGTTAGAGCAGGGGACTCATAATCCCTTGGTTCAGGGTTCAAATCCCTGTGGCCCCACCAATTTCGCGGTCGTGAAATTCCGCCGCGTCAGGCCGTGCCGATGCGGCGCACCAGGCCGACCAGCACGCCTTGGCACTCCAGCCCCTCGGTCGGGATGATGTCGGCGTAGTCGGGATTCGCGGCACGCAGGATCGCCCGGTCGCCTTCGTAAACCAGGCGCTTCAGGGTCGTAAGCGTGCCGTCCACCAGTGCCGCGATGATCTCGCCGGGACGCGGGTCGCGGCGCTCGAACACCCCGATGTCGCCGCTGCAAATGTGCGCGTCGATCATCGAGTCGCCCGTGACACGCAGGCCCCAGAGTTGTCGATGTTTGCCCAGGCGAATGCCAAATACCGCCGGGTCCACCGGCAGCGTTTCGAGCGTCTCCTGTTCACGTTCGTCGGGCCGCCCCGCCGGGATCGCGCCGTAAACCGGGAGTTCGAGCAGGCCTTGGATGTGCTCCGCCTTCACCCCCCACGAACCGTCGGAGAGCTGGGTCAACGCGTCCTTCGCCGCGAGCGCCTTGAGGTGGCAATGCGCCGCGTTGCGCGAGGCGAAGCCGAAGTGTTTCTGAATGATGCGCGTCGAGGGCGGGATGGACTGTTCCCCTTGATAAACGCGGATAAAATCGAGGATCTCTTCTTGGCGGGCGGTAAGCATACTGGACGACTGGCCAGTAATCGCGCGGGTGGCAAGCCGGAGCTTGGGATTTCCAAGTAAGGCGGACACGGAGGTCCGCCCTCCAAATAGGCTGAATCTCATCTGGAGGGCGGACCTCCGTGTCCGCCGTAGCCTACCCGAAACGCTTCAGCCGCGCCGCCACGTCCGCCCGCAAACGATCCACGTGCGCAAGCGCGTAGTCGGCCACATCGCGCGTCGGCTCGGTCACGAGCGGCGTCAGATCCATCGCCCACGTGATACCCACCAGTGCGTCGGTCGCATGCGAGGTGTGGAAGGTTGCGTGCGCCAGCCGCCGCCCTAGCGCGGCGAGGTCGTAGCGTTTGCCGCCCGTGATCTGGGAATCGAAGACCTTGAGCAACTCGGCCGCGAGCTCGGGGCGGCGTCCGCTGTCGAGCGCGACCTTGTCGGCGTCCACCAGCCAGTCGAGATCGCGCCAGACTTCGGCGCCGACCACGCGCTTCGGGCGACGCTCGGCCGGCAGCGCGCGCAACGCCTCCAGACAGCGCAAGAAAACCGCCACGTGCGTGTCGTGCTTGTCCGCGGGTTGGTGCAGGTAAACCACGTCGGGCGAGCAGCCGCCGAAGATCGCCGCCAAGTCCGCCGCGACTCCGGCGTGACCGGGCGTTTTCACGTCGGCGCTCGGATGCGCGAGCTGAAGCTGGATCGCGTAGCCGCCGAGCCGGGCGGCGGCGCGCTGCTCCTCGCGGCGCACGTCCTGCATCTGTTCGTCGTTGAAATCCGAATACGGACCACTCCGCGGCGACCCCGCGCCGTTGGTCACGACCACGCCCCCGAAGGCTCGCGTGCCCGGCTGGTCGAGGCAGTCGCAGATGCCGTCAAAGGCGAGGATCTCGATGTCGTCCTGGTGCGCGGCCACACAGAGATGCGTCACGCGCGCGAGCGCGGCGGCGGCGGCGCCGCCGGCGGGAACGAAGATATCGGCTTTGGGGTGGGAGAATTTCATGACGTGGGTTGGAAACTGGGAGCGCCGGCATCCTGCCGGCCGGGTTTTGTATGATGCCGGCTGGAAGCCGGCGCTCCCGGTGGCGGCAAAAGCGGATGAGTCGGGCGGGTTCAGAGCGGGGATGGATACACGCCGCGCGCGACCAACGCGGCGATGGCGGCCTGCACGCGGGGTTTGTCCTCGCGGTAGGTTACGCCGAACCACTGATCGTCCGTCGGCAGCACGTGAACGCGGGCCGCGCCGGCGCGGAGCAGGTCGTTGACCGCGAAGGGCAGGTAGAACTCGGTCTTTTCGCTCGTGCCGTGCGCGGCGAGAAACTCCCGCCAGCGCGCGTCGAGTTGCGGCAGGAAACTCGCCGGGAAGCCCCAGCAGTTCATGGAGACGACCGTATCCGGATTATACTTACAACCCGCGCCCGTGCCGACTTCCGCGGCGAGAATGCCGGTGCGTTCCTCGATGCCGGCGAGCAGGCCGTCGGCTCCGACCGCGCACACGCCGCGCGACACCGCGCCGTGCTCGGAAAGCGTGTTGGCGAGCCGAAAGCCCACCATGGCGAACTCGCCCGACCGCGCCGAAGCGGACGCGGCGACGTTTTTGCGCAGAAACGCGGCCAAACGCGCGAAGGAAACCGCGCCGTAGAAATCGTCGGCGTTGACCACCGCGAAGGGGCCGTCGAGCGCCTCGCGCGCGCACCACACCGCGTGGCCCGTGCCCCAGGGTTTTACCCGGCCGGCGGGCAAGGCGTGACCGGCGGGCAGGGCGTCGAGAGATTGGAAAACGTAATCCACCCGGACCTTGCCCTCGAAGCGCGAGCCGACCGCCGCGCGAAACTCCGCCTCGAAGTCGCGCCGGATGATGAAGAGCACGCGATCAAAGCCCGCGCGCACCGCGTCGTGCACCGAGTAGTCGAGCACGGTTTCGCCCGAGGGGCCCATGGGATCAACCTGCTTGAGGCCGCCGTAGCGCGAGCCCATGCCGGCGGCCAAAACAACGAGGGTGAGGGGGGAGTCGGTATTCAAGAGTGCGGGGAAATGGACTCACACCCCAAGCACGAGCGTCCAACCGAGCAAGCCCGCGCGCGCCGTCCAGGCGAGGGTGCGCGGCCAGTTGCCCGCCGCTAGCCGTCGCGCGTCGGCCGGCGTCGGCGCCCGTTGCAAGCGATGGTGCAGCGGCACCAGATAGGCGAAAGTGAGCACCCAGATGCCCGCGACGAGTCCGACGCCGAGCCAGGCGAAGGACGTGGCGGGTGCGGCGAAGATCCACGCGACGGCGAGGCCGAGTTCGGCGAGCATGAGCGGCGCGGCGATGAAACCCATGCCGCGCGTGTAGGCCGCATGATATTAATCGTTGCGAAAGGACTGGCACGGAGCGGCGACGAGGATGCCGCCGCT
>CAZOGV010000246.1:0-3257 GCA_964579225.1 uncultured Akkermansia sp. | reverse complement strand
TAAACCCCTCCCGATCCGATCGTCGGCAAAATCCAGTTTCCTATCAGTAAAGCGGTACTATCCTAGCCGAGAAGGGCCGGGTCCGGAATGGAGGATTGGATCAAAAATATGGACGATGTGATGGAGGAAGTAAGCCGGATGGATGGTTCCGTTGGGGTAATGTTTGCTGGAGGCGGGGTGCCCTCACCCCGCGAGGCAGGCCCAGAGCGGGGTGAGGGCACCCCGCCTCCAACTGTCTCCGCTGAACTTGGTTTCGGTTACGCTTGGCCGCGGGGCGGCGAAGGAAAAGGGGTTGTGTCGTGCTGATGGACTATACCATGGTTTTTTCATGAAGTCATCCAGTCAGCGCATGGCCGAGGGTTTTCCGGGCGAGCGGCTGACGATCCTGCCCGCGCCGGTGGTGCGACGGGCTCATGGGTTGCCGGTCTGCCGGGATCTGACGGTGACTCATACCGGGCGTTTTGATCATGTGCGCGGGCATTATGTTTCGCGGCCGCATGGACGGCCGGAGTACGTGTTGATTTTGTGCCTCGGCGGAGAGGGGCGGGTGAGGATCGAGCGCAAAACCTATCAGCTGACGCGCGGCCATGGGATCGTCCTGCCGCCGCGGAAAAGCCATCAGTATGAGGCGGATGATGAAAATCCCTGGTCGATCTTCTGGTTTCATTTTGTGGGCCAGCGGGCGGCGGCCTATGCGGGCTCGTTGAGCGGGGAAATGAGCAACCCGCTGTTTTGGGTGCAGGATGTGGACCAGCTGGCGGATGCCTTTGAGGAGTGTTACCGCTATGTGCTGGGCGGTCATCTGGACGCCGAGTTGTTCGGTCTGAGCACCTCGTTTGCCCGGTTGCTTGGTCTGTGTCTGACGTTGCAGCGGTCGCCCAGCCTGCGGCGGCGGCAGACGGAGGACCGGGTGTTGAAGGTCCTCCAGCTGATGCGGGAAAACCTTCAGCAGACGCTGACGCTGGAGGTGATGGCGCGGCATGCCGGGCTGTCGGTGCCGCATTTCAGCTCGATGTTCCGGCGGCAGTTGAACTGTTCGCCTTTGGAATTTCACATCCGTCTGCGCATGGAGCGCGCCTGTGCCCTGTTGGAATCGACCGATCTGACGGCGGCGGAGATCGCCTATGGGCTGGGCTACGCCGACCCGCTGTATTTCTCGCGGCTTTTCCGGCAGAAAACAGGTCAGTCTCCGAGCGCCTACCGTCAGGGCAACGCGCATCGGGATGCTGCGGTTAACCTTCCCCTGAAAGGCCGGTAAGGGAGTCGGAAGGCGGGGAAAGGGCCGGGATTGAATCATCGGATCATCCATGCTTTTAAGCGAAGTGTCCATTCAGGGGGCGTGGGATTTCAGCCATACTCGGGAGCTCAGTTACCCGTCGCGTCCCCTCTCCATTACCAATCATCGCGCCTCCCGGTGTGAAGCGGGGTAGTTTATCGCCATGGTTGCTGGGCCTACTCACCCCATGAACGACCCAACCCTCCTCCGCGCAGTGGTACGGCAGCCCGTTGCTAGCTGATTTTCCCCTCATGCCGTCCTTCGTCCTCGCCCGCCTTGCTCCCCTGACGCTGCCCACCTACCCGGTCGGGGCGCCGGAAAAAAACCCGGTCTTCTTTGAGAAGCGGGTTTATCAGGGGTCGTCAGGGAAGGTCTATCCGGTACCGTTCATCGACAAGGTCTATGATGAACCCCGACCGGTCACCTATCAGGCGGCACACCTCGAAAACGAATACGTCCGCCTTGTCCTCCTCCCCGAGATCGGTGGCCGTGTCTTCATCGGCCAGGACAAGACGAACAAGGACTACGATTTCTTCTACCGGCAGGATGTGATCAAGCCCGCCCTCGTCGGCCTCGCCGGACCTTGGATTTCCGGTGGCGTCGAGTTCAACTGGCCGCAGCACCACCGCCCCGGCACCTTTCTGCCCGCCGACGTCTTCATTGAGGAGGAAGCGGACGGCGCGCGCACCATCTGGCAAAGCGAGCACGATCCGCTCAACCGCCTCAAGGGCATGCACGGCTTCCGCCTGCGCCCCGGCAGTTCCCTCATCGAGCTCCGCGTGCGCCTCTTCAACCGCACGCCGCTCACCCAGACCTTCCTCTGGTGGGCCAACATCGCCGCCCGCGTCCACGACCAGTACCAGTCGTTTTTTCCGCCCGACGTTCACTACGTCGCCGACCACGCCGTGCGCGCGCAGTCGAGCTTCCCCGTGGCGAACAATCCCTACTACGGCGTCCGCTACCAGGACCGCCCCGGGGCCAACGACCTCTCGTGGTACAAGAACATTCCCGTACCCACGAGCTACATGGTCTGCGAGACCGCCCACGAATTTTTCGGCGGTTACGATTATGCCGCCCGCGGCGGCTTTGTGCACGTGGCCAACCGCCACATTGCCCCCGGCAAAAAACAATGGACCTGGGGCAACCACGCCTTCGGTTACGCCTGGGACCGCGAACTCACCGACACCGGTGGCCCCTACATCGAGCTCATGGCCGGCGCCTACACGGACAACCAGCCCGACTTCTCCTACCTCGCCCCCGGCGAGACCAAGACCTTTTCCCAGTTTTTCTGGCCCATCCAGCACACCGGCCCCGTTCAAGCCAGCAATGAACACGCCGCTCTCCGCCTCGTGGTCGGCGAAGCCCGCCGCGTTGATCTCGGCGTGCTCGTTTCGGCTCCGCTGGCCGGTGCCCGCATCGTACTTACGGAACAGGGCCGGGTGCTCGTCGACCAACGCACCGACCTCAAGCCGGGCGCACCCTTCCGCCGCGACGACTTGCGCCTCAGCGGTGATCAATCCGCCGGCCTGCAACTCCGGCTGCTGGATGCCGCGGACCGCGAAATCATCGCCTACCAACCCGTCACGAGCGCCGCCGCCGAGCGCCGCCGCGCCGTCGCCACCGAGCCACCCGCGCCCGCCGCCACCACGCCCGACGATCTTTTCCTCATCGGCGAACACCTGGAGCAATACCGCCATCCCACGCGGCCGCCCGAACCTTATTGGCAGGAAATGCTCCGTCGTGATCCCGGCGATGCCCGCGCCCATCTGGGCCTCGGCCGTCGTCTCCTGCGCCGCGGGCAATTCGCCGCCGCCGCCGGTCACCTCGAAAAATCCATCGCCCGGCTCACCTCGCGCCACCCCAATCCTGTCACCGGCGAAGCCCACTATCACCTCGGCCTCGTGCGTCGCTGGCAGGACCGCCCGGTCGAGGCCTACGCGCTTTTCTACAAAGCGGTCTGGAATTACGAATGGCGCGCGCC
>CAZOGV010000245.1:0-3348 GCA_964579225.1 uncultured Akkermansia sp. | reverse complement strand
TCGACTGGCCGGCGCAGAACCACACTTCGCCAATCAGGACGTCGTTCACCGTGATGCGGTTGGTTCCGCTGACGGTTAAGACAAACGGCCCGCCGGAAGGCTTCGCCGGGAGTTCGACCGACCATTGACCCTTGGGAGTCGTCTCGGCTTCTCCTTTGGCTTGATCGAGAGTTACGGAGACCTTTTCACCAGGATCGGCCTTTCCCCAGATGCGGATCGGTTGTCCGGCCTGAATCACCATGTGATCGCTGATCAAAGCGGGTAATTTGACCTCGGCCCTGAGAGTCGTTGCGGCGACGAGTGTTAAAAGGGTCTGCAAAAGTGCCGAGCGCAGGAAAATGGTATGGGAAAGTCTTATCATTGGTGCGAAGGGGTGGGTGAGAGCAAAAAGATGCCGATTTTTCCGAAAAAATCTTCCTTACCAATGAAAATATTCACTTAAGTAAGCAATAACAAAGGGAGTTAATGCCAGTGGGGGGCGGCAGCAGGCGGTAGGCCGCTGTTTGTCCATTTAGGCAAGCGCAACAACTTTTTAAAGCCTCGCTCACATTTCTTCTTCTTTCGGCACGTCTTTTTTTCAGATAATTCAAAAATTAAGAAAAAGCGGCCGGACCCCGTTGACTTGTCGGCGAGACGACCAGGGGTTCGAGAGACTTGGTGGCTGGTGGGGCGTCAAAGAGTGGAGGAGTGGAAAAAATTTTTAAAGCCAGGGCGTGATGGGCCGATGGATGTCGATATAATGGCGACGATTTCTTCTTCTTCTTCTTCTTTACCGGGAGGCGATACCGACCGGGTATCGCCAGAGAGGATTCTGGAATTGAGCCAAGCGGCGGCCGATTGCATCGAGCGCACGGGGCAGGAGATAGCGCAGATAAACCTGCAGACGCGTTTGCTTGCGTTCAACGCGCAGGTCGAGGCGGCGCGCGCCGGCGTGGCGGGGAGATGTTTTGGCGTGGTGGCCTCGGAAATGGTGGCGCTTTCGAATCGCACGCAGGAGGCGGCGGGCCAGTTGCAGAACGAGACGCTGCGCTTGATCCGCGAGTTATCGGTGATCTGCGAACGCCTCGGCTCGGAGGTGCGCGGACAACGTTTGAGCGACCTAGCTTTGGCCAATATCGACTTGATTGATCGCAATCTTTACGAGCGTTCCTGCGATTGTCGGTGGTGGGCGAAGGACCTTGCGATGATCGCCGCGCTCAGCGCGGGCGCGACGGAGGAGGCGCGCCGGACGGCGAGCGAGCGGATGAGAGTGATCCTCGATGCTTACACGGTCTATTTCGATATCGTGCTGGCAGACGCAGCGGGCCGGATCGTAGCCAACGGGTGTGGCGGGAAGCATGGCGTGACGGGGCAAGAGGTGGGTGGAACGGAGTGGTTTCGCTCGGCATGGGCGACGCGCAGCAGCGACGAATTTGGCTTTGAATCCGTGCATGCGTCGTCGTTGGTCGGCGGGCAGCGCGTTTTGGTGTATTCGTGCAAGGTGTGCTCCGAGGGTCGGGCGGACGGAATTCCGCTGGGGGTGTTGGGCGTGGTGTTTCGGTGGGATGCCCTGGCGGATACGATCGTGCGGGCGACGGCGGTGGAAGAGGCGGATCGGTCGCGCACGCGGGCTTGCATCGTTACGGCCGAAGGTTTGGTTATCGCCGACTCGCGTGAGCAGGCGTTGCGGACGACCCTGCCGCTATCGGAGTTGGGAGCGGTTTTGGGGTCGAAAACGGCGCACGCGGAACTCACTCTGGCCGGGCGGCGGTGGTTGGTCGGTTACGGTCTTTCGCCGGGGTTCGAGACCTACGTGACGGGCTGGCATTCGTTTGTGATGCAGGAATTGTGAGGGGGGTGGGCCTCCCCAAGTGGCGATGCAGTTACCGCAGCTCGTATCGTGTAACCTTTTTACCATCTGGAGCTGGCGAAGAGAAAGGCGGTTCTTCGACGTTTTCGGTGGATGACTCGCGACGCGCGCGACGCGGCACGGTTTCCGGGCCAAGAGCACGGCTGCCGTTGTAGAATCGGTCGGCGACCGTTGCTCCATCAGGGGCTCGACGCTCGCTACTGCGTTGGTTTTCCGGGTTGCGGAAAGCGGAGCGCGATCGGGGGCCTTGCGGAGGCGATGCCTCCTGCCTGTCCACTGGAAGCAGCGAAGAATCCGGTTTCTCAATTCAACAAATTAGAACTACGGCGAGGTCTGCGAGTTTGCTATTTCCCAACGGGGACTTTAGCGCTCGGTCATGATTCTCCGTGTTTTTGCCTGCCTGCTTGGTTTGGCGATCTTTGTTGCTCCGGGAGCCGCAGAACCCACGCCTGTCGCCCCCTCGGTGAGCGGGCTCGAGTTTGAGGCGCGCGAGATTTCCCTCGTGGCCGCGCCAGGCGTGGAGCAGTTGGAAGCCGAGTTTGTTTTCGTTAACCGCGCTGATCGCACGGTGTTCGTGGGAGAAGTGACGGCGGCTTGCGGGTGCACGGTTCCTTCGCTCGAAAAAACCAACTATGCGCCCGGTGAAGAGGGTAAGCTTCGCGCCGTGTTTAGCGTGGGGGGACGTCAGGGGCCGCAGCTTCTTTCGATCAAGGTCCGCACCGATGCGGGCGAACACGATTTGGTGCTGAAGGTGGACATACCGTCGCGCTTCACGTTGCTGCCGCGTCTGCTTTGGTTTCGCGGCGGCGAGGTCGAGGCCAAGACCGCGCGCATGACTTATCATACGGGCACACCGGTCACGCTGCTGGAGCCGCGCAACCTTAGCGATGCCTTCACCGTGACGGTGCGCGAGATCGAGGCCGGCCGAGAATTCGAGTTCACCGTCACTTATATAGGCCACGCGACCCAGGTGCACTCGGCCTTCTATGAGCTTCGCAGCCGCGACTCCGGCGGGCGCGAACATTCCGACCGGCTTTATCTGCGTCACGCTCCCTGACCTTGGGGATATTACCTTTCGCCGCCTGGGGTTTCGCCGTTTGGTTCTGTAAGAAACTAGCCGCGTTGGCCAAAGCCGCTGCCGTTTCCGACGCCTAGGCGGTCGAGGCCCAGATCGAGCACATCAACACCACAACACCCGCCTGACCATCCAACATGCAGTTCATGCCCACCTCCTTCTGGCTTCGTAAGGGCGCGCTCTACGCCACCGTCGCCTAAGCCTAGAAACGGCGATAGCCCCGACGATAGATCGTGCAAGATGCTGAAGCAGATGGTGATTGTAATGACCCGAAGGCGCACCCGGCGGGTGCGTTGAGCGGTCGGTGCGATCGGCAGATGATCAGCAGGTTGTGCGAGATGCGTTGCGGCTATCGTCGTTTCTAGGCTATAGGGCCTGTAACGAAATAACTGTTACAACCTGACACGTTCTTTAGGCCGCTGGC
>CAZOGV010000244.1:0-3354 GCA_964579225.1 uncultured Akkermansia sp. | reverse complement strand
GGTTTATTTATTAATCGTTGCGAAAGGACTGGCACGGAGCGGCGACGAGGATGCCGCCGCTCCGTCAAACCCGGATTCCGGGATTGGACGTAGCTCGCCTCGTGAGAGGCGGGACAAAAGAGGCGGCGCTTGCAAGAATCCCGCTTCTCACGAAGCGGGCTACATGCCAAAACTTTCGCGACGATTAATCGTGGAGCTGATAAAGCGAGTAACCCCGGCTTGTCGGGGCGCGCCAAAGTGCGCCAAAGTGCGGCTGGTAGAACCGGAGCGGGGGGCTTCAGCGGAGAACGGGCGGACGACACGGAGGTCGTCCCTCCAGGAAAGCGGACGGGGTTCGGCGACAGGAGTGTCGCCGGTCTTTGGGGCGGAGGCTGAGGGGGCTCGGGCGGGGCAGAGGCACGACATCCGGCCGCACGACGGGGATAAGGGCGGGCCGAAAAGGTTTGAGGAAAGGGGCGTGGCAGGTTGGGGCTGGCGTGCCGTGTGCCGGTAGGGGCACTTGCTTGAGGCAAAAGCAGCGGGAATTCGGCTCACTCCATCACCAGCTCTTCGCCCTCGACCGTGAACTTCACGGTAGAGCCGTCGGCGACTTCGCCGGCGACAAGCGCGCGGGCTAGCTTGGTCTCGACGTGGCGTTGCAGGAAACGCTTCAGCGGGCGCGCGCCGAAGACCGGGTCGTAGCCCTTTTCCGCCGCCCATTCGCTCGCCGTTTTGTCGAACTCCACCGTGACGCGGCGCTCGGCGAGGCGTTTGTTTAGGTCTGCCACCAGCAGGTCCACGATGCGGGTGATTTCTTCCAGCGTGAGCGGCTTGAAGAGGATGGTCTCGTCGATGCGGTTCAGGAACTCCGGGCGGAAGGCGCGGCGCACCTCGGTCATCACACTCTCACGCACACTCTCGGGAATGGTGTCGCCGTTCACACCCTCGATCAAATAACGCGAGCCGAGGTTCGAGGTCAGGATGATGACGGTGTTTTTGAAATCCACCGTGCGGCCCTGCGAGTCGGTGATGCGGCCGTCGTCCAGCACTTGTAACAGAATATTGAATACGTCGGGATGCGCCTTCTCGATCTCGTCGAAGAGCACCACGGCGTAGGGCTTGCGCCGCACCGCCTCGGTGAGCTGGCCGCCCTCGTCGTAGCCGACGTAGCCGGGGGGCGCGCCGACCAGGCGCGAGACGGAGTGCTTCTCCATGTATTCCGACATGTCGAGGCGCACGAGCGCGGCCTCGCTGTCGAAAAGCGTCTCGGCGAGCGTCTTCGCCAGCTCGGTCTTGCCCACGCCGGTGGGACCGAGAAAGAGGAAGCTGCCGACCGGGCGGCGCGGGTCTTTAATGCCGGCGCGGGCGCGCAGGATGGCCTCGCTGACGAGTTGCACGCCCTCGTCCTGGCCGATCACGCGGTTGTGCAGCGTGTCGCCGAGGCGCAGAAGTTTGGCGCGCTCGCTCTCCACTAGGCGGGTGACGGGGATGCCGCTCCATTTTGCGACGATGCTGGCGACTTCGTCGGCGGAGACCTCTTCTTTGAACAGTTCGGTTTTGGCGGAGTCGGCTTCGAGTTTTTTTAGCTCGGCCTCGAGCTGCGGGATGCGGCCGTGGCGCAGTTCGGCGAGTTTGTTTAGGTCGTAGGCGCGCTCGGCTTTTTCGAGTTCGATGCGGGCGGTGTCGATCTCGCCACGCACTTTGCGCACGCGATCAACGGAGGCTTTTTCAGCTTCCCATTTCGCGCGCAGGCCGGCGGCTTGTTCGCGCACGTCGGCGAGTTCGCGGCTGAGGGTGTCGAGGCGGAGTTTGGACGCGTTGTCCTTTTCGAGTTTGAGCGCGGCCTCCTCGATTTCGAGCTGGAGCACGCGGCGCTGGAGGGCGTCGAGCGCCTGCGGGGCGCTGTCCATCTCGGTGCGGATCATGGCGCAGGCCTCGTCGATGAGGTCGATGGCCTTGTCCGGCAGGAAGCGGTCGGAGATGTAGCGCTCGGAAAGGGTGACGGCGGAGACGAGGGCGTTGTCCTGGATGCGCACGCCGTGGTGCAGCTCGAAGCGCTCCTTCAGGCCGCGCAGGATGGAGATGGCGTCCTCGGTGGAGGGCGGCTCGACGAGCACGGGCTGGAAACGGCGCTCGAGGGCGGCGTCCTTCTCGATGTGCTTGCGATACTCGTCGAGCGTGGTCGCGCCGATGCAGTGCAACTCGCCGCGCGCGAGCATGGGTTTGAGGAGGTTGCCGGCGTCCATCGCACCCTCGGATTTGCCGGCGCCGACGATGGTGTGGAGTTCGTCGATGAAGAGCAGGATGCGGCCGTCGGCGGCCTTGACCTCGGCGAGCACGGCCTTGAGGCGCTCCTCGAATTCGCCCCGATATTTCGCGCCGGCGATGAGCGCGCCCATGTCGAGGGAGAAGATGGTTTTGTCCTTCAGGCCCTCGGGCACGTCGCCGCGAATGATGCGCTGGGCGAGGCCCTCGACGATGGCGGTCTTGCCCACGCCGGGTTCGCCGATGAGCACGGGGTTGTTTTTGGTTTTGCGCGAAAGGATGCGGATGGCGCGGCGGATCTCGTCGTCGCGGCCGATGACGGGGTCCATCTTGCCCTTTTTGGCGAGGGCGCAGAGGTCGATGCCGTATTTGGAGAGCGCGTCGTAGGTGGACTCGGGGTTGTCGGAGGTCACGCGCTGGTTGCCGCGCGTGGCCTTGAGCGCGGCGAGCACGCGGGCGCGATCGAGGCCGAAAGATTTGAGGTAGTTGGCAAAGGCGTCGGGCTTGGCGACCTCGACGAGGCCGAGCAGTAGGTGTTCGGTGGATACAAACTCGTCCTTGAGGTTTTTCGCCTCGGTCTCGGCGCGGGAGAGGGCGTCGTTAACCGCCTGGGTGACGAAGACCTTCGAGTTATCCGTGCTGCCCGAGGCGCGCGGCAGGCGGCCGAGCTCGCGCTCGGCGGCGAGTTGGAGGGCGGAAACGGTGAGGCCGGCCTTGTCGATGAGGGCGGGCACGATGCCGTTTTCCTGGGCGAGGAGGGCGAGCAGGAGGTGCCACGAGTCCACCTCGGTGTGGCCGTGGCGGCGGGCGATGGCCTGGGCCTCGGTCAAGGCGGTGCGCGACATCTGGGTGAGCGTTTCGGGATTCATGGTGCCGCTGATTTTGCACAAGCCGCGCCACGCGCGGCGACCGAACTTTCAGAGGAGAACGCGCTCAGGCGGAACGAAAAGGGCCGGACCATGTGTCCCAGTTGCGGCGCGTTGTGCGCCATAGCGACCCAGACGGCCCGCGTCCGCCGGGCTGATTGAGAAACGAATAACATCCCCTATGCATTTGCTTCACTCGCAGCCTGACGAACACGGACCGAAACTCGGGTAGCTAAGAACACGA
>CAZOGV010000243.1:0-3365 GCA_964579225.1 uncultured Akkermansia sp. | reverse complement strand
GGGTCCGGTCGAGCCGAAGTGCCTGAAGAAGGGGTCAAGGCGGAATGGCACTTAGTTAGGCAGGGTAGCCCCAAGGGGGCGGAACATTACAGCCTAGGGCGTTGCCCTAGGAAAAAGAGGTTTACAAAGCCAAGCCCTGAAGGGGCGTCCTGTCAGAAAGTGCCGACCAACCCCCTTAACTAAGCGCCATTCCGCCTTGACCCCTTTGGTTCGCCGTCAGCTTCGCCGTCAGCTTCGACTGGGAGGAGCACGTGAAATCCAAGCACAGTCGCACCCGAGATTTCGCCGCCGAGCACGATTTTCTGGTCACGCTGCTTGGCGACCCCAAACGCGCCCGCGAGGTCTACGAGGCCATCTCGCCTCTCCGGCGCGCCGGTGAAGTTCGCGTCCCCCTTTATCATCGCCCACGGACTTTCCGACACCGTCGTCTCGGCCAAACAATCCCGCGCGCTCGCCCGCGAGTTTCGCGTGCGTGGCGTCCCGCACGAACCCTTTTTCCGCAAGTTCGCCTCCCACGGCTTCTTCGAGTCCGAGGACTACGCCGCCGTCGAGCGCTTCCTCGCCACCCACCTCGCTCCAGACACCGGCGGGAAGTGAGAGGCCCCCCCCGCTCGCGCCGCGCCCCCGCCCTTCGCTCGCCTCGCGGTTGAGTGCGCTTCGCGCCGCCGCGCCGCCGACTTGAAAAGCACTCAAGCCTCGCGCCGTCCTCCCGCCCGGGCCCCGCGCCTGCTGCTCCGGCCCCGATGCGCCTCCCTCCATTCTCCCTTTCCGTCCACTTCTCCCGCCGCCTCGCCGCCGTTGTCGCCCTCGCCCTCGTATCCGTTTTACCCCTACGCGCCGCCACCCTCGACCTCTCCACCGCCACCATCGCCGACATCAACGGCGCCTTCTCCGCCGGCGGCCTCACCTCCGAACGCCTGGTCGGCCTCTACCTGAAGCGCATCGAGACCTACGAGCCCGCGCTCAACGCCATCATCACCCTCAACCCCGACGCTCTCGCTCAAGCCCGCGCCCTCGACGCCGAACGCGCCGCCGGCAAGGTCCGCGGCCCGCTCCATGGCATCCCCGTGGTGTTAAAAGACAACTTCGACACCACCGACCTGCCCACCACCGGCGGCTTCTTCGTTCTCAAGGACTCCCTCCCCCCGCAAGACGCCACCCTCGTCACCCGTCTCCGCGAGGCCGGCGCCATCATTCTCGCCAAGGTCAACCTCTCCGAGTTCGCCTCAGGCGGCGCGCTGAGCTCCCTCCAGGGCCAGTCGCGCAACCCCCACGCTCTCGACCGCACCCCCGCCGGCTCCTCCGGCGGCACCGGCGTCGCCATCGCCGCCAACTACGCCCCCCTCGGCTACGGCACCGACACCGGCGGCTCCGTCCGCGGCCCCTCCACCGCCAACGGCATCGTCGGCCTCAAACCCACCCACGGCCTTCTCTCCCGCGCCGGCATCATCCCGCTCGCCCTCTCCTTCGACACCGGCGGCCCCATGACCCGCTCCGTTTACGACATCGCCGTCTCGCTCAACGTCACCGTCGCCCACACCGCCGATCCGCGCGACGCCGCCACCGCCAAGGCCGTCGGCAACACCGTTCCCGATTACACCGCCGCGCTCAAACCCGACGCCCTCCGCGGCGCGCGCATCGGCGTCGCCCGCGACTTCTTCGGCCAGGACGCCGAGGTCGATTCCGTCATGGAGTCCGCCCTCGCCGCCCTTCGCGCCCAGGGCGCCACCCTCATCGACGTGCGCTACCCGCCCGCGTTGCTCAAGATCCGCTCCGATCTCTACAACTCCATCCGCCGCCCCGAATTCACCGCCCAGATCGCCGACTACCTCGCCACCCTCAAACCGGGTTACCCGAAGAACGTCGCCGACCTCCTCGCCTTCTCCGAAAAAGTCGTGTCGCCCTCGCCTGGCGGCCCCTTCCCCAACCACGGCCGCCTCGCCCTCTACCGCCTCGAGGTCAAGGCCCCGCCCCTCACCGACCCCACCTACCTCGCCGCTCTGAACCACGGCCTGCCCTACGTGCGCGAATCGCTGCAAGGCCTCTTCGATTCCGAGCGCCTCGATGCCATCGTCTATCCCACCAACCCACGCCGTCCCGCCCTGCTCGGTGTCGAGGCCGTGTCTCCTGTGGCCGGCGGACCGGCGGTGGTTTCGGCCACCAATTTCGCCAACCTCTCGGGCTTCCCCGACCTCATCGTGCCCGCCGGTTTCACCACCTACGGTTTGCCGGTCGGCATCAGCTTTTTCGGCCCCGCCTGGAGCGAACCGCGCCTCCTCGCCCTCGGTTACGCCTACGAGCAGGCCACTAAAAACATCCGCATGCCCGTCCACGCCCCCTCCCTCCCTGGCGACACGGTCTCCTACTGAAGCGCTCCGCCCAGCGGATTGAGTTTGATTACTCTCAACGTGCGCCGCGCTTGAAAAACGCTCAAGCCCGGCGATCCACCCCCGCATGGGCCGCTCGCCTGCTTCATCGCGGATGATGCGTTTCCCTTCGTCCCTCTCCACTCTTCGTCGCCAGCCTTCGCTTCGTTCGCTCACCCGCGTCCTCGCCCTTGCTTCGCTCGCCTTCGCCCTCCCGGCCTCGGCCGCCCGCGCCGCCGAACTCGACATCACCACCGCCACCGTGGCGGAAATCCACGCCGCCTTTGCCGCCGGCCTCACCTCCGAAAAAGTCGTCTCCGCCTACCTCGCCCGCATCGCCGCCTTCGAGAAAACCGGCCCCGTAATCAACTCAATCATCACCCTCAACCCCAACGCCCTCGCCGAGGCCCGCGCCCTCGACGCTGAGTTCAAAACCAAAGGCCCACGCGGCCCCCTCCACGGCATCCCCGTCCTCCTCAAGGATAACGTGGATACTTTCGACCTGCCCACCACCGGCGGCTCCCAACTGCTCGCCGGCTCCATCGCCCCCGACGACGCCTTCATCGCCGCCAAACTCCGCGCCGCCGGCGCCATCATCCTCGCCAAGGTCAACCTTTCCGAGTGGGCCGGCTCCGGCGGCTCCACCGGCGGAGCCCCGGCCGACATCGCCAAACAGGGCTTCATCCCCGGCGGCTTCTCCTCCGCTGGCGGCCAGACCCGCAACCCCCACGCCCTCGACCGCAGCCCCTCCGGCTCCTCCGGCGGCACCGGTGCCGGCCTCGCCGCCGCCTTCGGCCAGCTCGGCATCGGCTCCGATACCGGCGGCTCCGTGCGCGGCCCCTCCTCCCACAACGGCATCGCCGGTCTCAAACCCACCCGCGGCCTCCTCTCCCGCGACGGCATCATCCCCCTCGGCCTGAGCTACGACACCGCCGGCCCCATGGCCCGCACCATCCACGACGTCGCCGCCATGCTCGGCCCCATGACCGGCATCGACCC
>CAZOGV010000242.1:0-3377 GCA_964579225.1 uncultured Akkermansia sp. | reverse complement strand
TGAAAAATAATCTTGATAGTGCAAAATTAGATAGAACCTAAAAAGTGTACAATCCTATGAAAAGCTGATTTTTTTCTCCCCTGTATGGGGGATAATCATAGTTTAGATGGTATGGATTTCAGAAAATATTTTATCTATTCCTTTAAATTTTCGAGAGATAGGTAATTCGATGCCATTGATTAATTTTATTTTGTTTTGTGACTTTGATATTGATTCTATAAACATCTTATTGACCAAAAATGAATGGTGAATTCTAATGAAATAGTCATGATTTATGTCTTCTGTCCATAATTTTAGCGTTTTACTATTCAGTATTTTTCCTTTTTCGGTGTGAATAAACGTGTAATTTGACTGAGCTTGAAGATAAGTGATTTCGGCAAGAGCGATGACTTTTAGTATATTGAAGTCTTTGATCACTATTTTTTGTGTAAAATATCTTAACCATACAGGTTCATTTATAGAAGGCATGTCAGAATGGTTTATCAAATTATCTATCTTTTTGTTAATTAATTTTAATGTGTTAGTCATAATTTTAAATATATTTGCGGTTAAAAATGAAAGTCAAAACTTTGGTGCAAAGTTAGACCTTACAAGCTTTAGCAAAAATCCCCTGAATGAGTGATTTTTAAAATACTATTTTTAGGGGATATTTTAGGTTGTAATTTATATTGACCTTTGCCAAAATATTTAAATAATAAAGAATATGAAACGAATTCTTTTATTTCTCATCCTCGCATACATACATCAAATCGGTCTTGTGGCTCAAGTACCTGAGAATAGTAAGGAAGCACAAACATTGTGGCAGGAAATACAAAAGATGGAAAATTCCAAAGTCAAAGTAGATAAATTGATAGATCTGGGAATATATTTTCAAAATGTCAATATTGATTCTTCCATAATAATTAATGAAAAAGCCCTTGAAGTAGCGGAAAGTATAGATTATCAAGAAGGCATAATTAAATATGCTTCCAATCAATCCTATATGTATAATTTGTTGGGCGAATTTCAAAAAGGATTGGAAATAAATCAAAAAAGTCATGAAACAGCTTTGGAATTAAATGATAAAGCTAAACAATTGTCTGCACTAGCAAATATGGGGATTTCATACAGTTACCTCAACGATTATGACCAAGCTATAAGACATTATCAAATGGCCTTGGACATTGCTATAGAAACAAAAGATAACCTCAGAAGTGCAAAAATATATGGGATAATCTCTGGAACCTACAATAATATGGGACAATCTTCAATCATGGATTCTGTACTTTTTGAAAAAGCGATACATTTCGGAAAACAAGCGTTAACCATTTCTAGAACATTAAAAGATAGTGTACTATTGAGCGATAACCTTATTACCTTAGCTTTAGCATACAACAATTTAGAAAGATTGGATGATGCCTTCCCATTCGCAAGTGAAGCAGAAACTATTTCTAAATCCATCGGTCTATCTCAAAACTATGCTCATGCACTTTCCATTTTGGCAAAAATAGCAAGAAATAAAAAACAATACGATGAAGCAATAAATTTGGCGACTGAAGCAGCATCGATCCAAAAACAAATGGGATCTGATATGGGACTTGCAATTGTGCTTAAAGAATTGGCATTATGTTATCAATACAAAGGGGATAACAAACAAGCGCTTGAAGTGATAAATGAAGCTATCACAATTGCTGAAAGTCAAGAGATGAGCTACATTTTAGATGGCATGTATATCAATAAAGCTGATTATTTGTATGAATTAAAATCATACAAAGAAGCTTATGATTTTCTGGACAAAGGGCACACACTTTCAGATTCCATAAGAGGATTAGAAATCAAAACTCAAATTAATGAATTGGAAAAAAAATATGAAACAGCCAAAAAAGAACAAAATATTCTTCAACTTACAACAAAACAAAAACTAAATAATTGGATAATCATTGGGTTAATTTTGATCCTATTTGCAATATCAATAATAGGACTGATTTGGCGTAAAAACTTAAAATATAAAACCAAACTTATTGAACAAGAAAAAGAAAAACTGCAAAATGAAAAACAAATACAAGCTACTGCCTCCATTATTAAAGGGCAAGAAGATGAGCGCCATCGATTAGCAAAGGACTTACACGATGGTTTAGGCGGTATGCTATCAGGACTTAAATATACTTTAAATAATATGGGAGACAATATGGTGCTTAGCGGAAGAAGTGTGGATAGTTTTAATAATGCCTTGTCTATGTTGGATCAAGCCATAGTAGAAATGCGTAAGGTAGCACACAATATGATGCCAGAGTCGCTTCTTAAATTCGGAATAGACGAAACACTGAAAGATTATATTTCAAAAATGAATGCTTCCAATCCCATGAAAATTCATTATCAAGCATATAATTATGAAAGATTAGATCAGTCTTTGGAAATTAACTTGTATAGAATCATTCAAGAAGTCATAAATAATGCTGTAAAATATGCCAAAGCATCAGACATGTACATTCAAATGGATTATCAAGATGATCACCTACATTTGACCATAGAAGATAATGGTATTGGTTTTGATACAACAGTCGAAAATTCAAAATCAGGCATTGGTTTAAAAAATATTGCCGATAGAGTTAGTTATATGAATGGAAAACTTGAGATGAGCAGTTCACCTGGTAAAGGAACACTTTTTGTGATCGAAATCAAAACACCTAAATCATGATAAAAGTACTTATCGTTGATGACCACCCTATGATATTAGAAGGTCTAAAGACATTATTATCTGAAGAAACAGATATGACAGTCACACATCTTTGTGCCAATGCCATCGATGCCATGGCTGCAGTAAAAGAAGAAATGCCCGATGTTGCTTTATTAGACATCAATTTGCCCGACATCAATGGTATAGAACTGTGCGGAAAAATCAAGGGAGAGTTTCCTAGTATCAAAACCATTGGACTTACCACATTTTCAGAACGTAGTTATGTAAACAGTATGCTAGAAGCAGGTGCATCGGGATATCTGATCAAAAGTTCTACAAAGGAAGAAATAACCAATGCAATCAAACAAGTTTACAAAGGAGGCATGGTATTGAATGTACCCTTTGATTTAATTCAAAGCGAAGTATTTAAAAAAGATAAAGCCCCATTATTGACACCTCGAGAAAAAGAAGTACTTAGTTTAATTGCCGAAGGTCATACTAACCCACAAATAGCTTCAAAAATCTTTGTAAGTGTCCTAACTGTAAACAGTCACCGCAAAAACCTTCTCAGTAAATTTGAAGTCAGTAATACAGCTGCCTTAATAACCGCAGCAGCCAAGATGGGCTTGATTTAATGAATCGTTCTCAAGCTTCTTAAAAGATAGATAATATGGTGAATTTAATATTTAGCAGTAAAGATATTCACCATATTACGCTCTTT
>CAZOGV010000241.1:0-3393 GCA_964579225.1 uncultured Akkermansia sp. | reverse complement strand
TTCGGCACCAGTGCGGGGGGAGGAAGTGAGAAGTGAGAATTGGGAAGTGAGAAAGAGGAGTCCTGATTATTTTTCTCACTTCTCCCTTCTAAATTCTCACTTTTTTTTGCGTTGGTTTTCATCGCAGCAGGCTCCGGCCTTTTTCGGTGAGGCGGTATTTTTGCAGGCGGCTGTTGGGCTTGTCGGGGAGGGTGCGCTCGATGAGGCCGACCAGCAAAAGCCTTTCGATTGCTGTCTTGAAGTTGCCCGTTGGCTGGCGGTAGCCAAGGACTGCCAGCATGGCGCTTCGTCCGATGGGGCTGACTCCAAGTGAACCTAAGATTTTCCGCTCAGTTTCGGTTATGGCGACTGGGGCCTCGACTGGGGCCTCGACTGGGGCCTCCACGTCATCCTCGGCGTGGACGGGCTCGATGGCGGGGAAGGTGGAACGGAGGAAGTTCTCGGTGAAGTGGAAGCAGCTTTCGGGGAAAAATTGGGTGATGCGGGGAATGCCGGAGCCGAGGTGCTCGACGAGTTCCAGATCCTTGAAGATGCGCATCAGCTCCTTGTTCCGGGGAATGGAGTAGCCCTCGAAGAACTCGGCTTGGGTGAGGCCCTCGGGCAGGGAGCCGGCGGAGGTGATCTCGATGCGGTCGGAAAAGATTTCGAACTTGGGCGGAACCTCACGGGTGTAGTCGTTGTGCACGATGGCGTTGATGACGGCCTCGCGCAGGGCGATGGGATTCCAGAGGCGGACATCGGTGCGGCCTTTGGCGGTGATGGTGGAGGAGGTTCTATTTTCCAGGTCGAGCTTATCGAGCACGCTTTTGGTGGCCTTGATGAGGGAGCAGTAGCCGTATTCGTTGCTCTCGATCAGATGGACGCGGTCTTTGCCCCGGTATTTGGCTACCTTGATGGAGAGGCCGTTTTCATCGGCTAGGAGATAGGCGGCGTAGTTGAGGGCGCCGTCTTCGGTGGTGAGTTCCAGGTTGGTGCGAAACTGGCGGTTGAGGGGTTTGCGCTTTTCTTCGTAGTAGATGCGGAGCTGCTCGAAACTGAGTTCCTGACGATGGGATTTGATTTTGCCGATGGAGTTGCGCGTGCGGGAGGCGAAGAGCCTTTCGATCATGGCCGCAGGCATGGGCTCGGCGGCGGTGCCGATGCGGAGGAAGCAGCCGCGCTCCGTCATGCCGTATTTCTTTTTGAAATAGGGTTTCTCGCTGCCACCCGCGACGATGATTTTGATGCACGTCGTGCCGCCCTGCTCTTCATCCACCACATCGAACAAACCCATCGCAGAAGGGGTGATGTTGTTTTTGATGCGGTCTTTGATTTTGAGCATGTCGCCGTCCAAGTCCGCTACGCCGACGGGTTGACCGGTTTTATCAATGCCGATGAAGATCAACCCGCCCTCGGGGGTGTTGAGAAAGGCGATGACTTCTTTCTCCAGGTCGAGCTCGGGCGTGAGTTCACGCTTGTGCTCGATACGGTGAGTTTCGGGCTTACTGCTCATGGGAGTGAGGACTGGGACCGCCCCGTTGGGGCTGGGGAGCAGATTCAAACCTCTCGAACTCGAGGGGTTCACGAAAGGCGGGGCCGACCATTTTGTTGACGTCAACAAAATGGTTGGAAACCGCGCTGGATGGAATCGTGGCTCTCATGATTCGTAAGCGCTGAGTCCCGAGATGTCCCTGCCACCAGCGCGTTTGGTGAGGAGGGGGTGCAGGTCGGCCATGAGCGCGAGCTCGGCCTGGGTGCGGGCTTTCCAACTAAGGTCGAGCGGGGCCATGAGGTCGCTGAGGTGTTCGCCGTCGAAGATCATGCGGGCGAGGATGCCGTCCACGAAGGTTTGCAGGGCGGCGGGGGCGAGGTGGTGCCTTTGCGCGAGGGCGGCGAGTTCGGCGGCGTCTTTCTCGGCCTTGAATCGGGTGTAGCCGTCGCGGATGGCGGTTTCGCCGAGGCCTTCGCCGGCCTGGAGCGTGCCGATGTAGGCGGCGATGTCGTCGCGCTCGTTCATGAACTTGGCGTCGGACGAGATGAGGCCGATGAGCTGCTCGCGGCTCATCTTCTGCTTGCCCGGCCCTTGCTGGGAGAAGCGGGAGATGAGGCCCATGATGTAGTCGTAGTCGATGACGGCGGAGGCGAAGAGCACGAACTCGAAATCGATCTGGTCCACCTCGGGGGCAGGTTTGCCGTCGGAGGCATCGGCTTTGCCGGGCTTTTGCTGGGCCTTGAGGCGCTGGGCGGTCTCCAGATACTGGCCGCGGAAGCCGAGCAGGTCGGCCTTGGGCAAGATCCGCTCGATGGCGGCGGCGTCTTCGCCGGTGAGGTCGGTGTATTGGTCGAGCTGGGTTTTGAGGCGTTGGACTTCCTTAAAATGGTTGATGAAGGCGGCGCGGGCGACATCGCCCTTGAGGTTGGCTACGTCCTCAGGTCTCGCCTCCAGCCGGGTTCCGTCGGGCGTCCCCACTTGAGACACGAGGAAGGAGTCGAGGGCGGCCTTGGCGTCCTTCAGCCGTTGGATGACCACGGGGGCCTTGTCCACGAGCCAGATTTCGCGGGCTTGCTGGCCGGTCTTCTCGCCGGAGAAGAGGGCGATGGCGGTATCGACGGCGTCCTGCTGCTGGCGGAAGTCGAGGATGTTGCCGTAGGGCTTGGTGGCGTTGAGCACGCGGTTGGTGCGGGAGAAGGCCTGGATCAAGCCGTGGTGCTTGAGGTTCTTGTCCACGTAGAGCGTGTTCAGGTATTTGGAATCAAAGCCGGTGAGGAGCATGTCCACGACGATGGTGACGTCGATCAGATGGTGGTGGGAGCATCCTGCTCCCTGGGTGTTCTGACTCGGGAGCTGGAAGCTCCCGCCACTTTGGAGCCACTGCTGGTCCTTGATGCGCTTCTGGACGTCCTGGTAGTAGAGATCGAACTCGGAGATGCGGTGATTGGTGCCGTAGCGGGTGTTGTAGTCGGCGAGGATGGCCCTGAGGGCGTCCTTTTTCTGGTCGGGCTCGACCTCGTTGTCGGCCTGCTCCTGCGGCAGGTCTTCCTGGATCTGCTTCACATCGGGATCGCCCTCGGCGGGCGGGGAGAAGACGCAGGCGATGTTGAGCGGTTTGTAGTCGGGATCGGCCTGCAGTTTCTCGGCCTGCAGGGTGGAGAACAACGCGTAGTATTCGATGGCGTCGTTGATGGAGGACGTGGCGAGCAGGGCGTTGAAGCGGCGTCCGCCGGTGGCGGTGTCGTGCTTTTGGAGAATGGCCTCGATGACGGCGCGTTTGGCGAGGGCCTCGCCGGGCTTGGGGAGGGTAGTGGGAGCATCCTGCTCCCGTTTGTTCTCCGATAGGGAGCTGGAAGCTCCCGCTACTTTGAAGTAATCGACGTGGAAGCGGAGGACGTTCCCATCCTCGATGGCGTGGGTGA
>CAZOGV010000240.1:0-3409 GCA_964579225.1 uncultured Akkermansia sp. | reverse complement strand
CCGGTCACCTTCCGCACCGCTACCGTCACCCGAGGCACGCTCACCCAGACCGTCACCGCCAGCGGCGGACTCCAACCGGTCGAAAACGTCGAGGTCAGCTCGCAAATCTCCGGCCTCATCACCGAGGTCGCCGTGGACTACAACACCCGCGTAAAAGCCGGTGACGTTCTTGCCCGCCTCGACCCCGCCTCCTACGAGACCCGCCTCCGCTCCGCCGAGGCCGAATACGCCAACACCGCCGCCAACCACCGCCTCGTCGCCCTCAACGCCGAGCGCATCCGCTCCCTCCACGAGCGCAACCTCGTCTCCCAACAAGAGCTCGACCAGTCCATCGCCCAACTCGCCCAGGCCGACGCCCAACTCCAGATCCGCCGCGCCTCCGTCGAGACCGCCAAGGTCGATCTCGCCCGCTGCACCATCACCGCCCCCATCGACGGCATCGTCCTCGATCGCCCCGCCATCGCCGGCAAAACCGTTTCCGCCAGCACCTCCGCCCCCGTCCTCTTCGTCCTCGTCAACGATCTGCGCCAAATGCAGATCGTCGCCTCCGTCTCCGAGGCCGACATCAGCAACATCAGCGAAGGCCAGATCGTGAATTTCACCGTAGATGCCTACCCCGGACACGCCTTTCTCGGCTCCGTCCAACAGATCCGCAACAACCCCACTCGCGAACAAAACGTCGTCAGCTACGCCACCGTCATCTCCATCCGCAACGACGACCTCCGCCTCAAACCCGGCATGACCGCCGACGTCGCCATCGTCGTCCAAGAACGCAACGACGTCCTCCTCCTCTCCAACGCCGCCCTCCGCGCCCGCGTGCCCGAGGACATCGTTCTCCCCGCCGTCGCGACCGAAACGACCGCGCCCACTCCCTCCGCCGACCCGCTTCAGGACCTCCTCAAGGAAGTCGGCCACACCGAGGGCCGCCCCACCGCCGCCATGATGGACCGCGTGCGCGCCCTAGCCACCGAACGCGGCATCGTGCTCGAAAACCGCCGCGGCCGCCGCGGTCGCTCCGCCGACGTCAACGCCGAATCCACCCGCACCGTTTATCTCCCCGCCGGCACCCCGCTCGCCCCCCGCGCCCAGGCCGCCAACGTCCGCTTCGGCATCACCGACGGCGTCAACACCGAGGTCCTCGCCGGCCTAGATGAAAACGCCGCCGTCATCATCTCCGTCATCGAAGCCGCCGAACGCGCCGCCACCTCCGCCAACAGCCCCTTCGGCGCCCCCCGCCGCTGATGTCCACCACCGCCTCCGATCTCGTCGTCAAGATCACCGACATCCGCCGCACCTACACCAACGGCGAACTCCAGGTGCATGCCGTGCGCGGCATCTCGCTCGATATCCACGCCGGCGAATTCATCGCCATCATGGGCGCTTCCGGCTCCGGCAAATCGACGCTCATGAACACCCTCGGCTGCCTCGACCGCCCCACCTCAGGCACCTACCTGCTCGACGGTGTGGACGTCGCCTCCCTCGACCGCGAGGCCCGCGCCGATCTGCGCAACCAGAAACTCGGTTTCGTCTTCCAAGGCTTCAACCTCATCGCCCGCACCAGCGCCGTCGAAAACGTCGAGCTCCCCATGCTCTACGCCCCCCGCCGCATCGCCTCCTCCGAGATGCGCCGCCGCGCCATGGCCGCCCTCGACATCGTCGGCCTCTCCGCCCGCCACGACCACCTGCCCTCCCAGCTCTCCGGCGGCCAACAACAACGCGTCGCCATCGCCCGCGCCCTCGTAAACGAGCCCCGCCTCCTCCTCGCCGACGAGCCCACCGGCAACCTCGACTCCAAAACCTCCGTCGAGGTCATGGGCGTTTTCCAACGTCTCAACGAGCAAGGCATCACCATCGTGATGGTCACCCACGAGCTCGACATCGCCCACTACTGCAAACGCATCCTCGTCGTCCGCGACGGCCTCGTCGTCCGCGACGAACCCGTCGCCGACCGCCTCATCGCCACCGAGGAACTCGCCAAACTCCAAGCCGCCGAAGCCGCCGCGAAGTTAACATCCGCAGCCTAACGGCCGCAAAATCCCAAATCCCAAGCTTACAAATCCCAAATCAAACCAACCACCCCTGCCCCGCCGCCGTCCCTTTGGGATTTGGCCCTTTGGGATTTGGGATTTTTAAAAGCCATGCGTCTCCTCGCCACCACCATCATCTCCCTCCGCGCCCTTCGCCGGAACAAGATGCGCTCCTTCCTCACCGCCCTCGGCATTATCATCGGCGTAGGAGCAGTCATCACCATGGTCAGCATCGGCAACGGCGCCAAAGCCCAGGTCGAGGCCCAGGTCGCCGCCCTCGGTCGCAACGTCATCACCGTGCTCCCCGGCAGCGCCACCACCTCCGGCGCGCGCGGCGGCCAAGGCAGTTCCAACACCCTCACCGTGGACGACGCCGACGCCATCCGCCGCGAAATCGCCGGCGTCGTCGCCGTCAGCCCCGAGATCCGTCAGGGCTGGCAAGTCATCGGTAGCGGCCTCAACTGGCGCACCACCGTTTACGGCTTCGCCCCCGAGTTCACCAGTGTCCGCGCTTGGAATATCGCCGACGGCCGCATGTTCACCGACCTCGAAACCCACGGCAACGCCAAGGTCTGCGTCATCGGCCGCACCATCGCCCACCAACTCTTCCCCGACGTGGACCCCGTCGGCCAAACCCTCCGCATCCGCAACGTCCCCTTCCGCGTCCTCGGCGTGCTCGAGTCCAAAGGCTTCAACGTCTTCGGCCAGGACCAGGACGACGCCGTCATCCTGCCCTACACCAGCTTCATGACCCGCGTCTTCCGTTGGCGAAACACCGTCAACAACATCATCGTCGAGTCACCCTCCCCCGCCGCGATGCCCCGCATCCAGCAGGAAATCGCCGACCTCCTCCAACAACGCCGGGGCGGCGGCGAACCCGACTTCACCGTGCGCAACCAGCTCGAACTCGCCCAGACCGCCAACGAGGCCAACCGCACCATGACCCAGCTCCTCGCCGCCATCGCCGGCGTCTCCCTCCTCGTCGGCGGCATCGGCATCATGAACATCATGCTCGTATCCGTCACTGAACGCACCCGCGAGATCGGCATCCGCCTCGCCATCGGCGCCCACGATCGCGACATCCGCGTCCAGTTCCTCATCGAGGCCATGATTCTCAGCATCCTGGGCGGTGGCCTCGGCGTGGTCATGGGCGTGGGCCTCGCCGAACTCCTCTCGCACCTCAACGGCTGGGCCACCCAGGTCTCCACCGCCTCCGTCGTGCTCGCCGTCGGTTTCTCCGCCTTCGTCGGCATGGCCTTCGGCTTCTACCCCGCCCACAAAGCCGCCCAACTCGACCCCATCGAAGCTCTGCGCTTCGAATAGTCCCACCAACATGCGCGCGCCAAACACCCCTGGAGGGCGGGGCTCCGTCCCCGCCGCCT
>CAZOGV010000239.1:2965-3435 GCA_964579225.1 uncultured Akkermansia sp. | reverse complement strand
CAAAGTCGCAATCAATGGTTTCGGTCGCATCGGCCGTCTCGTCTTCCGCGCTCTTGTTGAGCAAGGCCTCCTGGGCACGACCTTCGAAGTCGTCGCCGTCGGTGACATCGTCCCGGCAGACAACCTGGCCTACCTGCTCAAGTACGACTCCACGCAGGGCCGGTTCAATGGCACGGTAACCTCGAAGAAGTCCGCCGCTGACAAGGCCGACGACGACGTCCTCGTGGTCAACGGCAAGGAGATCCTTGTCGTCAGCGCCCGCACCCCGGCCGAGTTGCCGTGGGCGAAGCTCGGCGTCGAGCTCGTGATCGAGTCGACCGGACTCTTCACCGAGGCTGAGAAGGCCAGGGGCCACATCACCGCTGGCGCGAAGAAGGTCATCATCTCGGCTCCGGCCAAGGGTGAAGACATCACCGTTGTGATGGGCGTGAACGACGACAAACTCGACCTCGCCAAGCACTCCATCATCT
>CAZOGV010000239.1:0-2955 GCA_964579225.1 uncultured Akkermansia sp. | reverse complement strand
AAGGCTTCGGGATCGAGGAAGGCCTCATGACCACCGTCCACAGCTACACCGCGACCCAGAAGACCGTCGACGGTCCGTCGCGCAAGGATTGGAAGGGTGGCCGCACCGCAGCCCAGAACATCATCCCGTCCACGACCGGCGCCGCCAAGGCGACTGCGCTCGTGTGCCCGGAAGTGAAGGGCAAGCTCACCGGCATGGCCTTCCGCGTGCCGACCCCGACCGTCTCGGTCGTCGACCTCACCTTCAAGACCACCAAGGAAACCTCCCTCAAGGAGATCAACGCCGCCCTCAAGAAGGCCTCCGAGACCTACCTCTCCGGCATCCTCGGCTACACCGACGAAGAAGTCGTCTCCACCGACTTCATCCACGACAAGCGCTCCTCGATCTACGACGCCGGCTCCTCCATCGAGCTGAACTCGAAGTTCTTCAAGCTCGTGTCTTGGTATGACAACGAGTGGGGCTACTCCAACCGCGTCGTCGAGCTCACCAAGAAGATCGCCGCCGCCCTCTAAGACGGCGAAGCCGTCAAAGTAGCGAGGAGCGAGTAGCGAGTAGCGAGCATCCGCTCAATACCGCCGCTCGCTCCTCGTTCCGTTTAAGGCTCGAGCCTACTCGCTACTCACTACCCGCTACTCACTACTTTTCATTTTCCCCACCATGCCTCGCTTCAAATCCATCCGCGACCTCGCCCTCTCCGGCAAACGCGTGCTCATCCGCGTCGATTTTAACGTCCCGCAGGACAAAAAGACCGGCGCGATCACCAACACCGCGCGCATCACCGCCGCCCTGCCCACCATCCAATACGCCCTCGAACAAGGCGCGTCCGTGGTCCTCATGTCGCACCTCGGCCGTCCCGATGGTCAGCGCAGCGAAAAGTTCTCGCTCAAGCCCATCGCGGACGAGTTGGCCAAGCTGCTCGGCAAGCCCGTGACCTTCCTCGACGACTGCGTCGGCGCCGCCACCGAGGCCGCCACCGCGAAGCTCGCCCCCGGCGAGGTCGTCTTGCTCGAAAACCTGCGCTTCCACATCGAGGAAGAGGGCAAGGTGAAGCTCGAAGACGGCACCTCCAAGAAGGCCGATCCGGCCGCCGTCGCCGCCTTCCGCGCCTCGCTCACCAAACACGGCGACGTGTTCGTGAACGACGCCTTCGGCACCGCCCACCGCGCCCACTCCTCCATGGTCGGCGTCACCCTGCCCGAAAAGGCGGCAGGCTTCCTCATGGAGGCCGAGCTGAAGGCCTTCAACAAGGTCCTCGACAACCCCGACCGCCCGCTGCTCGCCATCCTCGGCGGCGCGAAGATCGCGGACAAGATTCCCCTCATCAACAACCTCCTCGACAAGGCCGACAAGGTCATCATCGGCGGCGGCATGGCCTACACCTTCCACAAGATCAATCGCGGCATGGCCATCGGTTCGTCGCTCTTCGACAAGGCCGGCGCCGAGATCGTCGCCGAGCTCGAAGCCAAGGCGAAGGCCAAGGGCGTGGAGCTGATTTTCCCGATCGACTTCGTCTGCGGCAACAAGTTCGCCGCCGACTCCGAGACCCAGCCCGCCACGCTCGAGAGCGGCATCCCCGACGGTTGGGAAGGCTTTGATGCCGGCCCGAAGAGCACCGAGCTCTACCGCCAGGCCATTCTCTCCTCGAAGACCATCATCTGGAACGGCCCGGCGGGCGTGTTCGAGTTCGATATCTTCGCCGGCGCGACCAAGGCCATGGCCGAGGCCGTCGCCGAAGCCACCGCGGCCGGCGCCACCACCGTGGTCGGCGGCGGCGACACCGCCACCGCCGCGAAGAAATTCGGCGTGGCCAAGAAAGTCACCCACTGCTCCACCGGCGGCGGCGCGTCCCTCGAATTCCTCGAAGGCAAAGCGCTCCCCGGCGTCGTTTTCTTGGAAAGCTGAGCTTTCCAAAAACGAGGGCTGAAGGCTGAAACGTGAGACCTGAAAAGGAATCCCGTTTCGGCCTTCGGCTCTCTTTCTGCTCCTCAGGTTTCAGCTCTCATCCCTCAGCCCTTTCCCACTATGTCCCTCCGCAAAAAACTGATCGCCGGTAACTGGAAGATGAACAAGACCGCCTCCGACGGCGTCAGCCTCGTCGGCGAGCTCGTCGCCTCCATCGGCAAACAAAACGACGTCGATGTCGTCGTGTGCCCGCCCTACACCGGGCTCGAATCCGCCGCCGCCAAGCTCGACGGCTCCACCGTGAGGCTCGGTGCGCAGAACATGCACCCCGAGGCCTCCGGCGCTTACACCGGCGAGATCTCCGCCGGCATGCTCCGCTCGCTCTTCGTCTCGCACGTCATCCTTGGCCACAGCGAGCGCCGCAGCTACTTCGGCGAGACCGACGCCTTCATCAACCAGAAGGTCATCGCCGCGCTCAAGGCCCAGCTCCGCCCCATCCTCTGCGTCGGCGAGACCCTCGCCGAGCGCGAAGGCGGCAGCACCCTCAAGGTCGTGCAGACCCAGCTCGAGGCCGGCCTCGAAGGCGTCGCCACCGACCAGGCCACCACCGTCGTCATCGCCTACGAGCCCGTCTGGGCTATCGGCACCGGCAAGGTCGCCACCACCGAGCAGGCGCAGGAGGTCCACGCGTTCATCCGCAGCCTCCTCGTCAAGCGCTTTGGCGACGCCATCGCCCAGAAGGTGCGCATCCTCTACGGCGGCTCCATGAAGCCGTCCAACGCGCCCGAGTTGCTCGCGCAAAAAGACATTGATGGTGGCCTTATCGGTGGCGCGTCGCTCGAAGCCCGCAGCTTCGTCGAACTCGTCACCGCCGCGGCGGCGATCAAGTAACCAAGGAGCGGCGACACTCCTGTCGCCGTTTTTTTTCGGCGCGATTCTTCCAGCAAGCTATCGGTTCTGCGCTGTTTTTAATGGATGAACCGAGGTGTGGCACGGTTGCCGGGCGAAGAGCGCGGTTGCCGTTGTATTTATCGTCGCGGAAGTTTTGGCATG
>CAZOGV010000238.1:0-3450 GCA_964579225.1 uncultured Akkermansia sp. | reverse complement strand
CCGCCGCCACACGCCCCATCCGTTTCGGCGACAAATTGTAACCGTCGCGCATACGGTTACGTGATGTTATCGCCATCTCCGCCCCGCCCGACTTCACCCCGGCCGGCGGACAGCGTCGAGCCAAAGGGGTCCGTCGAGCCAAGGGTCAGGCCGAGTAATGTTATATTTTAACCGGGAGCGAGCCAAAGAATCCGAATGAAAAGGTTGCCTGCCCCCTGCTTACGCCGGAATGCCGAAGGGAGGGAATGCCGAAGGCAGAAGGAAAAGGGATTGCCAGATCAGCCTTGCCAAAAAACGTAGGATGCAGGGCGGACACGCCTGAAATATAACATTACTCGGCCTGACCCCTGCTGGCAGCCACCATGCACTTTCTCGCACAATCGGTCTTGCCGTGGTCTGGGGTACCAGTCCGTGCATTTTAACATTGTGTAAGGCAAATATTAAAATGCACGGGCTGACCCTTTCCCGTAATAGATCAAGTCAAGTTTGACGGACTACCTGCGAGCGTCGTCGTTATTCGGATTGTAGTTGACATCGGTGGTGAAAAGGAGGCGGTCGAGCTGCGTGCCGTCTTCACGGCGGGAAACGCGGAAGGTGTAGTTTCCGGCAACGAGTGAGTGGCGATTGTAGACTCTCCTCCACGCCCACGTCGTACTGAGCGGTCCAGCGATCATCGGGGTGGTGTGACCGTGGATGCTGAACCAGAACGAATCATTGCTACCGACGTCGTTGGGGAAGAGTGGATCGGCCCTGACGCGCACCCAGATCGAGATCATGCCGTTGGCCGACATCGAGAAGGGATAGTCGGCGTTGGCGGCGGCGGAGCTGCCGCCGTTTCGCACCTCAATGTACTTGCTCTGCGAGGCATTGCCGTCTCCGCGCACCTCGAAGGGGGCGAAGCCGGGCGCACCCGCTGCTTCCTCGGCCTCGACCCAGACATGGCGATTTAGCCAGACGTTTTTCACGGCGCCGGCGGCTCTGGTGAAGTCGTAGACGACACGATTCGGGATGATCCCGTTGGGATCTTGGAGGGTGAGTCTCCCGTTCCCCGTCGCGAGAGTGGTGTTGACGGCCTGGGACATCCAGGGGTTGTCGAGATAGTGCCACTTCGAGTAGTCGACTGGGATGTCGTTGATGCGATGGACGACATCGTGCTCGATCGTGAGCTTGGTGCCGTCGCGGGTGGTGTAGTGGACGAGGGGTCTCGTCGCGGTGATACCGCTGATGTCGAAGGCGTTGCCGTTCACAGCGGCATCGAAGGCCTCGAGCTGTTGGAGGTCGGTGGTTCCGGGGTAATCTGTAGGCGAGGCCACCTCGATGACAACGGCGAGCTTGCGCCGGCCGCCGGTGATGGGAGCGCCGATGCGGAACTCGGTGGCGTTATTGTTCGCAGCTACGGCCGGATCGAAGGGGAAACCGCGCGTGCTTTTGATGCTGACCATGACCGTGCCGTAATGGAGTGCGATACGCCCCCAATCGCCACCGCCGTTGTTGGAGTGGTCCACCGCAGCTCTCCAGCCGGGGGGAATCTTCGCGATGACGGCCTGAAAGGGCGCGGGATTGGCCGTCGTCCCGCTGTGGTGGGAGGGGATGTTGTAGACCTGCAGGAGGGTCCCGCGATGCTGGAGGGTACGTTCGTAGTTTGTAAACCCGAGAACCGGGGCATGCACCGGGTTGCTCGTTCCTTCGATCGGGAAGGTCGTTGGGGTGATAAGCGGGTGGAAGACGTAGAGGGTGCTTGGCAGTGTCGAGTTCACAGCGGCGTTGCCGCGCCAGAACTTCAAGCCTCCCCGCCAGCCTTGCGCGCTCCAGCCGAGGCCGGGCGCGGTGTTGTAGAGGGGGGTCGGCGACAGTAAAGGGAGGGTCGCCCCGAGATCGTCAGTCGTGCTACACAATCCCCAGAGCGGCGTGAGGTAGGTCATCTGGTAAAAGCGATCGTTCCCGGTAAAATTCCCGCCTCCCCATCCCGCCCCGAATGACGTGTGAACGTGAGAGCCCGAGGCGGTGGTCGACGTTGCGGCCTCCCTGAGGATAAGCATCGCTGTATCAGTTTCGTAGCGTGTGTCGGTATAGTACTGATTTCGCCGCACGCAATACATCACCAGGTTCACGGACTGGGAGGGTTGCCCCCCGAAGAAGAGGTAGTTTGCCTCGCCTCCACTTCCGCGGATGGGGGCGAAAGGGTTGGCAGTGCGAATAGTTCCGCTGACCCAGTGTCCCAGGTTGTAGGTGGCTGCGCCACGGGCGAGGAGCACCTCGAAGGTCATCTGCGCTGTCCTTCTCATCTCGACGTCGGCGTATGTTCCGCTAGCGGGGGTGAGATCGTAGAGTGATCGGTAGCATTCGAGATAGACACCCGCGTAGATCGGTGAGTCCCACTCGTAGCCGTTGCCTCGTTGGGCATACTCTCTCATGAAGTAAAGGAGGGCTTTACGACCGTCGGTATTGCTTTCACCAAAGTGGTTGTAGCCCCCGGCGAAGGTTGCTGTAGGCCAAGTCTTGCCGGCGAGGTAGCGCGCGGTTTGGTACATCAGCTTGTGGTTGTTGGTTCTGCCGCTGTTCCACGATGTACTCTCGGTCATCGCCGCTTTCAGGGTGTCGCCCTGCGCTTGCGTCCAGTATTTTCTCGTCGATGCGGGTGAGGCGGGGAGCCAGGGTACGTTCAAGCTGTGCCATCGGCGGAAGCAATCCATCGCCGCGTGGTAGTTGAAGCACCTGTCTCCGTTGGCGGAACTGCTTTCTACGTTGATCGCGATCAGCCCCCAGTCGATGAGCTGGCGCGCTTTGTTGAAGTATAGGTTTCGGTTGACCGTATCGCCCGCCTCGTGCCGCCGGAGGGCGGCTTCGAAAAGGGCCTGCGCGTAAAAGAAGCCCTGTTTTGCGTATCTCTGGTTAGCAATGGAATTGGTGATCGGAGACGGAGGCGGGGTCGTCCAGTTCGCGACAGCGTCTCCCGCATAGAGGTCGATGAGAAAAGATTTGCGGTTGGCGAATTCACTGGTCGCCTGGCCGCGCGCCGGTTCTGCGGTTGAGCAAAGGGCGAGTGCGAGGGAGCAGATAAATAGGAAGCTGCTGAATCGTCGGGGTTGCTTCTTCATGGTGTTTCAGGGGGTTTTAGAACGATTGGGTGAGGTCAACGTAGGCACACTAGTGTAGTGGCGCGTAAATAACAATACGGATATGAGGGCCTGTTTTTTTCGGGATTTGCGAGTGGAGCAACCGGGCTGGATGTGTTCGAGATGTTCGCGACAGCGCTCGAGCTGGGCAAGTATAGTCGAGCCAAAGGGGTTAGTCGAGCCAAAGAAGACATGGGGTGGCCGCTGTTTGTTGATTTCTTTGTTGAGCGGGATGGCGGGTTTTCCCATTGCGGGATTAGCCAATCGCCTTCATATAGAAAAGCCGAAGAGCTTGCACAGCCGCCTCTCCCGAGTTCAATGTTGTATATAATCA
>CAZOGV010000237.1:0-3504 GCA_964579225.1 uncultured Akkermansia sp. | reverse complement strand
AGATCAAGTCTTTTACCACAAAAAAACCCATAAATCTTATGATTTTAAACGATTACAATCAAAATGTTTTTTCTAAATATAATGTAAGTAGTAGACCATACAGTGTTATACTTGATGTATCTGGTACACTCCTATGGCAAGGGCATCCTGCAAAATTGAATACCAATTTGATCAAATCACTACACAGTAGATCAAAAAAAACACCAAAAGAATTTGCTCTTAGTGACCTAATTAAGATTACATCTTCAAAAATAGAATCAAAAAAAGTTAGCTTAACTAGTTCTTACACTATTGAAGACTATGAATATGAGGAATTTAGTATGGATGAAGAGCAAGTAATATTTCAAGGGAAACTTAATACATTGATAGCGCACATAAAAGAAGTATACGATTATCAAGTAAAAATCACAGCAGAAGAAAAAAATAAGAAAATAAAATTTTTATCAAATAAAGCTTTTTGGGAAAATTCTAAAGAAGAATTATTAGATGATTTATCCAAAAGATATGAATTAACAATTGACAAAATAGAAGAGAAAATAAGTGTCACTGAATTGACAAACATAAATAAAAGTCTTTTATGGGATGTAAATCAACTTGATTGGGGACCTCAAAAAAACTTATTTATTTTAAGCGAAGAAAGGATTCAAGCTAATGATGTAAACATTTTAAATATGAGTCGCAAACTATCAGAAGTACTACAAAAGCCTTTTTATTTCGGTAGCAACGACATAAATGACTATGATTGGGATTTTCATATTAAGTATAATGAATTTATGGAAGAAGAACTAGAAAATAGTTTTGGTATTAAACTAAAACCTTCTATCATTAACATGGAAGTATACTACATAAAATAGTTATTAAGTATTCTATTTTAAATTAAATAAAAATCCCCGATATGATACCATACCGGGGATTTTTATTGTTTGAACCTAAAGAACAAAGGTCTCTAATTTATAATTCTAAACTCTGTTCTTCTATTAGCTTGGTGTTCAGCATCTGTGCACTGTACTCCATTTGCACATCTATTTTTCAACCTTGTTTCGCCATAACCTTTAGCTTCAAGTCTGCTTCTATTTATACCCTTAGCTACTAAGTGATTAACAACTGATTGAGCTCTTTGCTGAGATAAAGATAAGTTATAAGCATCATTACCTCTTGAATCTGTGTGAGACATAATTTCAACATTTACACCCGGCTTATCTTTCATTAATTGCAATAAGTTATCATCAATAATTTTGACTGAAGCAGCTGTTAATCTTGCGCTATTGTATTCGTACAAGATTGGCAGGACATTAACTCCTTTTAGACTACAGTCTATTTCTTCCCAAGACGTTATTCCACCTTTTTTGACCAACATAGTTTTGGTAACCGTCTTTGTAACCGCAGGCACAATATCTTCAACACTATTTGCAGCTTTGTCGACTACTGTCTTAGTAACGGTAGTATATTCAGCAGGCACTACCTCAGAAGTAGATCCTTCAGGCTGATCAATGACCGTTTTTGTGACCACTGTATATTCTGCTGGTATTTCAATTTCTTCTGTAGATGCAGGCTGGTCAATTACTTGTCTTTTGACAACAGTATATTCTGCGGGTACTTCTACCTCCTGAGTACTTGCAGGTTTGTCTATTACTGTTCTTTTTGTGACAGTATATTCTGCAGGCACTTCGATTACTTCTGTACGTGCTGCTTGATCTACTACTAATTTTTTCACAACAGTATATTCAGCAGGAACATCAACTTCTTCAGAACGAGCAGGCTGATCTACCACACTTCTTTTTACTACTGTATATTCTGCAGGCACATCTACCTCCTCCGTACGAGCAGGTTGATCCAAAACAGTTCTTTTTACTACTGTATATTCTGCAGGTACTTCTATTTCTTCGATTTTTGCAGGCGTAGCTATTACTTGATATTTAAAATTCGTATATTGAGCATCCACATCAACTGAATTTGCTGAAGCGGCTTTGTCTAAAACCATTTTGCTGTATTTGCTCATTTGCTCGCAAAGGCTCTTGTTAGCTCCATTTGAGCAGTCAATAACTTTGATTGTAGCATCATTAGTTAACACAGTAGAAGTCACTGTTTCAGTTTCTTCAGGAGTCTCAACGTAGCAAGCAGTCATACAATCTTCTTTATTAACCGAAGGGCAATCTGCTAGCACAGTATATTCCCACCTTCCTGACTTTTCTTTTACAACGATTGTTGTAGATTTTGATGAAAATGACGCAGGTATAACTTCTAAAGAATTTGATGCTTCTTTTGAAACATAACTTACATCTTCTTTTTTATAAGTTTCATTAGAAGCGGTTAATCTTTTAAATGCCTCTTTCATCATTATTCTTTCCTCTGCTGATTTGTACGTAGCAGGTGTAAAAACATACCTTTTTGAAGCTTCTTTGGTCATAATCCGCTCTTCTACCGTCTTAAATGTAGCAGGAGTAGTTACAATTCTTTTACTTGCCTCTTTAGTCATCATACGCTCGTCTACCATCTTGAAAGATGCAGGAGTAGTTACGATCCTTTTAGAAGGCTCTTTCACCATAATCCTTTCTTCTACAGTCTTGAATGTAGCGGGTACAGTCACTAGCCTTTTGCTCGCCTCTTTAGACATCACTCTTTCATCTTCTGTTTTGAATGTAGCAGCTGTAGTAACCAATCTTTTAGAAGCTTCTTTGGACATAACTCTTTCATCTACAAACTTGTAAGTGGCAGGTTTTGTCACATATCTTTTTGAAGCCTCTTTAACAAGTTTTCTTTCTTCAACGGTTTTAAAGGTTGCAGGAATTATTTTGATTCGACTTCCTGCTTCTTTTACCATCACTCTTTCTTCCACTGTCTTGTAAGTTGCAGGAACTACCTTTAGTTTTTTGTAAGCTGGAGAAATAGTAATCGTTTCTGTTACTTCTTTGTACTCATCTTTTGTGATACATTTTACATAACATTTTCCTGGTTCTGGATTTGGTGGAAGTTCCTGGGCCTTTAGTTGCGAGAACGATAATGTTGTCCCTGCAAGAATTGATAATGTAAGAAGTTTTTTCATTGTTGAATTTGATTAAAATTAATAATAAATATTGGCAAAAGTAATGTATGTAATTATCTTAACTACTAATAAATGTATTAATTTAATATAAATTTTTAGTTAATTCATATGTACCTACTTATAAAGTTTTTACATATTATCATAATTGTATATTTTTTTTAAAATAATGTATATTATACTCAAAATATAGAAAACCATGATTAAATGCCTTGTATTGTGAAAAATGATTTAGAAATTTTAGTATGATTTAATAGTACAAAGATTATATTTATTACTTTATTTGCTAAATGAAAAATATGAGGAAGTTTTTACAATTAAGTATCTATTTTACAACGCTTTTTGTCTTAAGTGATCATGCTTTTTGTCAGTCTCTTCCAAAACAATGGACCGTAAAAAATAATAATATAGTAGCTGGTCAAGACAATCATAACGATATATATGATGAAGAAAAAGTTGAAGAG
>CAZOGV010000236.1:0-3508 GCA_964579225.1 uncultured Akkermansia sp. | reverse complement strand
GAGCGAGCAACACCGCCAGCGGCCGAAAGATCAAGTTAGGTTGAGCCAGTTATTTCGTTACAGGCCCTAAGTCCGACAGGCTGCTAGACCAGCCCATTCGCTCCGCCCGGCCGATGGGTAGTATTACACCACGCACCGCCAAGGTCTTGCATGCCCAGTCAAACCTCTCCATGCATAACACATATTTTTAACAAATGTGCCTGCATCCTCAGTCTCGTGAGCCTCTGTTTTCGCCCCCATGGCGAAGCACCTTGGCCGCGCTCGGACTGCTGACCTTGGCGGCGGCCCACCCAACCTACGCCCAGACCACCTTCAACGAGTCCTTCACCGGCACCACCACCTCCGCAGGCTGGAACTTCGGCGGCAACTACACCCCGAATCTCACCGCCAACACCATCGACACCCCCGGCGACGGCTGGCTACGCCTCACTGATAACGCCCAAAACCGCGCCACCTACGCCCTCCTCGACACCCAGATCTTTTCCGTAAACGCGCAGATCCAAATCGAGATGGACTACGCCTTCTGGAACGGCACCGGCGCCGACGGCATCACCTTCTTTCTCATCGATGGCTCCGTGGACGCCGCCTCCTTCGCCCCCGGTTCCTTTGGCGGCTCACTCGGTTACGCCCAGCGCAACAACGGCGATCCCGGCATGATTGGCGGCTACCTTGGTTTCGGCTTCGACAACTTCGGCAACTACTCCAACCCCACCGAAGGCCGCGTCGGCGGGACCGGCTTCGTGCCCAACGCCATCGCCGTGCGCGGCCCCGAATCCAGCAACTGGGCCTTCATCGACGGCTCCGGCCCCCTGCAAAACCTCCCCGGCGGTGGCCAAATGGACTTCCCCTCCTACACCACTCGCCCCGATCAAACCGGAGCCGATTACCGCTCCTTCCGCCTCACCCTCGACGCCAACAACCTCCTCTCCGTCGAGATGAAGTTCGGCGCCTCCGCCAACTACATCACCGCCTTCACCACCGACCTCTCCGCCTACGAGCGCCCCGAGACCTTCAAGATCGGCTTGACCGGCGCCACCGGCGGCTCCACCGAGATCCACGAAGTTCGCAACCTCTCCGTCACCACCACCCCCTGGTCCACCGGCTCCGGCGCCTACGAATGGGACAACGGCGCCGGCACCACCACCTGGGGCAGCACCGCCGGCGGCGAAGCCAACAACAACTGGCATTCGAGCATTCCCGCGAACGACAACCGCACCCCCCTGCGCGACTCCGACATCCTCTTCGGCGCTCGCCCCGCCTCCGGCCCCCAGAACGTCAACGTCGCCAACAACGTCGAGGTCCGGAACATGACCTTCGACAGCCCCTTCAATTACACCCTCTCCGGCGACGGCACCATTACCTTTGGCGACACCGCCCTCCCCGGCCTGCCCTCGATCAACGTCAACAACTACAACGAGTCCAACGCCAACGGCCTCCACAAGATCAACAACGCCCTGACCATCGTCGAAAACATCGCCATCCGGAATTTCTCCTACTCCACCCTCTGCCTCAACGGCCCGATGAACCTCGGCGCCAACACCCTCACCACCTCCGGCTACGGCCTCACCAGCCTCAACGGTGTCATCACCGGCACCGGTCCCATCATCGTCAACGGCGCCACCTCCAACCCCGCCACCGGCCAGGGCATCGTCACCGTCTCGGCCAACAACAGCGCCACCTACACCGGAGCCATCACCGTAAACAACGGCCAGCTCGTCGTCCTCAACAACGGTGCCCTCGGCAACACCGCCACCGGCACGACCATCAACGACGGCGGCACCCTCTCCTTCCGCGGCGGCATCACCACCGCCGAGCCCCTCACCATCCGCGGCACCGGTGCCACCCTCGGCCGCGGCGAGCAAGCCGGTGCCATCTACAACGACGGCGGCGACAACACCCTCTCCGGCTCCATCACCCTCGCCGCCGACGCCGCCATCGGCTCCCGCGCGGGCAACCTCACCCTCACCGGCAACCTAAACGACGGTGCCACCGCCAAGATCCTCACCAAGATCGGCGACGGCCTCGTCACCCTCGCCCCCGCCTCCGGCAACAACGCCAGCCACCACGGAGCCACCGTGATCGAGGGCGGGGCCCTGCGCTACGCCTCCGTCGCCGCCCACTCCACCGGCTCCAACATCGTCCTCGCCGGCGGCGTTTACGAGATCGGGGCCGAGGGCCTGGGCACCGGCCCCGCCAGCCTCCAGCTCAATATCGGCACCACCGGCAACGCCGTGCGCTGGACGGGCGACGGCGGCTTCTCCGCCTTCGGGGCCGACCGCACCGTCCGGCTCAACTACAACACCGCCGCCGTCACCTGGGGCTCCACAAACTTCGTGCAAGACGGCTCCGCCCTCCTCCTCTCCTCCGACTACGCCACCCACAACGTCACCCTCACCAACGCCATCGCCCTCGGCGGCAACTCCGCCACCCTGCGCGAAATCCGCGTGGCCGACGGCGGCGCCGTGGTGGACGGCACACTCTCCGGCGCCATCACCGGCAACGGCGGTCTGCTCCTCTCCGGCCCCGGCACCCTCAACCTAACCGGCGCCAACACCTACTCCGGCGCCACCGTCATCCAAGCCGGAGCCCTTCGCGGCAACCGCTCCGCCAACTCCAACATCCAGCTCGCCGGCGGCGTGCTCGAAATCGATGGCAACTACAGCCCCGCCTTGGGAACGACCGGCGGCCAGGTCCAGTGGACCGGCGACGGCGGCTTCGCCGCCGTCAGCGGCACACGCCGGCTTCGCCTCAACAACTCCACCAACGCCGTCACCTGGGGCTCTACCTCCGGCTTTATCAACGACGGCTTCACCCTTATCCTGGGCTCCAAGAGCGCCGGCGGCACGCTCCGGTTCGACTCCGCCATCAATCTCGGCGGTGCCGAGCGCACCATCCGCGTGGTCGATGGCTCCGCCGCTGAAGACGCCTTCATCAGCAGGGCCATCACCAACGGCAGCCTCCACGTTACCGGCGATGGCAACCTCGGCCTCACCGTCAATAACACCTTCGGCGGCACCCTCGCCATCACCGGCGCCACCGTCACCACCCGCGCCAACGGACGCCTCTCCGCCGTCAACTCCGTGACCATCAATCAAGGCGGCTCGCTCGTGCTCGACGGCCGCGACTCGGCGCTAGACCGCCTGCGAAATGCCGCCGCCATAAGCCTCGAAGGCGGATCCCTCTCCTACCTCGGTCGCACCGCCGCCGACAACAACTCCACCGAAACCATCGGAGCCGTCACCCTGACCTCCGGTGCCAACACCATCAACGTCGAGCGCAACAACAACCGCTCCTCCGTGCTCACCGCCGCGTCCCTCACCCGCAACGTCGGCACCACGGTGGATTTCACCAACGCCAACGCGAACGGGACCCTCGGCACCGCCGGCAACGGCCACCCCCGCGTCGTTTTCACCTCCGCCCCCGCCCAGACTAACGGCATCCTCGCCTACGCCACCGTAAATGGCACCGCCTTCGCCACCCACGGCGCCAACGGTATCACCGCCGCCGC
>CAZOGV010000235.1:0-3540 GCA_964579225.1 uncultured Akkermansia sp. | reverse complement strand
GTCGGAGACGTAGGCGAGGGCGTCGGCGAGGCGGACGAGGTCCGTTTCGTCGAAGTGCTCCTCGATCACGGATTGGTTGCCGAGGAGGGCGATGAGCTGGGGGGCATAGCGTCCGAGCGACGCGTCGATGCCGATGAGATGGACTGGTCCGCTGAGGCGCGCGCGACGAATGCGCCGGTCCAGACCGGCGAGCGTGGCATAAGCGAAGGCGGCGTTGGCCAAGGTGGCCTGACGCAGAACAGCGGAACGGGAGGCGAGCAATTGCGAGAGCTTCATGGTCAATGATCTTTCGTGCTTGGTGCCCGTGCACCGGTTGATGTGAGAGCGGTCGGTCGCCGACTCGCCCGGGGGACGAGTCATGAACCGACGAGACAAGGAACATCTAACGCGGACAGTCTTTACCGAACGCCGATGCGCGGGTGGTGCAAGCGCGCGTCTGGGGTTTCTTCGCGCAGGGGCGGCGCGGGGACGCGGGGCGCGAGGCGGCTTGGGGTGGCATGGGCGGGACACCCATGATTCGAATGCGATCGGGGCGAATCCCGCGTTGCGGGATTCATCACGGGCAAGATGCCCGTGCCACTTTCAGAGCACCGGGGGCTTCGGCTCCTGGAGCGCGGCGATGGCGCTCATGATGCGTTCGCTGGCGCGTTGATAACGCTCTTTGCCGTCGGCCGGGTGGTCGTAGTCCTCGGGCCTCAGGGGCTTGCCGTAAACGATGTGGATGGGTGTGCCGGGGCGCAGGCCGCCACGGCGACCGAAGGCGACGTGGCTGTTGAAAATGCGGCAGGGCACGACGGGCACTTGCGTCTTGCACACGATCATGCCGACGCCGGGTTTGGCGGGCTGAAGTTCGCCGTCGAGCGAGCGCGTGCCTTCCGGGAATAGCACGATGGGGCGGCCGCCGCGCAGGGTGGAGATGACGCGTTTGATGGCGGCGAGATCGGCGCTGTCGCGCTCGACCGGGATGGCGCCGACGGAGTCGAGCCACCACGCGGGGATGCCGGGTTTCCAGAGGGATTTGCGCGCGAAGAACGCGAGCTGATGCGGTAGCACCGCGCCGACAAAGGGCGGGTCGAGGTGGCTGGCGTGATTGGAGGCGAGCAGGAAGCCGCCGTCTTTGGGCAAATTTTCCAGGCCGACGATTTCGCCCCGGAAGAAGGCCTTCTGCACGGTGTAGAGAATGTAGTGGCAGAGCCCATACAAGGGCTGCATGCGGAGCTGGGCGAAAGACTCGGGCATTTTTGAGCTGGTAGAGCTGGTAGAGCTGGTAAGCTGGTAAAGCTAGTAGAGCGGGTGGAGCGGGGGGAAGTGGCGGGAGATTTATTCGGAGGACGTGGGGCGCAAGCTCAGGCCTTCGAGTTGGTCGCGATGCACCTGAACAACATCGCAGGTGGGGAGAAGGGCGACGACGGCGGGCCAGACGCGGCGAATGTGATTTTCGAGTTCGACGCGGCGGAGGTTGCCCACGCGCAGCCAGACGATTTTCGGCGGCGGGCCTTCGAGCAGGATGCGTTCGAAAAAGTCGGCATCCTTGGTAAGCAACACGCGGGCGTCGGCGCGGGCGTGTTGCCAGAGTTCGGCATCGGTGGGACGCGCGCCGAGCGCGGAGGCCGCCAAGCAATCGCCGCCGAGTATGGGGGCGAGCGTGACCGGCAGGTTTTCGTCGATCAGATAGCGGCTCACGAGGCCAAGGCGACGGTGGTGTGCAGATCGCTGACGCGGCGCGCGTAGGCCAGGCAGGCCAGCACGTCCTCGCGGGTGAGACGCGGGTGGGCGACGAGCACGTCCTCGACGGAGTCGCCGGCGCTGAGGTAGCCGAGCACGGTTTGCACGGTGATGCGCGTGCCGCGAATCACCGGGCGTCCGTTGCAGACTTGAGGATCCAGCTCGATGCGTTCCATGCGGGGAAAGGTGCTCGTGAAGGTGTGAACTCGCAAGGGCGAAGCCGGGGGGCGGAAGCTGGTAGAGCTGGTAAGCTGGTAAAGCTAGTAAAGCGTCAGCTGGCGAGGCGGGCGGCGATGGGGGCGGCGACGCGTTCCACGACCTCGTCGAGGGAGAGGTGGGTGGAGTCGATGTCGATCGCTCCCTCAGGGCAAGCGAGGGGGGAGGCCTTGCGGGTGCTGTCGAGGCGGTCGCGCTCTGCGATGGAATCCTGCTGGCCCTCGGCGGCGCGGCGGCGGGCGCGCTCCTCGGGGTCGGCGTGGAGGAAAAAACGGAAGTCGGCGTCGGGGAAGATGGCGGTGCCGATGTCGCGGCCTTCCATGACGAGGCCGGCGAAGCGGTGCTCGCGGGCGATGCGGGCCTGGTCGCGCTGGTAGGCGAGGAGAGCGAGGCGCACGGCGGGGATGGCGGCGAAGTGGGAGACGGCGGCGTTGACGGCGGGGCCGCGCAGCTCGGCCTCGGGGATGGTGTCGCCAGCGACGGTGATGGAGGCGCGGCGTCCATCCACCACAGTGCCGAGCGCGAGGGTGGCGAGGGCGCGCTCAACGGCAGCGGTGTCGGTCGCGTTGAAGTCGCGGCGGAGGAGCGCGGCGGTGAGGGCGCGGTAGTAGGAGCCGGTGTCGATGTGCAGGAAGTTGAAGCGGGCGCTAAGGGCGCGGGCGGTGGTGGACTTGCCGGCGGCGGCGCCGCCGTCGATGGCGACGATGAGGAAGGGAGCGGGCATGAGAGAAATGACCAATGACGAATGACCAATGACCAATGCTCAAGCCGTGGGGCGGGGCCGGAGCAGGTCGAGGACTTCGAAAAAGTTCGGGAAGGTTTTCGCGCAGCAGGCGGGGTTGTCGATGGTGAGCCAGGGGCGACCGTCGCCGTGGAGGTCGTGGCAGCCGAGGATGGCGAAACTCATCGCGAAACGGTGGTCGTGGTAGGTTTCGATGACCTGGCCGGATTTGAGCGGGCGGGGGTGGATGGTGAGGCCGTCGCCGTCGGCGTGTTCTTCGACCTCCTGGCCAAGGCGGCGGAGTTCGGCGACCATGCCGGCGACGCGGTCGGTCTCCTGTTTTCGCGTGTGGGCGATGCCGGTGATGGAGGTCGGGCCGGCGAGGAGCGGGGCGATGGCGGCGAGGGTCAGGAAAGTGTCGGAGAACGGGGCGAAATCCTGGGTGACAGCGGAGAGCGGGGAGGTGTCCACGCGGCTGACGGTGATGCCGTCAGATTCTTTATTCACGTTGACCCCGAGTCGGCGGAGCACGTCGAGGAAGGCGGTGTCGCCCTGAAGGTCGTGGCCGAGTTTGAGCAGGGTGGTGGTGCCGCCGACGACGGCGGGCAGGGCGGCGAAGTAGCTGGCGGCGGTGGCGTCGGGCTCGATGGCGTAGGCGCCGGATGTGGCGTAGCTGGTGGCGGTGACCTCGAAGCGTTCGGCGTCGAGGCGGCGCACGGGCTCGTTGTATTTGTCGGCCTGAAAGGCCTGCATGATGAGGCTGGTCATGCGCACGAAGGGCCAGCGCACGCCGCCCACGGTGCGGGCGGTGACGGGCGAGGCGGCGAGCGGGGCGACCATGAGCAAGGCGGACAACATCTGGCTGCTCTCGGTGGCGT
>CAZOGV010000234.1:0-3560 GCA_964579225.1 uncultured Akkermansia sp. | reverse complement strand
TTATTCCTACACGGCGGCGGACGCGGCGGCGGATGCGGATGGCGACGGCCTGAGCGACGCAACTGAAGCGGTCTTGGGCACGCTCGATAATACGGCCAATACCATCGAGACCGATCCCGCCGCCGTGGGTTTGGTAATTCACGCGCCGCAGCGGTGAAACGGCGAGCACGGGCGGCGGGGTGCGGCGACCCCGCCCCACACCGGGAACGGCGCGTAAGGTGATTTTCCCCTAGCGGGCCGGCGAAAGCCGCGCACTTTGGCGGCATGGGAATGTTCAAGCTCAAGGCCGACTACGCGCCGACCGGGGATCAGCCGCAGGCCATCGCCGCGCTTTCCACCTCGCTGCTCGCGGGCAACAAACACCAGACGCTTCTCGGCGTCACCGGCTCGGGCAAGACCTTCACCATGGCCAACCTCATCGTGGCCCGCGACCGGCCCACGCTCATCATCTCGCACAACAAGACCCTCGCGGCGCAGCTCTACTCCGAGTTCAAAAACTTCTTCCCCGAAAACGCGGTCGAATACTTCGTCTCCCACTTCGATTACTACCAGCCCGAGGCCTACGTGCCTTCGTCCGACACCTTCATCGAGAAGGATTCCTCCATCAACGAGGAGATCGAGCGCCTGCGCATCGCCGCCTCCAGCTCGCTGGTGTCGCGGCGCGATGTCATCGTGGTCGCCTCCGTCTCGTGCATCTACGGCCTCGGCTCGCCCGAGGATTTTAAGGAACAGCGCATCTCGCTCGAACGCGGCGCCATCCTCTCGCGCCAGCAACTCCTTCAGCGCCTGGTGGACAATATTTATTCGCGCAACGACTACGACCTGAAGCGCGGCACCTTCCGGGTGCGCGGCGACGTGGTGGACATCATGCCCGCCTATCTGGAACAGGGTCTGCGGGTGGAATTCTGGGGCGACGAGATCGAGGCGCTGAGCGAATTCGACCCGCTCACCGGCGAGGTCATCCGCGCGCTCGACAAATTCGACCTGTATCCGGCGAACCAATACGTCACGTCCAAGGACAAGCTCGGCGCCGCCGTGGATCGCATCAAGGCCGAGCTCGACGAGCGCGTGGCCGAGTTCGAGAAACAAGGTCTCCTGCTCGAGGCCCAGCGCATCCGCATGCGCACCAACTACGACCTGGAGATGCTTCAGGAGATGGGCTTCTGCAACGGCATCGAGAACTACTCCCGCCACCTCGCCGGGCGCGGGCCGAACGAGCGTCCGCTGTGCCTCATCGATTTCTTCCCTAAGGATTTTCTGCTCCTGATCGACGAGAGCCACGCCAGCGTGCCGCAGATCGGCGGCATGTATAACGGCGACCGCGCGCGCAAAACCGTGCTGGTGAATTTTGGTTTTCGCCTGCCCTCGGCCTTGGACAACCGGCCGCAGAATTTCGACGAGTTCATGTCGATTACTGACCAGATCGTCTATGTCTCGGCCACGCCGGCGAAGTTCGAGATCGAACGCTCGGCGGTCGTCGCCGAGCAGGTGATCCGGCCCACCGGGCTGCTCGATCCGGAGATCGATATCCGCCCGACCAAGGGGCAGGTGGAAAATTTGATTTCCGAGTGCCGCAAGGCGGTCGAGGCGGGCGAGCGCGTGCTGGTGACCACCATCACGAAGCGCTTGTCGGAGGATCTCACGGCGTTTTTTCGCGAGGCGAAGTTGAAGGTCGAGTATCTGCACAGCGACATCGACGCGATCGAGCGGGTGGAGATTTTGCGCAACCTGCGCCTCGGCAACTTTGACGTGCTCATCGGCATCAATCTACTGCGCGAAGGTCTCGATTTGCCGGAGGTGGCGCTGGTGGCGGTGCTCGACGCGGACAAGGAAGGTTTTTTGCGCAGCGACACCTCGCTCATCCAGACGGCGGGCCGCGCGGCGCGTCACGAGAAGGGGCGGGTGATTTTCTACGCGGACAAGATCACGGATTCGATTCGCCGCACGCAGGAGGTGACCTCCGCGCGTCGCGCGAAGCAGATCGCCTACAATCTGGAGCACGGCATCACGCCGCGCAGCGTGAAGCGTTCGCAACAGTCGAGTCTGCATGTTTACGACGGCTCCGGAAAACGCGACGAGGAGACGTCGGACGCGCTCGGCGAAGGCGGCGCGGAGGATGTGGCGGCGGTGATCGCCGAACTGGAGCAGGACATGGCCGACGCGTCGGCGCGCCTGGAGTTCGAGCGCGCGGCGGTGTTGCGTGACCAGATCAACGCGCTGCGCTCGGGCGATTTTCGCAAGGCGGCGCGGATAAAGTCGGACAGCGGTTCCGGCTCCGGCGCGAAGGGCAAGGGCAAGGGCCGCGCGACGTATTCGCAGAAGCGGCGGTGAGCTGGCTACGGGCGGAGAGCGGCGTCGAAACTCCACGCGAGGATGCGGCTGTGTTTTTGGCCGTGGCGCATGGGGATCACGCGCACCTCGCTGGCGCGCGCTGCGGCGAGGGCGGATTGCAGATCGGGCAGGTGGGCGCTTTTTGAAACGAGCGTGGTAAACCAGCGGCACAGTGTCGGGCGCGCGGCGCTTTCCGCGATCATGCGGCGGATGAAGGCGGGTTCGCCGCCTTCGCACCAGAGTTCGTTGGCCTGGCCGCCGAAGTTGAGCGCGGGTTGGCCGGCGGCGCGGTGGCTGCGCCCGGCGGCGAGGTTGCGGAGCTTGCGCGTGGTGCCGGCGGCGGCCTCGGCGGCGGAGGCGTGGAAGGGCGGATTGCAGAGCGAGGCGGCAAAGGTCTCGCCCGTCGCGGCGATGTTTTCGAATACGGCGCGCGGGGAAGCTTGGTGGCGTAATTCGATGATATCGGCGACCGCGGGATTGGCGGCGACGAGGCGGCGTGCCCAGTCGAGCGACTCGGGGGAGATGTCGGCGCCGACGAAGCTCCAGCCGTATTCGCGCGCGCCGAGCAGCGGGTAGATGGCGTTGGCCCCGACGCCGATGTCGAGGATGCGCACGGCAGGCCCGCGCGGGATGGCGCGGTCTGGCGTGGTTTCGGCGAGCAGATCGGCGAGGTGGTGGAGGTAGTCGGCGCGGCCGGGGATGGGCGGGCAGAGCGCGCCGGGTGGCAGTTCGTAGCGAACGATGCCGTAGTGGTGGGCGAGCAGGGCGCGGTTGAGCGCGAGCACGGCGGCGGGATCGGCGAAGTTGATCGTATCGCCCTCGACGGGGTGGGGCGTGAGGAAGCGCGCGAGTGCGGGCAATGCGGCGGTGAGCGCGGGGAAATCGTAGCGACCGTGATGCCGGCTGCGCGGGTGCAGGCCCTCCTTGACCGAAGCCCCGGAGGGCGAGGGAAGGGGTTTAGTGGGTGGCTTGGGCATCGATGTGGATCAAGCGGCGCGGCGTGCGTTGAGCAAGGTCGGCAGCACCGAGCCGGCAACGATGAGCAGCCCGCCGACGAGGCCGGGCCAGCCGAGCGCCTCGCCGAAGAACAGGATGCCGCCGGCGGCGATGCCGAGGGGCACGAGCGTCTGGATGAGCGTGCCCTCGGCGACGGTGAGGTCGCGGAAGGAACTGGTCATGGCGAGTTGGCCGACGCCTGCGAGCACGCCGGCCGCGACGAGCCCGAGGCC
>CAZOGV010000233.1:0-3594 GCA_964579225.1 uncultured Akkermansia sp. | reverse complement strand
TCGTTGTCCACGAAGTTTACGCCGAGGGAGGCGCGGATGGTGTCGTTGAACAAGTAGATGAGCGAGGCGCCGATCTGGTGGCGTTGGTCGTGGCGACCGTTGTCGTAGTCGGCGAAGCGATAGGCGTAGATCGCCTGGAGGTGCAGCCGGTCGGCAAGTTGGCGGGAGAAGCCGAGCGAGGCGCTGTATTCGGCGCGATCATCGGCGGAGGGGCTGGTGAAGTGCTTTTTCACGCCGAGATCGGCGAAGGCGAAGGTGCTGGAGGCGGCGTAGTAGCGGGAGTAGCCGAAGCCGGCGGTGGGGGCGAAGGCGCGCACGAGGGTGCCGTTGCCGCGGAGAGATTGGTAGTCGTAGGCGAGGGCTCCGCCGTAGAGGGACCAGCCGGCGGCGAGTTCGCGGCGGACGAGTGCCTGGCCGCTGACGCCCCAAAAATCGAAGTCCTGGAGGTCGGCGTAGAAGCCGGCTTGGAGGGCGGCTTGCGCTTCGATGGTGAGGCGGTCGGAGAGTTTGTAGGTGAGGCCGCCGACGATGGCGGGGAACCAGACGAAGTCGCCTTCGCCGCCCTTGCCGGAGAGTTCGGCGTTGGATTGGTAAACGAAGTCGTTGACCACGGCCAGGCGGGTGCGGGGGGCGCGTTCGAGGCGGGTGAGGGCGGCGAGATCGCCACCATCCTCAACGAGGGCGTCCTCCTCGGCGGAGGCCTGGGTGGTCTCGCGATTCAGGGCTTCGAGCAGATCGTCGCGGCTGTCGCGAATGTTGGAAGGTTGGGCGAGGGCGGGCGTAAGGAGCGAGGCGGCGAGAGCGGCGAGGAGGAAAGAGCGGTGGAGTTGCATGGAGAAGGAAGCGGTGAAGGTTGGAGGCGAAGGCGCGGTCTCTCGAATTAGATTCCGATTGTATCCAGAGGGGGGGACGGGTTGGGATTCGGATTTGAGGGGCCTAGGTCGAAGCCCGGGCTGGGTTGCTGCTCGGGGTCGTTGTTGATGCGCGGGTTCACGATGGTGTTGTCGGGGTCGGCGGGGTTGAAGGGCAGGCCGGGCGCGCCGGGGGCGACGGCGGCGATCTGGCGCATGATCTCGTCTTGGGATTCGGCCTCGATGAAGCGGGTGAACAAGGCGGCGGTCTGGATGCCGCGACGCGTGTCGAAGGCGGCGAGGGCGGGCGCGCCGTCGACGGGCAGGGTGATGACCTGGCCGGCGCGCACGGTCTGGCCGGCGACTTCGACGGAGCCTTCGTAAACGTAGATGACGACGCGGTCGCCGAAGACCTGGACGAGCAGGGTGGTGCCGGTGATGGCGGCGGTGACGGGGCCGGCCTGGACCTTGGTGCCGCCGAGGCCCTTGGGAACGACGAAGAGAGCGCTGCCTTGTTTGAGCTGAAGCTCGCGCGTGCCCTTGCCGTAGGTGAAGGAGCTGAGTTGGCCGACGCGGGCGATGGTGCCGTCGTTGAGTTTGAGTTCGGCGCGGGAGCGGCGGCCGGTGAGCACGGCCTGGGTCTCGGCGATGGATTGGTTGAGTTCGGCGGGGCGACGCACGATTTTGCCTTCGGCATCGACCTCGAGCACGTCGAGTTCGGCGACGGCGACATCGTGCTGAATGAAGGTCACGGTGGCGGATTCAAAATTCGGCGCGGCGATCAAGCTGATGCCGGAGGCGAAGAGCAGAACGAAGGAAAAGAAAAGTCGGGTGGAGTGCATGGCGTTCGGGGGGGTTGTGGTGTCAGCCGGTAAGGCGTCTGTGATTGTTGGCAATTTGAAATAAAGCGCTTGTCGGTGCCGGGAGAGCTTGGCCGAGTGGGGTCGTTTTGCGCCCGGGTAATAAATTACAAATTTTTCGCGGTCATGTTTTTACCTACGCGCTTTGCCTGAGCGCGGCCTTGGTCTGGGCGTGGCTCTGGCATCTGGCGGCGCGCAGTCCGGCGGAAGGGTTGTTGTTTCCGTTGTTGAAGGTGGAGCGGAGCGTGGAGGACGCGATTTCGCGGCGCGTGGGCTGGGCGCCGAAAGTGGAGGACTTCGTGTTTCTCGGGATCGACGAGCCGAATTATCAGTATCGGTTTTTGCCACACGAGTTGGAGGAGGAACCGGTCCTGAAGTTGTTGTCGGCGGACTATCCCTGGTCGCGCGAAGTGTGGGCGGTGCTGTTGGACAAGCTGATGGCGGCGGGGGCGCGGGTGGTGGTGTTCGACTTGTTGTTCGTCTCGCCCGGGAGGGGAGACGAAGCCTTCGCGGCGGCGTTGGCGCGACACGAGGGCAAGGTGTTGTTGGCGGGCAATCTGAATTATCCGGTGGACGGATCGAATCCCGCTCCGGTGTGGCCGGCGGACGCGTTGATGGATGCGATGGAGGACCCGATAGAGGCGGTGGGCTTTGCGAATTTTTTCCCGGATGCGGACTTTGTGCTGCGGCGTTCGCGCGACGAGTTTCGGTTGCTCACGCACACGCAGTTGTCGCTCGCGGCGCAGATGAACCGGCTGGCGGGCTGGGCTCCGGCGGCGGAAACGGAGAGAGATACGGACGCGGCGGAGTTGAGGCGGTTTCGTTACGCGGGGCCGGCCGGGACCTATGAGCACATTCCGATCTACCGGGTGTTCTCGCCCGACATCTGGCGGGAGAACCTCGGGAACGGGGCGGTGTTCAAGGACAAGGTCGTGCTGGTGGGGCCGGCGGCGGAGTGGACGCAGGACGTGCATCGCACGTCGGCGGCGGAGCGGATGTTCGGGCCCGAGGTGCATTTGCACGCGGCGGGGGCGGCGCGGCACGGGGCGTATATCGCGGAGCCCTCGGCCTGGGCGACGTGGGCGGCGATCCTGGGCGTCGGGCTGCTGGCGGGCTTGATGTTTCATGCGGGCGAGCATCCCTGGGTGCGGGTCGGGTTGCTGGCGGCGGGGAACGCGGGCGGGCTAGCGCTGGCGTTCGGCTTGTATTCACGTTGGGGATACATCCCGGTCGTGCTGCCGCCGCTGCTGGCACTGAACACGGCCGGCGGGCTGTGTTTGGTGCAGAAGTTTTTCGCGACGTTTCTGGAAAAGCTGCGCACGCGTTCGATGCTGGAGCGTTACGTGTCGCGGAATTTCGTGCGCGAGGTGCTGGATCGTTCGCAGAATTTCGAGGAGTCGCTGGGCGGGGTGCGGCGGCGTTGCACGATGTTGTTTTCGGACATTCGCGGGTTCACGACGATGACGGAGGGCGCGGATTCGCAGGCGCTGGTGACGCAGCTCAACGAGTATCTGGGCGAGATGGTGGAGTGTGTTTTTCGGCAGGAGGGCACGTTGGACAAATTCATCGGCGACGCGGTGATGGCGGTGTGGGGCAACGTGCGGGTGCGGACCGAGCGGGAGGACGCGGTCTCGGCGGTGCGCACGGCGCTGGACATGCTGGACGCGTTGGAGCGGCTGAACGCGATGTGGCGGGCGCGCGGGGTGGCGGAGCTGCACATCGGCATCGGGTTGAATCACGGCGAGGTGATCGTGGGCAACATGGGCGCGCCTAGCCGCAAAGAGTTCACCGTGATCGGCGACGCGGTGAACCTGGCCTCGCGTCTCGAAGGCACGACCAAGGAATACGGGCTCGCGCTGGTGATCGGCGAGCGGGTGGCGGAG
>CAZOGV010000232.1:0-3626 GCA_964579225.1 uncultured Akkermansia sp. | reverse complement strand
ACCGGACGCGACTCGAGAGACTGCGAATGAAGACGCGGGCCCATCCGAAAACGGCTTCATCTTGACGATCAAACGCTTGGAAAAACCCCGTTCGGACACGACCCCCCTGCCCCTCATCGGCGAAAACAATCACTGGAAAACATTCGCCAACGCAGGTTACGACGAGGCCGCCGACTCCGGTGTTCAAGTCAGCCTGATAAGAGGCGCCGAACTGCCAAACGCCTTCCTCGCGGAACTCATGCGCCTCATCGGCATGATCCACCTCCCCCGCAGATCACTCCCCACCCCGTCGGGTGAAATCATCTCCTTCTACACCCACTCCTTTTTTGATGAGAGCGACGTCGTCGCCGTCGAAAAAATTCCTGCCCCCGCCCCCGGCTCCTCGCTCCGGCTTCACCTCACGGAACAAGGAGCTTTTCGCCTCAACCAGCTCAGCCAACTCGCTCTTGGGCGGCGAATGGCGATCCTCATAAACGACCAGTTGGTTTCAGCTCCTATGGTCATGGCAGAACTCTCCACCGACAAAATTGAAATCAGCAGTCCTCGCCCGATCACAGGCGAGCCTGCGTTACTCGCCTCCTTCCCGGCCCCCGCATCTGATATCCTCATTAGATGAGCGACGCCTTCGCCACCACCCGCTGGACCCTCGTCCTCGCCGCCGGGGCCGGCGCCGACCGCGCCCTCGGCGAACTCTGCTCGCTCTACCGCGCGCCCCTCCTCGCCCAGGCCCGACGCCGCGGCCTCCCTCCCGCCGACGCCGAGGACGCCGTGCAAGGTTTCTTCGCCCGTCTCCTCCGCCTCGAATCCCTCGCCAACGCCCGCCGCGAACGCGGCCGCTTCCGCTCCTTCCTCTTAGGTGCCTTCACCCACCACCTCGCCGACCTCCACGCTCACGCCCACGCCGAAAAACGCGGCGCACGCCTCCGCCCCCCGCTCGATACCACCGCCACCGACGCCGCGCTCAACTCCGCCGCCTGCACCGCCCTCGCCCCCGACCGCGCCTTCGACCGCGCCTGGGCTCTCGCCCTGCTCGAAACCGTCACCGCCCGCCTCCGCGTCGAGCACGCCAACCTGGACCACTTCGAAGCCCTTCTCCCATGCCTCGCCGGCCGCTCCGCCGACACCCCGCACGCCGAAGTCGCCGCCAAGCTCGGCCTCACCGAACCCGCCGTCCGCGTCGCCCTCCACCGCCTCCGTCAACGCTACCGCGCCCACCTCCGCGACGAGGTCGCCCAGACCGTCGCCCGCCCCGAAGACATCGACGCCGAACTCCGCCACCTCCTCGCCGCCCTTGCCGCCTGACCGCGCGCATCGAGCACATCCCCGGGAATCCGAAAAAAGCCCAGGCTGGCGAGTGGCTGGGTTGGCGCGACTGGCTCGGACAAAAACCTCAAAAGCGCATGCGCCCCGGCAAAACCCGGAGATTCCCGCCGCTGGAATTTTCCAGCCGAGTAATCCGAAACCGGAGCGGTGTAATCGCTCCGGTGGACTCAGCCTCACGTCCTTGATTGCCTGGCAGGGAGGCCGCGCTTGAATTTCCAGTCACCGTCAACCAATGTCCGCCCATGAACCAGACCACGCTGCTGAGAGAATCCCGCTCCAAGCACACGTTGCGGAACTCCGACGCCGCTGCGAAGCAGTTGCGCGTGTTCAAGGCGGTCCTCCCTATTACCTCGAAGAAGTCCGGATCTTCCGCGACTACGCCCGTGAGGCAGGGCTCTTTCTCAAGCAGCGTCCGCAAGAGCTGAGTCGTCCGCCCGACGATGAGGGCAACGAGCATCAGGTCTGGTTTCGCCCCCGGACGGGGTCGTTTCTAAAAATCACTTGGCCGGATTTTTTCGGAATGCTGGTGCTTCATCGTCTCGATGAAGAGGAACGGGCCTCGCCGATTTCCTACCTGGAGCGCTGGCATTTGCACAACGAGTTGTTTGGCGACAGCGTGCGCTTCCTCGGCGCGTTGGAGGATGGCGGGGAGATGCGCCTGGTGATCGAGCAGCCCGCGATTCGGGGGGAGCCGGCGACGCTTGAGCAGATCCACGCATTCTTCGCCGGCAGCGGATGGCGACGCTTCACCGTCAACGGGGACATCGCCTACTTCGATCCCGAACGCCGGGTGGCCATCTCGGACACCCATCGGGGCAATCTTATCCTCATGGATGACGGACTCCTCGCGCCGATCGATCTACGCGTGCAACCCTTGGACGGAGCCTTGTTGGACTACGCTATCGAGGCCTGTGGCGGCTAGGCCGTATCAATTCAGTTGGAGGCGGAGTGGCGGGAAAAATGACGAGCTGATTTCGGTGGTGAATGACCAAGGAATACCCGGAGGGTATTTCGCCTGGAATGAAACACCGAAAGCGGCCGTCAGATTGCTACGATACGACCCTCCAACTAAATTGATACGGCTAAGCCCACCTTCCTCACGAGCCGCTTTGCAACTCCTCGTGGAAAGGTTTTGGGTCACAACATGGTCCCACGCTTCTTCGCTCCCGTCGCCGCCTTCTCCACGCTCGCCCTCGCCCTCCTCGGCCTCTCCGCCTGCTCCAAGCCCGACTCCGCCACCACCGCCGACGGTTCCCCCGGCCTCACCAAAATCACCGTGCAGCTCGACTGGTTCCCCGAACCCGAACACGGCGGCCTTTTCCAAGCCCAGGCCAAAGGCTGGTTCCGCGACGCCGGCCTCGACGTCACCCTCGTTCCCGGCGGCCCCAACGCCCTCGTCAACCAACGCATCGCCACCGGCCAGGCCCAACTCGGCCAAGGGGAAAGCGTCACCACCCTGCTCGATATCCACAAAGGCTTCGGCCTCCTCCAAGTCGCCGCCGTTTTCCAAAACGATCCCTCCGTCTTCCTGCTCCACGCCGACAACCCCGTGCGCGATTTCAAGGACCTCGACGGCCGCAAGATCATGGCCCGCCCGGGCTGGGTGTTCCTCGATTTCCTGCGCCAGAAATACGCCATCGATTTCACCGTCATCCCCTTCAACTTTTCCGTCGCCAACTTCATCGCCGATCCGACCTTCATCCAGCAGGGTTTCTACATCGCCGAGCCCTACTTCATCACCCAGGGCGGAGCCGCCGCCCCGCGTTATCTCTACGCCTGGGATGCCGGCTACGACTCCTACGGCGTGTTGATCGCCAACAAAGACTGGGCCGGGAAAAACCCCGAGGCCCTCCGCGCCTTCCTCGCCGCCTACATCCGCGGCTGGGACGACTACCTCCACGGCGACCCCACCCCCGCCCACGAAGCGATGAAAGCCGCCAACGACAAAAACACCGACGCCTTCCTCGCCTTCTCCCGCCAGATGATCATCGACGAAAAACTCGTCGTCGGCCGCGACGCCACCGATTCCTCCCGCATCGGCCGCCTCGACCCCGCCCGCTACGCCACCCAGTTAAAAATCGTCGAAGACCTCAAACTCCTCCCCCCGGCGCGCTCAAAGTCTCCGACGTCATGAGCACCGAATTCCTGCCCGAATAATGTCTTCCTCCGTGCTCTCTGTGTCCGAGCTCTGTGCCCTCCGTGTCTAAAAATCCGTCCACCATCCGCGCGCTCCCCTGTCGCGGCCTCTCCCTCGATCTCTCCGCGCCGCGGATCATGGGCATCGTCAACACCACGCCCGACTC
>CAZOGV010000231.1:0-3726 GCA_964579225.1 uncultured Akkermansia sp. | reverse complement strand
CTGTCGCGTTGCCCTTAAATCTGAGACACCGCGCGCTTGTCGAATTTTCTTGCCCTTAAATGTGAGATGACACGGCTAAAGCGCCGGCGCAAGACCGTATTCGGTTAGCTATCTGGTCGACGGATGCAAGCAGCCGGGGCTCCTTTTCGTAGGTGCGAAGTAGGGCAACTCGTGCGTAGACGTCGATGTCCATGCTGCAAACCGCAGCCTTTACCAGCGGGCGTGATTGGGCGGCAGATATGGCGGCAAGGCAGAAAAGCCTCACGTTCGGCCGAGGGCTTTGAAGCGCGAAGAAAGGATCTCCACGTAAGGCTTTGAGTCCCATCGCGAAGGTGACCGCTCGCATTGATCTGCGTAGTTGGCGCACGTTGCCGGACATCGCGATGGGCTCCAGCACCCCTGCCCCGTGCCGGGCACGATCAACCAGCTTTTCGGAGACCGCTGCGCCATTTTGCCTGTCGGCCTTTGGAAGAAGCCGGGCACCACAAATCTGGCAGTCGAACGCCCACGCCCTTCGCCAGTGCCTGAGCTCGAGGCCGCGATCAGCGCAGTTTGGGCAAGTCTGGAACGGCACGTGTGCGGTCAACCGCATCTCTGCTTCCGGCATCGCCACGAAGGTCATCGACGACACCAAAGCGAGGTCGATGCGCGCCGCAGAAGAAATCCTGTCCGCATCCAGCATGTCGATACCATGATCGAGGGCTGCAGCATATTTTGCGTCGATCCCGATATGGACGAGAAGGTCTGCTACCTCGCAATGATTGGAAGCGGCCAGTCGTGACAACCAACCAGAAAGCAGCTCGTCCGGCACTGGCGTCACCGATATGGGCAGTGGGCGACGCTTCATGCCCCCGACTTCTCGAGCCGTCGCTGGGCATTTGCATGGCGCGACCAGACCGGTGTCCATTCTGCAATGGCATCATCAGTGACGCACTCGTCCCCGCTGATGATCGCGTCGATGGACAGATCCTTGACCAAGGCAAAGATGCGGGACGTCACCCCGCCTGTCAGCGCGAGGATCTGCTTGAGCGAACGCACTTTCAGATTGGATTTCCTCTCCAGCGGCATGGCCGCGATCAAGGTCTGAATCATATCCGAGAATTCGGCATCATCGCGCCAATTCGGCAGGTGGTGTTCATCAAGCCGACGGGCCAGTTGGACATCGCCGCGAATGGCATCGACGGCTTCACTTACGCCGAAGCAGACCAAAGATGCTTCCAGTTCGTTGCTGAGATACCTCAAAACATTGAGGAACCGGCGCTGTTCCCTGTGCGTGCCCGCCAGAAGGTTGTGGACTTCGTCGATCATGATCATCCGCAGCCCGAGGTCGCGCAGAAGGCCCACGACCCGAACTTCCAGCGAGGCAACACTCTGGGCCTTCAGGCTTAGCGTTGACGACGGGGCACCAACGGCTGCGAGGATGTGCATATAGAACCGCCGCTCATCGGGTGCGGGTGGCGCCTGCAACAGAAGTAACGGGGTGTGTGTGACGCCAGACTCCGGATCATACTCCGGCGCATAGCGTCGCGACAGGTTGCGGGCGATCATTGTCTTGCCGATGCCGGACGCCCCATGCACCAGAAGGCCAGGCATGCGGGTCTGCCGCGGCATCTCAATCAGGCCATGCAGCCGGTCCAGCACTTGCTCCGCTCGGGGAAAGCCGATCCAGATGTCCGATTGAATGAGGGCGATGCGGCCGTCGTCTTCAGTTTCTGCCCTCAATTCACCAACGCTCCACCTTGAACATGGGGCGCGATGTATCACCGGTGTCGACCGGTCGCAGCCCCTCCGACGCCCGATCATCGGCGGCCAAACCCTTCATCGAAGAATTCCTTTCACGGGATCGGCGCTCAGACTTGGTCAAAGCGCGGCTTTCACCCTCGATCTGGCGTTGCTGCCGGATCAATTCGGCGAGGACCAGTTCATTCGTGCCCACCTTTCCCATGGCCCGTGCCTTCTGCATGGCCTCGCGGTATTCCCAAAGCGACACCGGCGGGATTTCCAGGTTGCGGTACCGGGCCTCGACGCATCTGCCGCCATCCAGTTCGACCCAGACCGCCGAGAGATCGCGGGGGTCGTAGCGGACAACTACCTTTCGGTCCCGACGACCGACATGACCCACGAGGGCGTCGGACCAGTAGCGCAAGTCGAACAGATGGATGCCGTCGCGCCGAACCTGCCGCTGCTCACTCGGCAGGAAACTCACTTGAAACGCATCGATGTCGAAGGGGATGTCGCCGGACATTTCTCCGGCGAGCGCGTCCCATTTGGCAACAGGTGTGCAGTTGAGGCTTGAGTGAATGCTGTTGTTGTAACGGCAGATTTCGAGGGCAAACCATCGATCGAACTCTCGCAGGGTCATCGCCGCATTGGCTTCTGCATCGTAGCCGCCCTTGGCCGCAACGGACGACTGGGTGGTTCCCGGCAGGAGATGCACTGCGCCCATCATCGTGCCAATCAGCCGTTCGATATGCCCCCCAAAATGAGGGCTTCCTGGCGGTCGGTAGACCAGGTTTATCCCCCACTCCGCACAAGCTGATTGAAAAGCCTGGGACCGGAAATCGCGGCCATTGTCGACATGGATGCTGCGCGGTTTGCCTTGGGCAGGCCAAGGCACGGCGCATTCAAGGTCAGCCAGCAGTTCTGCTTTGGGGGCGACAGCATGCGTAAGACACAAGGCCACCGAAAGGCGAGATGGCGCCTCGAAGCTCACGTGGTATCCCGTCACCATGCGTGAGGTGATGTCGATCGCGAGGGTCACCCAAGGCCTGCCGATGGGCTTACGCTCGAAACTGTCGACAAGGATGATGTCCGCCGGTGTATGATCAATCTGCACGACGTCCAGCGGCCGTTCCGCCGCGTTCTGCCCTGTCACCGGCGCGAAACGCTGCCGTGCCGCCTTCGCCCCCTCGCGCGCTTTCATGACTTCGCGCGCATCCATTGCATCGAGTCGGCGCTGAACTGTCCGGCGCGTCGGCTGCTGAAACCCTTGCTGACCGCAAGCACTGCGGATTTCGCTGACCACCCGCGCCAAACTGGGGCGCTCCCGGCGCAAATAGTATCGCATGAGGTGATCTTCGATGATGGCTTCAACCTCGTCGGGCACCATAGCGGTTCCCGCTGGACGGCCACGCTTTCGAGGAACAATAGCACTCGTTCGGCCGCCTCCTTCGGCAAGCCGCTGGATCCACCGCCAGACCGTCGCTCGGCTTACTCCCAGCTCCCAGACAGCGTCACGGACCCCGCTCTCGAAACTGCCGGACCCTGACAAATAGGCTTGAACCAAGGGCCGCAAGACAGATGCCCGGCGCTGATCCTCTACGCCGATACCTTCGACTTCTTCGCGATCGGCTTGGATCGTCACTGGTTGAGCAGCCCTGTGAACCCTTGTCTCACAATTAACGGCAAGAATCTCAGAATAAAAGGCAACATCTCACATTTAAGGGCAACGGCGTCTCATGGATTTCATTGAATTCGTCGTCTCATAATTAAGGGCAACGTGACAGCCGGTCTTCATGTCCTCGACTGTCGCCCGCTTCCTCCACTTAGCCACCGTCTTGGGATTGATCCCGAGTTCCCGGCTCAGCTGCGCGAGCGAAGCCTGCGATCGCTGTATTGCAGCTCTGACGGCGTGCGTGGTCGTGGCGCTCCCGTGGCGAACTTGTCCCATCGTGCTTCCTTCCATTCCTGCGAAAGGATCGCACCATCAAACCGTGGGATCAAACA
>CAZOGV010000230.1:0-3727 GCA_964579225.1 uncultured Akkermansia sp. | reverse complement strand
GAGGGACTCGTTTCGGCCCTGGACGGATCGACCGGCGGAACCGCGCCCGGCATACCCAAAGCCCGAAGCGACTCTGTCGCTCCGCTACGATGAATTTGCCTTGGGTGTGCTCAAACGAGGCGGCGAGCAGGACGCCTCAAAGGAAAATATATTCACGCACCCGCGCCTCCGGCGCCGGACACGGATTGATCGGTTTTTATCTGTGATCATCTGTGAAATCTGTGGTCCCAAAAAACCCGGCTCGCTTGGCCCGCCAACCACGAGCCGAAAAAAGGGGCAGGGAAGATCGGATCGTCGGCTTGGTTTTTGCGGCTTCTGCGCCTCTTTGCGGCCAATTCATTCCTCAACGAAAACTCAGGTCACCAGCCTTTGCGCTTCTTCGCGTCTTTTGCGTCAAAAACCAAAACGTATCCACCCAATCACTACACCGCCACCTCCCCCCTCGCCCATCGCGTGCGAAAGGTGATTGGCCTGCGCGCCGACGCGCTCATGTTTCATCAAGCGCAACCGGGCGCGCTCCCGCGTCCGTCCCCTGCCCTCCTCCACCCTTCAACCCACAACAACCCGACCAGACTGATGCCTGATTTCTCCTCTCACCCGCCGCGCGACATGGATCGCGCCTACTGGGACTCCGTTTCCGAAACCTATGAGGACGAAATTTTCAGCGTCCGCGATAACGACTCCGACGGGCTGATCGAGAGTCGCATCGCCCGCCACGCCGCACCATCCGGCACCGCCGCCGATCTGGGTTGCGGCATCGGCAAATTCACCCCGCTGCTCGCCCGCCACTTTGGCCAGGTCCAGGCCGGCGACCTCTCCGCCAAACTGCTCGACCGCGCCCGCCACGCCTGCCGCAAACACTCCAACGTCACTTTCCGCCAGATCGATCTTGGCGCCGAGGCCCACCCTTTCGAGCCGGTGGATTTCGTGCTCTGCGTCAACGTGCTGATCATGGCCTCGCTCGATGTTCGCTTGCGCGCCATCCGCGCCGTCACCGCTCAGGTTCGCAGCGGCGGCCACTTGCTGCTCGTGGTGCCCTCCACCGAATCCATGCTCTACACCCGCTTCCGCATGGTGGACTGGTCCCTTCGCGACGGACACGACTGCGACTCCGCCGTGCGCCAAAACCTGCCGGCCACCGGCTCGATACGCTCCCTCTACCAAGGCGTGCGCCCCATCGAGGGCGTCGCCACCAAGCACTACCTGCGCGAGGAACTCGATGTTCTGCTCACCGACCACCAGATGGACGTTCAAGAGATCAAAAAACTCACCTACCCGTGGACCACTGAATTCGACGATCCGCCCGACTGGATGGACGCCCCCCACCCGTGGGACTGGCTCGTCGTGGCCCGCCGGGAGTGATCGCAGCCCGGACCTCAGCTCGTCAAGGGTTCGCAGGGTGGAACGTGTTGTCCCCAACACGTTCGGTTCGGGCGTAGCTGCGCCGCGTCAGCGCGTTGGGGTCAACGCGCTCCACCTTTCGGAGAACCGTGCCCGGTGGCTAAACACGCGCGCCCTTTTGCGCTCGCCCGCGCGGCGGAGCGTGCGCCCAATCCCGAGCCATTTGGTATGACTTGGGAAATCGCCCTCATCTTCACGCTGCTCGCCGGCACGCTCGGACTTTTCCTTTGGGAAAAGTTCTCGCCCGACCTTGTCGCGCTCGCGCTCTTCTGCGTGCTCGCCGCCACGACCCTGTTGCCCGCCAACGACGCGTTTTCCGTCTTCGCCAACACCGCCCCGTTCACCGTCGGCGCCATGTTCGTGCTCAGCGCAGCCCTCGTGAAATGCGGCGCCATCGACGGCGTCTCCCGCCTGGTTGATCGCTACGGCGGCTTGCCCTACCCCGTCGTGATGCTGGGCCTCGTGCTGCTGGTCGCGGCCATGTCGGCCTTCATCAACAACACCCCGGTGGTCGTCGTTTTCCTGCCCGTGGTCCTGAACCTCGCGCGCAAGATGAAGCTGGCCCCTTCCAAGCTGCTCATCCCGCTCTCTTACGCGGCCGTGCTCGGCGGCACCTGCACCCTCATCGGCACCAGCACCAACCTCGTGGTCAACGGCGCAATCACCGCCAAGGGCATCCAAGGTTTCTCCATGTTCGAACTCGCCTGGCTCGGCGTGCCCGCCTCGATCATCGGCGCGGTCTATCTCGCCTTCTTCGGCAAGCGCCTGCTGCCTGATCGCGCCATGCTCAGCTCCATCCTGAGCGAGGACGAACGCCGCGAATACATCACCGAGGCCTTCGTGCGGCCCGCCGCCGCCGCCGTGGGCAAGACCCTCGCCGAGGCTGGTCTCGGCTCCAAAAAAGGCATCCGCGTGCTCGAAATCGTGCGCGACGGCGTCGCCCTGCCCTTTGAACCCAAGGTCACCCAGCTCAACGCCGGCGATCGTCTCGTGCTCGCCTGCCGTCCGCAGGGCATCGCCGCCGCGCGCGGCGTCGCGGGCATCGACCTCGTTTCCGAACTCGCGCTCGGCCTCGAACAAATCGCCGCCCATGAGGGTTCGCTGGTCGAGGCCGTGGTGAACCCCAACTCGGATCTCGTCGGGCGCAGCGTGAAGGATCTCAACTTCCGCCAACGCTACCGCATGGTCGTGCTCGCGCTGCATCGACAGGGGAAAAACGTGCGCGAAAAGGTGGACTCCCTGCCCCTCGCCGCCGGCGACGTGTTGCTCATGATGGGCACCGACCAAGCCATCGACGCGCTGCAAAATTCGTCCGACCTCGTGGTCTTCGACCGCGCCCGCACTCCGGCCCGCCCCAAGACCCGCTACATTCCGCTCGTGCTGGGCGTCATCGCCGCCGTCGTGCTCGGCGAATTCCTCGGTCTCGTGCCCATCCACCTCGGCGCGCTCATGGGCTGCGTCGTGGTCTGCGCCGCAGGCTGCCTCACCACCAAGGAGGCCTACGACTCGATCGAGTGGCCCGTGCTTTTCCTCATCTACGCCATGCTCGCCGCCGGCCTCGCGCTCGACCGCACCGGCGCGGCAGCCTGGCTGGCAAGCGGCCTCGTCGAGTTGGTCAAGCCGCTCGCCTCGGAGGAAATGCGTCCGCTGGTCGTGCTCGGCGCGATCTATTTGGTGACCACCTTCCTCACCGAGATCCTTTCCAACAACGCCGTCGCCGCGCTCATGGTGCCCATCGTGCTCGGCGTCGCGGCCGAGCTCGGCGTCGATCCGCGCCCCTTCATCATCGCGGCCACTTTCGCCGCCTCCGCGGCCTTCGCCACGCCCATCGGCTACCAGACCAACACCTACGTGTATGGCGTGGGCGGATACAAATTTGGCGACTTCGTAAAGATAGGCGTCCCGCTCAACCTCGTGTGCATGACGGTCGCGCTGGTCGTCATTCCCATCGTTTGGCCCTTCACGAAGCTGGCAGCAGAATAAAGCCCGTCGCCGCGTCGCCGATCACCTCGCTGCGCGCGCCGGCGTGGCGGACGTGGTACAGCGCGATCAAGGCGCAAAATAACGCGTCGGTGCGATCCTCCACCGGCTTCGACCACGGCTCGGAGAGCAGGGCCGGCGTCTCGGTATCGAGCGCAAGGTAGGTGAACTCGCGTTCGAGCAGCCCGGCGATGAGCCCTTGCAGGCGGGCGAACTCCGCGCGCTTCGCCGCGACCGGGCCCTTCTTGTATTTGATGATCCGGTCCAGCCCGAAGAGCCGCACCATCGCCGGATGCGGATAGACCTCGGCGGCGAGCCGCGCTCCGGCCGTTTCCAGGTAGGGCGG
>CAZOGV010000229.1:0-3757 GCA_964579225.1 uncultured Akkermansia sp. | reverse complement strand
ACGGAGGTCGTCCCTCCAGGAAAGCGGACGGGTTTCGGCGACAGGAGTGTCGCCGCTCCTTGGGAGGACGAACTCGGGGAAGCAACCGGTCGGCGACCGGTTCTACACGGTGAACTCAGGCGGCGAGTCGAGCCTCGCCGTCGAAAAGCGGAGTCAAGCCTCCGCACTCCAAGGGGCGGAGAGCATCGCCGGGAGCGCCGGCATTCTTGCCGGCAGTTTAACCTCGGAATGCCGGCAGGATGCCGGCGCTCCCAGTGAAAGGCGCTCCCGGGGTCAGCCGAGCTCCTCGACCAAGGCTTCGGTGGTTTGGCCTTCGATGGTAAGGCGGTAGCGGTGGGCGGAACTTGGGGCGGATGGGGCGGGTGGGCACCGGTCGGCGACCGGTGCTACAATAGGGGCGGCCGGCGCGGGCGCGGGTGCGGGAGCGTGCAATTTCGCGAACTCTTGGGGGAACATGGCGTGGAGGACGCAGGCTTCGTCGTCGGTGGGGAGACTCTTGGCGGCGAGTTCGGCGCGGAGTTTGTCCATGCGCGGCGCTAACGCGTCGGCGGGGCGACCCTCTATCGGGGTCTGGCCGGTGCGGGTTTTTATGAGGGCGACGAGTTCGGGGGAAACCGGTCCCGGGGGACGGCCGTATTTGTTGAGAGCGATGTCGGCGGCGGCGGGGGCTATCGTTTTCCAGCGGCCGAACTTCACATTAAGCATGGCCTGGGTGCCGACGATCTGGGAGGTCGGGGTGACGAGCGGTATCCAGCCAAGCGCCTCGCGCACGTGGAAAATCTCGGACATGACCTCGGTGAACTTGTCGGCCATGTTCTGCTCTTTGAGCTGATTTCGGAAATTGGAGAGCATGCCTCCGGGGACTTGATAAATGAGGGTGTCGCTATCGACGCGCTCGTTGTCGGGGGAGGTGAATTTGGCGAGTTCCTTGTAAACGCCGGTGAAATATTCGCGGAGTTCTGCGAGTTTTTTGCGGTCGAAATCGGGCTGGCGGGGGTGGCCTTCGAGCAGGGCGAGCATGCGCAGGGTGTCGGGCTGCGAGGTGCCGTTGGCGAAGGGGGCGATGGAGGTCTCGACGGTGTCCACACCGGCGTCGATGGCGGCGAGGTAGGCGGCGGCGCCGAGGCCGGCGGTGTCGTGGGTGTGGAGGACGAGGGGGAGGCCGACTTTTTGGCGGAGTTGGGTGACCATGTCGTAGGCGACGCGGGGGGCGATGACGCCGGACATGTCTTTGATGCCGATGCTGTCGCAGCCCATGTCGCGGAGTTCGGCACCGAGTTTGACGAAGGCCTCGATGGTGTGGACGGGGCTGGTGGTGTAGCAGATCTCGCCGCGCGCGTGTTTGCCGCAGGCTTTGACGGCGCGGATGGCGGTGGCGAGGTTGCGGGGGTCGTTGAGGGCGTCGAAGATGCGGAAGATGTCCTGGCCGGCGGCGGCGTCGGCGCGCACGAAGGCCTCGACGACGTCGTCGGGGAAGGAGGCGTATTGGACGATGTTTTGCCCGCGCAGGAGCATGATCTGCGGGGTCTTGGGCGCGGCTTTTTTGAGGGCGCGCAGGCGGTCGAAGGGATTTTCGCCGAGGAAGCGCAGGCAGGAATCGATGGTGGCGCCGCCCCAGGTTTCGAGGCCGGCGAAGCCCATGCCGTCGAGGATGGGCGCGGCGGGGAGCATCTGCGCCGTGGTCATGCGGGTGGCGGCGAGGGACTGGTGTCCGTCGCGCAGGACGGTGTTGTTGAAGAGGATCGGTTTCATTTGGGAGCTGGTAGAGCTGGTAGAGCTGGTAAGCTAGTAAGCTGGTAGAGCGGGCAGAGGGGCAGAGGGTTTTTTCGTTCTCGTTCTCTTACTCGTTCTCGTTCTCGAAATCTTGTTCGTTCCGCTTGCGGCGGGAGAACGAGAACGAGTAGGAGAACGAGAACGAGGAGGTCAGAGTTCGACGAGGAGGGCGACTTGGGTGGCGTCGTGGGTGGTGATTTCGCCGATGCGTTCTTGGAGGCGGAGGCGGCCAAGGGAATCGATGCCGAGGAAGAGGCCGGTGACGGGGACCTGGCGGCCGGCGAGGGTGAGGGCGACGCGGCGGGGCGGGGTCCAGGCGCGGTTGAGATCGACGGCGATGCGGGGGAATTCGTCGGCGAGGAGGAGGGCGTGGGCGCGGGCGAGGGCGGCGAGGACGAGGCCGGCGAGGTCGTCGAGCGTGGTGTCGCCGAGGGAGACGAGGTCGGCGAGGCGGGTGGTGTCGCCACGCAGGGACGGTTCGGCAGCTTCGGGGTGGTTAAACACGTTTATGCCGATGCCGACGACGGCGGTGTCGGGGGTGTGGCGCTCGACGAGCAGGCCGGCGAGCTTGCGGGGGCCGACGAGGAGGTCGTTGGGCCAGCGTAGTCGTAGATCGGATACGCCGAGATTGGCGAGTGCGCCGAGCAGGGCCCAGCCGGCGGCGAGGGGGAGCATGGCCCAGTTTTCGCGCGGGCCGGGGCAGGGGACGACGGCGGAGAGCCAGAGGCCGCCGGCGTCGGATACCCAGTGGCGGCCGGTGCGGCCGCGGCCTGAGGTCTGGGTGTCGGCGCGCACGGCGTGCCAGGCGGGGAGGCGGGCGGCGAGGTGGTTGGTCGAGGTGGTCTCGGCTACGTCGTCGAGCATCCAGCCGGTGAAGACTTCGGGATCGTCGAGGGTGTGCATCGGGAGGGAGGGAGTGAGGGAGTGAGTGAAAGGGAGTGAGGGGACGGAGCTGAAGGGGACGGAGCGGACGGCCCGGCGGTCCGTCCCTACCTCGCGAGGGTGGAGAGGAAGTAGCCGGCGGCGACGGCGGTGCCGATGACGCCGGCTACGTTGGGGCCCATGGCGTGCATCATGAGGTGGTTGTTTTTGTCGTAGCGCTGGCCCTCGATCTGGGAGACGCGCGCGGCCATGGGCACGGCGGATACGCCGGCGGACCCGATGAGCGGGTTGATGGGCGAGCCGGGGGCGACCTTGTTCATGAGCTTGGCCGCGATGACGCCGGCGGCGGTGGAGAAACCGAAGGCGACGACGCCGAGGGCGATGATCTTGAGCGTGGCGGGGGCGAGGAAGGTCTCGGCGCGCATGGTGATGCCGACGCTCACGCCGAGGAAGATGGTGAGGACGTTGATGATCTCGTTTTGGGCGGACTTGACGAGGCGCTCGGTGACGGCGCATTCGCGGAGAAAATTACCGAGCATGAGCATGCCGATGAGCGGGGCGGCGTCGGGCACGAGAAGCACGCAGATGACGAGCACGCCGGTGGCGAAGAGGAGTTTTTCGAGACGCGAGACCTTGCGCAGGGCGGGCATGCGGATGCGGCGTTCGCGGTCGTTGGTGAGCAGGCGCATGATGGGCGGCTGAATGAGCGGCACCAAGGCCATGTAGCTGTAGGCGGCGACGGCGACCGCGCCGAGGAGCTCGGGCGCGAGCTTGTTGGAGAGGAAGATGGCGGTGGGGCCGTCCGCGCCGCCGATGATGCCGATGGAGGCAGCTTGTTTGGCGGAGAAACCCATGAGCGTGGCGCCCATGAAGGTGAAGAAGAGGCCGACCTGGGCGGCGGCCCCGAGCAGGAGGGTTCGGGGCAGGGCGATGAGCGGGCCGAAGTCGGTGAGCGCGCCGACGCCGAGGAAGATGAGGGGCGGGAAGAGCTCGAGTTTGATGCCCTGGGAAATGAAGTCGAAGAGGCCGCCTTCGACGCGTTCGACCTGGAAGGTTTGGGTGGGGTGGGCGGGCGCGGCGGGGGCGGTGTCGGGGGCGGCGG
>CAZOGV010000228.1:0-3782 GCA_964579225.1 uncultured Akkermansia sp. | reverse complement strand
ATCATCGGCCTGCTCGGTCCCAACGGTGCGGGCAAATCCACCACGCTGCGCATCCTCACCGGCTTCCTGCCTGCCACCTCCGGCCAAGTCACGGTCTGCGGCATCGACGTCGCCACGCACCCCGCCGAGGTGAAAAACCGCCTCGGCTACATGCCGGAAAACAACCCCCTGCCCGAGGATATGCGTGTGGGCGAGTATCTGCACTTCCGCGGCCGCCTCAAAGGCCTGCGCCGCCGCCAGCTCGCCCCCCGGCTCGATGAGGTCCTGCACCTCTGTGATCTCGGCCGCGTGCGGGATCGCATCATCGGCAAACTCTCCAAGGGCTACCGCCAGCGCGTCGGCATCGCCGATGCCATCCTCGCCGAGCCGCCCATCATCATCATGGACGAGCCCACCATCGGCCTCGATCCCCACCAGATCCTCGCCGTGCGCGACCTCATCGCCGGCCTGCGCGGCCGCATGACCGTGCTCATCAGCTCCCACATCCTCCCCGAGATCGAGGTCACCTGCGACCGCGTCGTCATCGTCAACCAAGGCCGCGTCGTCGCCGCCGGCACCCCCACCGATCTCCGCACCGAATTTTTCGGCCCCGGCCACTACGAACTCGAACTCGCCGGCCCCCTCGACCAGTTGCCCGCGCTCCTCGCCGACGTGCATCCCAGCCTCGCCCTGCTAGACCCCACTGGGAGCGCCGGCTTCCAGCCGGCATCCGACTCCGCATCCGACACCTTCGCCGCTCTCCGCCTCACCGCCGCGCCCGACGCCCCCGACCTCCGCGAGGCTCTGGTCAACGCCCTCGCGCGCGACACCCGTTTCCGCCTGCGCGCCCTCGGCCGCACCCGCCACACCCTCGAGGAAGTCTTCCTCGCCGCCACCCAACCCAAAGCCGCCTGAACTGCTCCATCGGCTCTACTAGCTTACCGGCTTACTAGCTTTACTAGCTTACCCGCTCTACCAGCTCCCAAAAAATGCGCTCTTTCCGCATCCTTCTCGCCCACGAAATCCGCATGCTGCTCGTCACCCCGGCGACCTACATCGCGGCCACGCTCTTCCTCTTCGTGATGGGCTTCATCTTCGCCGGCATTCTCGAAACGTTCACCGCAGCCGCGCAGGAAGGCTCGCCCGTCGCCGTGTTTTTCCAGCTCTTCTGGCTGCCCGTGCTGTTCATGGTTCCGCTGCTCACCATGAAGTGCCTCGCGGAAGAACGCCGCCTCGGCACCCTCGAGACCCTGCTCACCGCGCCCGTCACCACCGTTCAAGTCGTGCTCGCCAAGTTCTTCGCCGCCTACGCGCTCTACCTCGCGCTCTGGGGCTCCACCGGCGGCTTCTTCTACATCCTGCAAAAATTCGCCGGCCCCGCGCAGTCCATCGACTTTGGTCCGCTTGTCGGCGGCTACCTTTTCATCGCCCTCTCGGGCGCACTCTTCGTCGCCATCGGCATCCTCGCCAGCGCCCTCACCCGCAACCAGGCCGTCGCAGGCATCTTTGCCTTTGTCATCCTTCTCATCCTCATCATCGGCACCCGCTTCGCCGGCACGCTTGAACTCCTCAAACTCGACTCGATGACCGGCCTGCGCTCCGTCGTCGAATACCTCCAGATTTTCACCCACCTCGAAGACTTCACCCGCGGTGTCATCGATACGCGCCAGATCATCTATTACCTCAGCGGCTCCGTGCTCGCGCTCATCCTCAGCATCCTCGGCGTCGAGGCCAAACAGATCCACAGCTAACCCCGCCCCCGCTCTACCAGCTCTACCAGCTCTACTAGCTCTACAAGCTCCCAAAAATGTCTTTCGCCTCCGCCCGCCGCCTCCGCACCGCCCACCTCCTGGCCCAGGGCTTGCTCATCCTTACCCTGCTCATCGGGGTGAACATCCTCGCGACCAGCAACCCCCTGCGCTTCGACCTCTCGCGCCACGCCCGCCACTCCCTCTCGGCCGAAACCCGCTCCTACCTGCGCGACCTCCCCGCCCCGGTTAAAATCATCGTCACCCTCACCGACAGCGCCGACGACGACGTCTTCTCCCAAGCCTACCGCGACGTCCGCAGCCTCCTCCGCGACTACGTCGAAGCCTCCGCCGCCAACGACCGCGGCCGCATCGAGGTCGAGTTCATCGATGTTTACCTCAACCGCGCCGCCGCCCAGCGCCACGGCGTCACCGAACCCAACACCATCCTCGTCACCTCCGGCGACCGCCCCCGAGTCATCCGCCTCCAGGAAATCTACGACATCAAGGACGGCCAAAAAACCGGCTTCAAAGGCGAGCAAGCCTTCACCGCCGCCATCCTCGACGTCACCCGCACCCAGCGTCAGCAAATCCTCTTCCTCGCCGGCCACGGCGAAATGGACCCCTCCGACCCCGACCCCGCCCGCGGCCTCTCCCTGCTCAACCAAGAACTTCGCCTGCGCAATTTCGACGTCGGCGTCATAGACCTCAGCAACCCCGCCGACCGCGACCGCGCCTCCTCCGCCGCCCTCCTCGTCATCGCCTCCCCCCAGGGCCGTTACAGTCCCGACGAACAGGAATTCCTCCGCCGCCATCTCACCAACTCCGCCGGCCGCGTGCTCGCCTTCCTCAACCCCGCCTTTCCCCACGGCCTCGACGACCTCCTCTTCGACTGGGGCGTGCTCGCCGACGACGTCGTCATCCTCGACGCCAGCGCCGAAGGCCGCTCCGACAGCGGCGACCTCATCCTCTACCCCACCACCTCCGGCCACCCCGTCATCGAATACCTCGCGTCCAACAAAATCGCCGTTCGCTTTGGCCCCTCGCGCTCCGTCCGCCCGGACCCGGGACGCACCCTCGACCCCGCGCTCTCCACCCTTCCCCTCCTCGCCACATCGATGAACGCCTGGGGCGAGCGCGCCTACCGCCAGCGCGGCGTGCCCACCTTCGACCCCAACACCGACCTGCCCGCGCCCCTCGCCGTCGGCACCGCCGCCGAACGCGTCGCGCCCCAAGACAAACTCAAACTCCCCTTCAGCGTGCGCAGCGGCCGCCTCGTCGTCTTCGGCAACGGCGAATGGGCCGCCAACGCTCGCCTTACCGCCGGCGGCAACGCCGCCCTCGCTTTCGCCGCCATCAACTGGCTCGTCGATCGCGACGTGCAAGTGAACCTCCCGCCCCGCCCCATCGAGAAGTTCCAGCTCTCCCTCACCACCGCCCAACTCGGTCGTCTCCGCCTCACCCTTCTCTTCGCCCTGCCTGCCGTCACCGCCGTCCTCGGCCTCCTCGTTTACTGGAGCCGCCGCCGCTAACACGCCCCACCCTTTACCAGCTCCACCAGCTTACTAGCTCCACCAGCTTACTAGCTCTACTAGCTCTACCAGCTCCCACCACCGTGCGCTCCAAAGTCACCCTCATCCTCCTCGCGCTCAACCTCGCCCTCTTCGGCTACCTCGTCATCTCCGAGCGCCCCTGGGGCAAGACGCAGACCATCGACGAAAACCGCCGCCGCGTCCTGGGCCCCGAGGCCGCCAACCTCTCCGCCCTTGAGCTCACCGCCCAGGCCGCACCCGACTCCGCCCCCGTCTCCGTCCGCCTCGAGCGCGACCCCAAGGGCGACACCTGGTCCATCAAAGACCCTCTCGACTGGCCCGCCAACGACTTCGCCGTCCGCCGCATCCTCGGCGAACTCCAGTTCCTCGAACACGAAACCAGCTTCCCTGTCTCCGAACTCGCCCGCAACGAACAGACCCTCGCCGACTACGGCCTCGAAACCCCCCGCCTCGTCCTCGTAGCCACCCCCGCCGCCCCCGCGTCCTCCGCCACCTCGACCCC
>CAZOGV010000227.1:0-3809 GCA_964579225.1 uncultured Akkermansia sp. | reverse complement strand
CTAAACCCAGCTCACGTACCTCTTTAAATGGCGAACAGCCATACCCTTGGGACCTTCTCCAGCCCCAGGATGAGATGAGCCGACATCGAGGTGCCAAACCTCCCCGTCGATAGGGACTCTTGGGGGAGATCAGCCTGTTATCCCCGGAGTACCTTTTATCTGTTGAGCGATAGCCCTACCACGAGGGACTACCGGATCACTAACGCCTACTTTCGTATCTGCTCGACGGATCAGTCTCGCAGTCAAGCCTGCTTATGCGTTTGCACTCAGCGTACGATTGCCAACCGTACTGAGCAGACCTTTGCACTCCTCCGTTACACTTTGGGAGGAAGCCGCCCCAGCCAAACTGCCCATCTGACCGTGTCCCAATGGCTACACGCCACCGGTTAGAATGCTCATGTCGCAAGAGTGGTATTTCACTGATGACTCCATGATGGCTAGCGCCACCACTTCAACGTCTCCCACCTATACTACACATGCGATACAAGCACACAGGATCAGACTACAGTAAAGGTTCACGGGGTCTTTTCGTCCTGCTGCGGGAAATGGGTATCTTCGCCCATACTGCAATTTCACCGAGTCTCTGGTTGAGACAGTGCCCAACTCGTTATGCCTTTCATGCAGGTCGGAACTTACCCGACAAGGAATTTCGCTACCTTAGGACCGTCATAGTTACGGCCGCCGTTTACTGGGGCTTGATTTCAGAGCTTCGTCTTGCGACTAACCCCTCCACTTGACCTTCCAGCACCGGGCAGGCATCATTCCGTATACGTCCTCTTGCGAGTTTGCACAGAACTGTGTTTTTAGTAAACAGTCGGTTGGGCCTCTTCACTGCGGCCAGCTTGCGCTGGCACCCCTTCTCCCGAAGTTACGGGGTTAATTTGCCGAGTTCCTTAACCAGAGTTCTCTCGAGCACCTGAGGCTACTCGCCTCGCACACCTGTGTCGGTTTGGTACGGATATCTTGAACGTTATCTCCCGACGGGCTTTTCTCGGCACCCTGACATCACACACCTATAGCGCTCAAGGCGTTTGGCCACCACCAAGCGTGCGCCCCATCTTTCAACGGGGCAAGCCGGGCAATGACGTGGGCCAGCTTCTGGCTCCACTGTGTTAGTCTGATGCGTTCTCCGTGGGCACTTTCAAGATAGGGACGGAATATGAACCGTCTGTCCATCGACTACGCCTTTCGGCCTCGCCTTAGGGTCCGCCTAACCCTCCGCGGAATGACCTTCCGGAGGAAACCGCGTGCTTACGGTGGGCAGGATTCTCACCTGCCTTATCGTTACTCATTCCAGCATAATCACTTCTGATCAGTCCAGGGGTCGTCACCGTCCCCCTTCAACCCAGATCAGAACGCTCCTCTACCACGCACCGCGACCCGCAGGTCGTGATGCATCCATAGCTTCGGTTGTATGCTTGAGCCCCGGTTATTTTCGGCACCATCGTGCTCGACCAGTGAGCTGTTACGCACTCTTTAAATGGTGGCTGCTTCTAAGCCAACATCCTGGCTGTCTTAGCACAATGACTTCCTTTACCACTGAGCATACATTGGGGACCTTAGCTGATGGTCTGGGTTCTTTCCCTTTTGACGATGAAGATTATCCCCCACCGTCTGAGTCCGGCGATAGTCGCAACAGTATTCGGAGTTTGATTGGGTTTGGTAATCGGGTGAGACCCCTAGCCCATTCAGTGCTCTACCCCTGTTGCGGAGTGGCGCCAGCCTATACCTAAATATATTTCGAGGAGAACCAGATATCTCCCAGTTTGATGAGCCTTTTACTCCTAACCACACGTCATCCCAAAGCTTTTCAACGCTCACGGGTTCGGTCCTCCATGGGGTTTTACCCCCACTTCAACCTGCGCATGGTTAGATCACTGGGTTTCGGGTCTACGGCCAACAACTCGTCGCCCTATTCAGACTCGCTTTCGCTACGCCTCCGGACCGGAAGTCCTTAAGCTCGCTGCTGACCGTAAGTCGCTGGATCATTATGCAAAAGGCACGCCGCCAACCTGTTGACTCCCCGAAGAGAGCCGACATAGGTCTACGACTGCTTGTAAGTGACAGGTTTCAGGAACTATTTCACTCCCCGCCAGGGGTTCTTTTCAGTGTTCGCTCGCGCTACTGGTTCACTATCGGTCTCTCAGGAGTATTTAGCCTTGGAGCGTGGGCGCCCCAGATTCACACGCACTTTCACGAGGCACGTGCTACTCAGGATACCACTCGGCCATTTCATCTGCGCATACCGGGCTATCACCGTCTCTGGCCAGCCGTTCCAGGCTGTTCTGCTCGAATCCATGGTCCTAAATGTGGTCCTACAACCCCAGACAGCAAGCCGTCTGGTTTGGGCTCTGACGCGTTCGCTCGCCGCTACTGACGCCATCTCATTCGATTTCTTCTCCTCCGGGTACTAAGATGTTTCAATTCGCCGGGTATTGCTTCCCTTGCGGGATACATGAGGGTTGCTCATGTGGGTTGCCCCATTCGGACATCTCGGGATCACAGTTCCTGTGCAACTCCCCCGAGCTTTTCGCAGCTTGGCACGTCCTTCATCGCCTCTGAGAGCCTAACCATCCACCTGTCACCCTTAATTACTGATAATTCGTGTTGATGTGTTCCGCGATTATGGAGTTGTCAAAGGACAAGAATTCAAAACAGGAATCGGCGTCTCGGCCGATAGAGCAAAGCCTTCAAGCCATGCCATCAAGGCAATGGTGGAGACAGCGGGATTCGGACCCGCGACCTCCTGCTTGCAAAGCAGGCGCTCTACCAACTGAGCTATGTCCCCGTGTCTTGCGACGTGGGTTCATCCGTATGGTGGGCTTAAATGGACTCGAACCATTGACCTCACGCTTATCAGGCGTGTGCTCTAACCAACTGAGCTATAAGCCCCTGTCGGTGAAAGCTGCGGTCCGTGGGTCGGCTCCGTGCGCCCGCCGTGTGGGAACCGCTGCGATTTCTTTCCTGATTGCTCAGAAAAGAAGAGAGCAGCGGCTGCTCCGTTCCTGTCATTCTCGTGCTGTCAATCGGACGTACCGATGGGCAAAGCAAGAGCGGGACGATGCGTGAGAAGTGCTATTTATTGGATTTTGTTCACGAGCCTTCGGAAAGAAGGCTCGCGACCACGGCGTCAAAGCCGTGGCCTTCTAGTATCCCTAGAAAGGAGGTGATCCAGCCGCACCTTCCGATACGGCTACCTTGTTACGACTTAGTCCCCCTTACCGGCCTCACCTTCGGCGCGTCCCTCCTTGCGGTTAGAACTACGACTTCGGGTGCGACCAACTCGGGTGGCTTGACGGGCGGTGTGTACAAGGCTCAGGAACATATTCACCGCGGCGTAGCTGATCCGCGATTACTAGCGATTCCGGCTTCATGCAGGCGAATTGCAGCCTGCAATCTGAACTGAGGATGGCTTTGTGGGATTGGCTTCACCTCGCGGCTCTGCAACCCTCTGTACCATCCATTGTAGGACGTGTGTAGCCCAGGTCATAAAGGCCATGATGACTTGACGTCGTCCCCACCTTCCTCCTGCTTGCGCGGCAGTCCGTCTAGAGTCCCCAGCATAACCTGTTGGTAACTAAACGTAGGGGTTTCGCTCGTTAAAGGACTTAACCTAACACCTCACGGCACGAGCTGACGACAGCCATGCAGCACCTGTTCCGGTTACACCTTGAAGGGCAATCAATCAGCTTTCACTGAAATAATCCCGGTATGTCAAGACCTGGTAAGGTTCTGCGCGTTGCTTCGAATTAAACCACATCCTCCACCGCTTGTGTGAGCCCCCGTCAATTCCTTTGAGTTTCAGCCTT
>CAZOGV010000226.1:0-3816 GCA_964579225.1 uncultured Akkermansia sp. | reverse complement strand
TCAGCCCAACCACTACAGCTTGTGGTTGGTGGAGTCACGTAAATACCCCTATAAGCCATTTATTTATTTACGAACACTAAGCACCCGCAAATGAGCAAACTCTTTGTCGATTGCCACATCCACACCCCCTTATGCGGGCACGCCACAGGCGAACCCGAAGAATACGTGCGTGCCGCCGCCGCGAAAGGGTTGAAGATTATAGCATTCACCTGCCACAGCCCCATGGAGAGCCTTGGTTTTGGTGGCCCCAGAATTCGCATGGATTTTCAACAACTGCCGGAATACCTCGCCATGATCGACCGAGCCACCGCACTGGGCGATACGCTCGGGGTCGAGGTGCTGCGCGGCATCGAAGCCGAGTGGTTTCCCGAAGAAAAGGAGCTGGCCGCGATGGATCGCATGCTCGCATCCGTGGACTTCGATTACGTCATCGGCTCGATCCACCCCCATCTGCCCATCTACCTGGAATGGTTCGCCGCTCAGGGCATCAGAAACGATACGGATAAACTGGCCTGCTACTGGGAACACGCCTCCCGTGCCGTGAGCTCGGGACGCTACGACACCTTGGCGCACGCCGACGTCATCCGCTGTCACGGAACGGTGAACGAATACACCACGGCCGGCCACGAACCCGCCATACGCCATCTCCTCAAAACCCTCGCCGAAACCGGGGTCTGCATCGAGGCCAACACGAGCGGGCTGGGACGACTAGTAAAAAGCGTGCATCCCGAAATTTGGATCCTTGCAGAAGCCGCCGCGCTCGGAGTAAAGCTTGCCGTAGGTTCCGACGCACATCGTCCTGAAGCGGTTAGCCTGGGCTACCCCGAGGTCGGCCCCATGCTGGCTGAATGCGGCTGGAACTCTGTCCATTTTTTCAAAAACCGTAAAATCCACTCCTTCCCCTTCCAAACCATATGGCAAACGAATCCTCAAAATCACGCCCCCTGACCCAGATCGAAAAATGGGTCAACCGCCTCAACTGGCTCGATGGCTGCGATGTCCTCACCGAGCTCTACCAAGCCGAACAGGAAGGCCGCGAACTTGGCCCCCTTCGCCAGGAAATCCTCGACCTGCAAGCCGTGCCCTCCACCAGTCCCCGCTGGGAAATCATGATGGGGGGCGAGCGCGACGAAGCCTGGTTGGCCCGTTGTGGCGCAGCGGTGGATAAAGTGCAGACCCTGCCCATACGCCCCGACTTTCCCTACAAAGAACCCAGCGATCTGCCGGGAATCCACGCCGCACGACCCACCGAAAATCTCACCCCCACCTTCCCCTACACCGCAGGTGAGGAGGCCTTCGCCAAACAACTGCATGGCGGCCTCCTTGGTCGGCTCTGCGCGTGTTTGCTGGGCAAGCCGGTTGAATTGTTCGACCGCGCCAGCATCAAAACCGTCGGCGAAGCAACCGGCAACTGGCCCATTAACAACTACTGGTCCCGTCCTAACGAAACCCAGATGAAGGCGATCACTGCGGCGGCTCCCCGTCACATGCCCAAAACATTCCTCACAGGGCAATTCCTCGGCGAGATCCAGCACATGGTCATCGACGACGACGTGAATTACACCCTCATCGGATTCGAAGTCGTGCGCCAGTTTGGAGCCGACTTCGAGCCCCAGGATGTTGCCTACACCTGGCTTACCCACCTCTCACTCACCCAAACCTGCACTGCAGAACGCGTTGCCTACCGCAACTTCCTTGCTGGCGTAATTCCTCCGCTCTCCGCCACCACCCGCAACCCTTACCGTGAATGGATCGGCGCACAGATTCGTGCCGACTATTTTGGCTATGCCAACCCGGGCAACCCGCAACGAGCCGCCGAATGGGCCTGGCGCGATGCCAGCATCAGCCATGTCAGCAACGGCATCTATGGCGAAATGTGGGTGGCCGCCATGATTGCCGCAGCCTATGTCCTCAAGGATTGGACCGCCGTCATCCGCGCCGGGCTGGATCAGATCCCCGTCCATTGCCGTCTGCGGATCGATGTCGAGAAAATCCTCACTCTCCACAAAGCGGGTGCCACCTGGGAAGAAGCAACCGATAGCATTCATGCTCAGTGGAACGAACTGCTCAACCACGACTGGTGCCACACCAACTCCAATGCCCAAGTCGTGGCCATGGCCTTGCTTTGGGGCAACGACGACTACGAAACCACCATCACCCGCTCGATCATGGCCGGATTCGACACCGACTGCAACGGCGCCACCACCGGCAGCCTTTGGGGCACCATGCACGGTGTCGATGCCATCCCCGCCAAGTGGTCCACACCCCTGAACGATTCCGGAATCTCCACCATCGGGCAATGGCGCCATTACACCATCAGCAACCTCGCCCAAAAGATGACCGAGACCGCTCTCAAAAACGGCGCTTCCGTTTCGGCAAAATAAAACCACCGCATGGCCACTCCCCGCATACTGGTCGCAGGAAGCAGTAACACCGATCTCGTGATCGAATGCCAACGCCTGCCCCGCCCAGGAGAAACCCTCCTCGGCGGACAGTTCCGCGAAGCACACGGCGGTAAAGGAGCCAATCAAGCCGTTGCCGCCGCCCGTGCCGGGGCGCAGGTCGTTTTTGTCGGTGCCACAGGCGACGATGCCTACGGAGCTGCCGCTCGCAAGGCGCTGGAAGTCGAAGGCATCGACCTCACCCACTGTCACATCCTTCCCGGAGTGAACAGTGGTGTAGCGATGATCCTACTGGGCGGAGCCGATCGGGAAAACCTCATCGCCGTGAGTGCTTCCGCCAACGACCAGGTAAGCCCCGAACACATCCTTGCTGCCGAAGCGGCCATTGCCGGAGCGGACGTCGTCCTGACCCAGCTCGAAATCCCGCTCGACAGCGTGGAAACCCTGGCCGGCTTAGCGAAAAAACACCATAAACCCTTTATTCTAAACCCCGCCCCTGCACAAAGCCTGCCCGACTCCCTCCTGCGCCACGTGGACATCCTCATCCCTAACGAACACGAAATCCGACTCCTCAGCGGCCTAGACTCGATCGAGGAAGCCGCCCATTCCCTTCTGGCCCGTGGCTGTCGGGCCGTCGTTGTGACCCTTGGCAGTGAAGGCGCCCATTGGTTTGAAAAAGATCATGACTACGCCATCCCGGCACCGAAGGTCGTCCCCGTGGACACCGTTGGTGCCGGCGACTGCTTCTGTGCCTGGCTCTCCTTTGGCATCGCAGAAGGTGGCGAACGCCCAACCATCCTCACCCGAGCCATCCGAGCCGCCAGCGTCGCCGTGACCCGTCGTGGCTGCCAGTCTGCCATGCCCCTCCCGAAGGATCTATCTTGATACACTCCGCACCTTGTTGCATCGTTAGGTAAGGGCCTGTAATGAAATAACTGTTACAACCTGACGCGTTCTTTAAGCCGCTGGCTGTGTTGCGCTATCGGTTACAGCCCTCACGGAGATGCGCCCTCAAGCGCGCCTTGCCGACACACCGGCGACCAAAATCTCCTCGCCAACTTGCGACACTTATTTAGTTACAGGCCCACGGCTCGCCCCCCCTACCCCCCTACCCCCCTACCCTATGCAAAGGCCAACCCACCGAAATACGTCGACCTCACTTTTCGCCTCCCTGCGGCGTTATATTTGCGTCCTGTTTTCCATTCTCCTCAGTCAAACGGCCTGGTGTGATCCTGACCCGGACTTCCATCTTTTCCTTTTTATCGGGCAGTCCAATATGAGGGGCTCGAATGTCAGTGCCTCAAGTCCCATCCCCGAAGAGGATACGATCGCCCATCCCCGTGTTTTCAAGTTGTCGGTCTCCACTTGGCTACCAGGGGCTGCGCCGATACAAGGCGGGGCGGGAGTCGGACCG
>CAZOGV010000225.1:0-3963 GCA_964579225.1 uncultured Akkermansia sp. | reverse complement strand
AATTACGTATGTCCACCGAACCTGAATCCTTCGCGCCGGCTTCCAACGAGGCTGTTCCCACTTCCTTCCAAGATCTCCGCGAAGCATCCGTGCCGGGCGAGAATCTGGCAATGGGTGTAATCGCCGGCGTGATCGCCATGTTGGTCGGCACCGCAGTCTGGGTCGGCGTCACGGTCGGCACCGGTTTTCAAATCGGTTATTTGGCGGTGGGCGTGGGCTTCTTGGTCGGCATTTCGATGCGCACGCTGGGCCGTGGCTACAGCCAGATTTTCTCCGTGATCGGTGCCGCGCTCGCTCTCTGCGGTTGCGCGCTGGGCAATCTGCTCACGGGCTGCGTGTTCATCGCGAAAGAATTCGGCGTCACGTTCGGCGAGGTGGTGAGCAAGCTGAATGTCGGGATGATCGGCGAGATCATGAGCGCGATGTTCAGCCCGATGGATATTCTCTTCTACGCCCTCGCCGCGTTCGCCGGTTGGAAATACGCGGTGGTGTCCACAGACGCATCGTAAGGGTTTGGTCGCAGACTTTTGCATTCGGCGATTAATCGCCGATGCCGGCTGGAAAGCCGGCGCTCCCGGGAGTTTGTCCGTGCGCTTCGCGCGGGGGGTGTTTTAACCGGCTCGCATGAACATCGTTGTTGTTGGCGCCGGAGCCTGGGGCACGGCCTTCGCCCTCCATCTTTCTCGTCTTGGTCATACCGTCACGCTGACGCCGCGCCGCTTCGAGCAGGCGCTCGCGCTCGCCTCGACGCGCGAGAACACGGACTACCTGCCGGGCTTTGCGCTGCCGCAGTCCATCCAGATCGCGCACGAACTCGTGCCGGTGTTGATGGAGGCGGAGGTGGTGGTGCTGGCCTGTCCTTCGCAGGCGCTGCGCGAAACCTGCGAACGCGTGCAGGCGGCGCGCGGGCTGGCGACGCAGCTGCGGCTCGTGGTGTCGCTCGCCAAGGGACTCGAACTCGGCACGCATCTGCGTCCCACCGAGGTCATGGCGGCGACGCTTCCCGGGCTCGCGGTCGGATCGCTCAGCGGGCCGACCAACGCGGCCGAGGTGGCGGCGGGCAAACCGGCCGCGATGGTGTTGGCGGCGAGCGCTTGCGACGAGGCCTTGCTGGCCGAGGTGCAGGCGGCTTTGAGCGGGCCGACGCTTCGGGTGTATCGCGGCGACGATGTGGCGGGCGTGGAGTTCGGCGGCGGTTTGAAAAACGTCTATGCGATCGCCGCCGGGTGCGTGGACGGACTGGGGCTGGGCGACAACGCGAAGGCGGCGTTGCTCACCCGTGCGCTGGCCGAGATGGTGCGCGTGGGCGTGGCGTTGGGCGCGAAGGCGGAGACGTTTTACGGGCTCGGCGGCTTCGGCGATCTGGTGGCGACATGCACCGGCGGCTGGTCGCGCAACCGCACCTTTGGCCAGCATCTCGGCGAGGGGAAAAAAGCGGCGGAGTTGATCGCGGGCAGCAAGAGCGTGGTCGAGGGTTACCGCACGACGAAGAGCTTTTTTGAGCTCGTGAGTGAGCGCGGCATCGACGCGCCGATCTTGGCGGAGGCGCACGCGATCCTCTATGCGGGCAAGCCGCCCGCCGAGGCGCTCGCGGCGCTGATGGGCCGCGAGCTGAAGCGCGAGTAGGCGCGTGTTTTGGGTAGGGCGGGCCCGCCGTGGAGCGTTGCCGGCGGGCCCAGCGGTCCCGCCCTACCTGGACAGCCTTGCGGCGGGCCCAGCGGTCCCGCCCTACCTGGACAGAGGGCGTAGCGCCGCTCAGGCGCGCGGGTAACGGATGCGTTCCACGATTTCCTGCACCTCGGCGGGCGGGGCGGGGGTGAAGCGCGAGACGAGCTGGGCGACGACCACGTTGATCACCATGCCGAGCGAGCCGATGCCTTCGGGCGAGATGCCGAACCACCAGTTTGCGGGAGTGTTGAGCTTGGGGTGGATGAACTTGAACCAGATGATGTAGGTCGCGGTGAAAACGATGCCGACGATCATGCCGGAGACCGCGCCTTCGCGGTTCATGCGTTTCTGGAAAACGCCCATGATGATGGCGGGGAAGAGCGAGGCCGCCGCGAGGCCGAAGGCAAAGGCCACGACCTCGCCCACGAAGCCTGGCGGATTAATGCCGAAGTAGGCGGCGATGATGACCGCGCCGCCCGCCGCGAAGCGGGCGCAGAGCAGTTCACCCTTTTCGGAGATGTCTTTTTTCACCGCGCACTTCACGAAGTCGTGGGCGAAGGCGGTGGAGATGACGAGGAGCAGGCCGGCGGCGGTGGAGAGCGCGGCGGCGAGGGCGCCGGCAGCGACGAGGCCGACGACCCAGTTGGGCAGGCGGGCGATCTCGGGGTTGGCGAGCACGATGATGTCGCGGTCGATCACGAGCTCGTTGCCCTGCCAGCCGGCGGCGGAGGCGCGGGCGAGGAAATCGGGGTCGGTGTTCTTGTCGTTGTAATACTGGATGAGGCCGTCGGCGTTCTTGTCCTCGTAGGTGATGAGGCCGGTTTTTTCCCAGTTTTTAAACCAGCCCGGGGCTTCGGCGTAGGGCGCGTCTTTGACGGTTTCGAGCAGGTTGGTGCGGGCGAAGGCGGCGATGGCGGGCGCGGTGGTGTAGAGAATCGCGATGAAAAGCAGCGCCCAGAAAGCGGAGCTGCGCGCGGCCTTCACGGTGCGCACGGTATAGAAGCGCACGATGACGTGGGGAAGGCCGGCGGTGCCGACCATGAGTGCGAGGGTGATGGCGGCGACGTCGAGCACCGGGCGCACGCCGGTGGTGTAGGCGGCGAAGCCGAGGTCGGTGCTGAGGCCGTCGAGCTTGTCGAGCAGGTGGACGCCGCCGCCGTCGGTAAGCGCGGCGCCGAAACCGATCTGCGGGATCGGGTTTCCGGTCATCATGAGCGCGATGAAGATCGCGGGCACCATGTAGGCGAAGATGAGCACGCAATACTGCGCGACCTGCGTGTAGGTGATGCCCTTCATGCCGCCGAGCACGGCGTAGAAAAACACCACGCCGGTGCCGATGATGACGCCGATGTCCACCGGCACTTCGAGGAAGCGGGAGAAAACGATGCCGACGCCGCGCATCTGGCCGGCGACGTAGGTGAACGACACGCCGAGCGCGCAGACGACGGCGACGAGGCGCGCGGTTTGCGAGTAGTAGCGGTCGCCCACGAAGTTGGGCACGGTGAACTTGCCGAACTTGCGCAGGTAGGGCGCGAGCAGGAGGGCGAGCAGCACGTAGCCTCCGGTCCAGCCCATGAGATAAACGCCGCCGTCGCGTCCCATGAAAGAGATGAGGCCGGCCATGGAGATGAACGAGGCGGCGCTCATCCAATCGGCGGCGGTGGCCATGCCGTTGTGGATGGGATGGACGGTGGAGCCCGAGACGTAGAACTCGCTCGTGGAGCTGGCGCGCGAGCGGTAGGCGATGTAGAGGTAGAGCGCGAAGGAGAGACCGACGATGGCGAAGGTCCAGGTTTGGACGGACATGTTTTTTTGGGAGCTGGTAGAGCTAGTAAGCTGGGAGCGGAAGAAAGCGGAGGGCGGGCGCGGGATTACTCCTCGTGCACGTCGAATTTCTTATCGAGGCGGTTCATCAGCCAGACGTAGGCGACGATGAGCAGCACGAAGACATACATGGAGCCCTGGTGGGCCATCCAGAAGCCGAGCTTGAAGCCGCCGATGCGGAACTGGTCGAGGTAGTCGGCGAAGAAGATGGAGCAGCCGAAGGAAACGAAGGCCCAGATGCCGAGGAGGACGGCGAGAATGCGCAAGTTGGCGCGCCAGTAGGCGCGAAGATTTTCAGGGGTGGCCATGTGGTGGGGCGGGGGATTGGGAAAAGGCGGGCGTTCGAGACGGTGGTTCGGAGCGGCCCCGTGGCGAATGAAAACTGCGCGGTCGCGTGCGAGAAATGTCGAGCGGGCCAGGCCGTGAGCTCAAGTTTTTTGGGAAGAGGGTGAACCAAGAAAATTGAGCTTA
>CAZOGV010000224.1:0-3971 GCA_964579225.1 uncultured Akkermansia sp. | reverse complement strand
CCTACGGCTCCGGCGGCTTCACCATCGCCTCCCAAATCACCAACTCCGGTGCTACCTCCGTCGGCCTCACCCTCTCCGGCACCGAGACCCTCACCCTCTCCGGCACCACCGCCAACACCTTCACCGGCGCCACCACCGTCAACTCCGGCACCCTCGTCCTCGCCAAGTCCGACGGCGTCACCGCCCTCTCCGGCACCTCCATCACCGTCGGCGACGGCCGCGGCATCGACACCCTGCGCCTCGCCGCCAACAACCAGATCAACAACGCCGCCACCGTCACCCTGCGCGGCGGCGAGGTCGGCAACTCCGCCAACGTCGCCCGCCTCGAAATGAACGGTGCCACCTCCGACTCCTTCGGCTCCCGCGTCGAGCGCTTCGCCACCCTCAACGTCGAGGGCAACACCGTCCTCGATTTCGGCGGCGGCACCCACTGCTCCCCCACCTTCCTCTACCTCGACGTGCTCAACGTCGCGAGCAACGCGCTCCTCACCATCACCAACTGGATCGAGTTCACCGACTTCCTCCTCGTGAACAAAACCACCTTCGATTCCGAGGACCTCTCCCGCGTGATCTTCGACGGCTACGGCGGCTCCGCCTCCTGGAAATCCTACGACTCCGACTACTACCAGATCACGCCCTACTCGCCCGTCCCCGAGCCCTCCACCTACGGCGTGCTCGCCCTCGGCGGCCTCCTTGGCCTCGCCACCTTCCGCCGCCGCCGCCGCGCCGCGTAACGCCTCCCCGTAGGAGCTTCGCTCGCAAAGACCGCGCCGGGTGTAGGGGCTTCGCTTGCGAAGACCGCGCCCGAGAACAAAGCCTCATCCGCCTCCCTGTCCCGGCGACGGCCCTACTCCGCAGCAGCCCCGAAGGTCAGCGTAATCTCCTCCGCCACCACCGCCTTCTGCCCCGCCACGCGGATCGAACCCTCCAGCACCGCTAGCGGTGCTTTCACCCGACGCGGCTTCACCACCAACTCCAACACGTCGCCCGGCTTGCACACCCGGTGGCAACGCACGCCGTCGCACGACGCGAAGAAAATCGTCGCCGGGTCCACCCGCCGTCCCTCGCCCCCGAGCGCCTCCGCCGCCAGGCCCTTGAGTAGCCAAAACACGCCCAGCTGCCCCAGCGCCTCCAACATCACCGAAGCCGGCATCACCGGATTCCCCTTAAAATGTCCGCGAAGGAAAAACTCCTCGCCCGTGATCGTGTAGCGGCCCCGCGCGCCGGTCCCCGCCGCGCTCACCACCGCCTCGTCGAGAAACAAAAACGGCTCGCCGATCGGCATCGCCGCCCGCACCGCCTCGCCGTCGAAAACTGTTTCCGCGTTCGCTTCCACGCTCGCCACGTTCAGGCCGAAGCCGCCGTATCCGAATTCGCCGCCGCATCCTGCACCGGCGTGCTTTCACCGCGCGCCTTGCGATCAATAAACACCCGGATGTCGCCCACCGTGGCCAGCCCGCGCAGCTCGTCGTTCGAAATGGTCAAACCCGTGACCTCCTCCACCAACATCACGATTTCCATCATGGTCAACGAGTCCAAGGCCAGGTCCTCGATGAAGCGCAGCTGCTCGCCGCCCCCGGCCAGCTTGGGCCGCAATTCCGGGTCCACGTAACGCTCGATGATACCCACCACGATGGGCAGCGTATGCACCGGATCCTTCGTGCTCCGATACGCCAAAGCCGCCTGAATGGTCGGCTCGGAGCAGCGCCGCAGACTCTCGCGGATTTGGGCCTCGTCGGAAAGCGCGGGAGCGGAAGAGCTGGGCAAAGGATTTTCGGCGGAACTAGACATTCGGTTTTGGCTAAATTTTCCGGAATACAGACCGCCTGGAGTGTTACGGCAAAGACATTTCTTTTCCCGCCCTCCCTCGGAATCTTTATTTGTTTGCCGCCCCGCCGGGTCGTTTTGGTTTGTGTGCGCCGTTCATGGTGCCTTCCCCGTCTCCGCTTTTCATCCTTACGCACGAGTTTGCTCCTCGGCGCGGAGGCATAGCCACCTTCACCGAAGAAATGGCCCGCGCCGCCGCCGCCCTCGGCCACCCCGTCGAAGTCTGGGCCCAGTCCGCCCCCGAACCCGACGTCCCCGACGCCTGGCCCTTCACCCTCCGCCGCCTCGATCTGCGCGGCACCCACGGCCTGCGCTGCCGCTGGACCCACGCCCGCCACCTCATCCGCGAACGCCGCCGCCTCCGCCGCGCCCAAGTCTATCTCTGCGAACCCGGCCCCATGCTCGCCCTCATGCCTCTGCTCGCCTTCCGCACCTTCCGCCCCCATCGCCTCACGCTTACCTTTCACGGCTCCGAAATCCTCCGCTTCCACGCCGACCCGATCACCCGCTTCTTCACCAATCGACTCGTCGCCCACGCCGAAAAAATCACCGTCCTCACCGCCTACACCGAAAAACTCCTCCTCGAACGCTTCCCCGCCGCCGCGTCCAAAACCTTCCGCACCCCCGGCGCCCTCCGCTCCGGCTTCGCCACCTCCCCCGCCGCGCTCCGCGCCACCGCGCCCGAGCGCCGCCTCGTTGTCCTCACCGTCGGCCGCCTCCACCCCCGCAAAGGCCAGCTTCAAACCCTCGAAGCCCTCAAAACCCTGCCCCCCGACCTCCGCGCCCGCCTCGAATACCGCCTCGCCGGCACCGCCTCCCGCCCCGGTTACGAAAACCACCTCCGCACCGCCGCCTCCACCGCCGACTTCCCCGTCACCTTCCTCGGCGACGTGCCCGACTCCGAACTGGAAAACGTTTACGCCGCCGCCGACATCTTCGCCCTCACCAGCCTCGACCACGGCCACAGCGTCGAAGGCTTCGGCCTCGTCTATCTCGAAGCCTCCGCTCGCGGCCTCCCCGTCGTCGCCCACCACATCGGCGGCGTGCCCGAAGCCGTTGAAAACAACGTCACAGGCCTGCTCGTCCCGCCCCACCGCCCCGCCGAACTCGCCGCCGCCTTCGCCCGCCTCCTCACCGACCACGCCCTCCGCGCCCGTCTCGGCGCCGCCGGCCCCGCCTGGGCCCGCCGCCACACCTGGGAACACTCCGCCCGCCTTCTCTTCGGCACCCCCGAACCGACATGACCTGCCACGCACCATCGCTCAAGGTAGGGCGGGACCGCCGGGCCCGCCGCCCCGTAAGGGGCTCCGCCGTATGACGCCTCTCCGCATCCGCCTCGTCCAGGACGTGCTCCGCAGCGGCGGCACCGAGCGCCAGACCGTCCTCCTCGCCCACGCCTTCCGCGCCGCCGGACACGATGTCGGCGTCGTCACCTTTCGTCCCGGCGGCGTGCTCTCGCCCACCCTGCGCGACATCCCGCGCCGCGTGCTCCAGCCCTTCGATCTTCGCCTCAACTGGTTCGCCCCGCGCCTCCTCGCCACCCTGCGCAGCGAACGCCCCGACGTCGTTCTCCTCATGGGACGCATGGCCAACAGCCGCGGCGCCGCCCTCGCCGCCGCCCTGCCCGACGCCGTTGTCGTCGGCACCATGCGCACCGGCAAAAAACTCCCCGCCGCCTTCCGCCGCAGCCTCGCCCGCGTCGCCCACGTCGTAGCCAACAGCGCCGAATCCGCCCGCGTCCTCACCCGCGACTACGCCCTCTTGCCCGCCCGCGTCAGCGTCATCCACAACGCCCTCGTCTTCCCTCCCGAGCCCGATGTTCGTAATACGAACAACCCCGCCCTCGCTCAAGCCGAGCCCCGCAAGCCTGAAATCCCCGAGCACAATGTTCGTAATACGAACATTGCCGAACGCGCCGCTCTCCGCGCCGAGCTCGGCGCGCCGCCCACCGCCGCCGTCCTGCTCTGCGTCGGCATGTTTCGCCCCGAGAAAAACCAACGCGCCCTCATCGAAGCAATCGCCCGCCTGCCCGCCACCGCCGACTGGCGCCTCTGGTTCGTGGGCGAAGGTCCGACCCGCAGCGAATGCGCCGCGTTAGCCGAACGACTCGGCCTCGCCGAACGCGTGCGCTTCCTCGGCTTCCA
>CAZOGV010000223.1:0-3978 GCA_964579225.1 uncultured Akkermansia sp. | reverse complement strand
AGAGCTAGTAGAGCTAGTAGAGCTGGTAGAGCTGGTAGAGCTGGTAGAGCTGGTATGCGGGTGGAGCCCCGACGAGTCGGGGGAGAAAGCAGGCGAGGCGAGTGGCGAAAGTCGTCGGGCGAAAGGAAAAAGCAAAACGCCGCGCCCGGGATGGGGCGCGGCGCGGAGAGACGTTCTCGAAAAAGACGGGCTCACGGGCGGGACGCCCGTGCCACGCGGCTTAGTTGGCGACAGTGAGGCTGGTGAGGAGCAGGAGCTCGTCGTCCACCTCGATGGTGATGGAGTAGTCGCCGGGGGCGGGGAAGGCGAGGTTGCGCACGTCGTTGATGAGGTTGATGCGCTGGAGGGGGCCTTGGGATTCGAATTCGCGGTCGAGGAGGACGCTCATGGAGTCGGCACCGAGGCCGAGGGAGATCTTGATCTTGTGCTTGCCGGCGGCGACGTCGGTGAGCGTGAGGAACCAGATCATGAAGGGGTGGGTGAGCGGGAACTGGCGGCCGCGGATGGCGGAGAAGACACCGAGGATGGTGTGTTTGCCGGTGGCGGGGTCGATGTGGACGCCGTCGCAGAGGAGCCAGCAGAGGACTTGGGGCTTGGTGTTGGTGGACATGTTGGATGGAGGAAAAACGCGAAGCGTGAGCGGCGAGCGCGCGCGGGGAAAGGAGGAAGTGCTTGGCGAATGGTGACGGCTGCGCAAATTTCGCGCGCCATGCAGGGTGAAACCGAAATCGCGGGCGCGTTGGCCTGGCTCGAACCGTTGCGGGTTTATCCGCGATGGCTGGTGCTGCTGTGCGTGGCGATAGTCGCAGGCGGTGTTCTCACTCTGCTCGCCAAGCCGCTCAAGTGGGGGCTTTACGCGGGGTTGGCGTTGCTGCTCGGGGTATTCATGTCGGGTTTCGCGTGGTGGTTGGAGCAGTAGGGTGGCGTTTTTGACTGCCGTCGGGCTGATGCGGCGAAAACACGGAAACGCGGCGGGGCGGGGATTTTCTTGTCAGGGATTTTTGCCGCCTCTTCATCGACCGTTTCCCGATGAAGTATATTTTTGTTACCGGTGGCGTTGTATCTTCCCTAGGCAAGGGCCTCACGGCCGCTGCTCTCGGCGCGCTGCTCGAAATGCGCGGCCTCACGGTGCGCATCCAGAAGTTCGACCCGTATCTCAACGTCGATCCCGGCACGATGAGCCCTTACCAGCACGGCGAGGTTTACGTGCTCGAGGATGGCGCCGAGACCGATCTCGACCTCGGTCACTACGAGCGTTTCACCAGCGGCAAGCTCTCCCGGGTCAACAGCCTGAGTTCGGGTCAGGTTTACGAGAGCGTGATCCAGAAGGAGCGCCGCGGCGCCTACCTCGGCAAAACCGTGCAGGTGATTCCGCACGTGACCAACGAGATCAAGGACCGCATCACGGTCGCCGCCAAGGACGTCGATGTGCTCATCACCGAGATCGGCGGCACTACGGGCGACATCGAGGGCCTGCCCTTTCTCGAAGCCCTGCGCCAGTTCGCCCTCGAACAGGGCCCGCGCGACGTGATTTTCCTGCACGTCACCCTCGTGCCTTACCTCGCCGCCGCCGGCGAATTGAAGACCAAGCCCACTCAGCAATCCGTCGCGAAGCTGCGCGAGATCGGCATCCAGCCCCACGTGCTCGTCTGCCGCAGCGAGAAGCCGGTGGACGCCAGCGTGCGCGACAAGCTTTCCATGTTCTGCAACGTGCCGGTGAAGGCCGTCATCGAGTGCCGCGACGTGAACTCCATCTACGAGCTCCCGATCGCGCTTCAGCACGAGGGCCTCGACCAACTCGTCGTTGATCTCTTCGGCCTCAACAAGCCCATGCCTGATCGCAACGTCTGGGCCGAGCTCGCCCGGCGCATCAACAACCCCGCCCACACCGTGAAGATCGGCGTGGTCGGCAAATACATCGAACTCCAAGACGCCTACAAATCCGTTTACGAATCCATCACCCACGCCGGCATCGCCAACAACGCCAAGGTCGAGGTCTTGCGCATCGACGCCGAGGATCTGGAAAAGCGCGGCGGCACCGCGCTCCTCAAGGGCCTCGACGGCATTCTCGTTCCCGGCGGTTTCGGCGATCGCGGCACCGAGGGCAAGATCATCGCCGCCCGCTACGCCCGCGAAAACAAGGTGCCCTATTACGGCCTCTGCCTCGGCCTCCAGATCGCGGTCATCGAGTTCGCGCGCAACGTGCTCAAGTTGAAGGACGCCAACTCCACCGAGTTCGACCCCGCCTCGCCGCACCCCATCATCAACATGATGGAGGAGCAGAAGAAGGTCATCGACAAGGGCGCCACCATGCGTCTCGGCAGCTACGAGTGCGCGCTCACCCCCGGCTCGAAGGCCGCCAAGGCCTACAAGGCCGAGAGCATCCGCGAACGCCATCGCCACCGCTACGAGGTCAACAACGCCTACGTCGGCCAGCTCCAGCGCGGCGGCCTCGTGGTCTCGGGCATCAACCCCCGCCGCAACCTCGTCGAGATCGTCGAAATCAAAGACCACCCCTTCTACCTCGCGGTGCAGTTCCACCCCGAGTTCCAGTCTAAGCCGCTTCAGGCGCACCCGCTCTTCGCCGCTTTCGTCGCCGCCGCGCTGAAGGGCCGCAAACCCGCCAAGGCCCCCGCGAAATCCGCCAAGACCAAGTCCGCCAAGCCGGCCGTGAAGAAGCAACCAGTCGCCAAGGCCAAAAAAGCCTCGAAGAAAGCCTAAGCGATTTCATCCGCGTCCGGTGCCCGATCTCATTGGGCATTGGACATTCGTCATTGGTCATTTTTCGCCATGCCCCTCTTCGATCCCAAAAAACTCCTCGTTCTCGCCGGTCCCTGCTCGTTGGAAAACGAAAAGGTCGTGCGCGCCGTCGCCGAAAAACTCGTCGATCTGCGCGCCCGTTACCCGGAGCTGAACCTCGTTTTCAAAGGCTCCTTCGACAAAGCCAACCGCACCTCCATCGCCGGCGGGCGCGGCACCGGCCTCGAAGAAGGCCTCGCCCTCCACGCTCTCGTGAAGCGCGACCACGGCCTGCCCTGCGTGACCGACATCCACGACGCCTCCCAGTGCGCGCCCGTCGCCGCCGTGTGCGATGTGCTCCAGATTCCCGCCTACCTCTGCCGCCAGACCGATCTGCTTCTCGCCGCCGCCGCCACCGGCAAGACGGTCAACGTGAAGAAAGGCCAGTTCCTCTCGCCCAACGACATGGTCCACGTCGTCGGCAAACTCGCCCACGGCGGCGCGGCCGAGATCTGGCAATGCGAGCGCGGCGCCACCTTCGGCTACAACAACCTCGTCGTCGATATGCGCAGCTTCCCCATCATGGCGCGCAACGGCTACCCGACCATCCTTGACGCCACCCACAGCGTGCAGCTCCCCGGCGCCGCCGGTGGCAAGAGCGGCGGCCAGCGCGAATTCGTGCCCACCCTCGCCTTCGCGGCCCTCGCGGCCGGGGCCGACGGCCTCTTCCTCGAAACCCATCCCGACCCCGACAACGCCCTCTCCGACGGCCCCAACATGGTGCCGCTCGACCAACTCGAGGCCCTGCTCGCCAAGTGCCTCGCCTTCTGGCGACTCGCCCGCGCCGCCTGACGCCAGTAACCCGACGCGTTCCGGTTTATTGGCGCAGTCCGTGATTGATTTCCCGGGGCGCATCGGACGCTTCGATGGACTGTGCGATGTGGCTTTATTGATTCAGCGCCCCGCGCGCCGCTGCTGATATAACCATGCGATCAGTTCTTGGTTGGAATAGGCTTTTTTCCATCCTTCTCCGTGTCCGCCATCGACCAAGGTCACGCGGGCAGTTCCTCCCACGCTTTTGATCTTATCGGTTACGGGCACCAAGGCCTCGACCAGCTTTTTGTCTCCCTTGGCGACGACCACCCATAAAGGCAACAGGTTGTCCCGGCGTATATTCGCGGGCAGCCAAGCGGAGGATGTCGGCACGGCGGCGGCAAATTTCCCCGGCGTTTTCCAGAC
>CAZOGV010000222.1:0-3989 GCA_964579225.1 uncultured Akkermansia sp. | reverse complement strand
GTCGATTTTCGTCAATCCGACCCAGTTCGCGCCCAACGAGGATTTCACCAAATACCCGCGCGAGTTCGAGGCCGACGTCGCCAAGTGCGAGTCCGCCGGCGCGACGCACATCTTCGCCCCGGACCACGAGGACATCTACCCGAAGGCCTACTCGACCTACATCACCGAGGAGCACGTGGCGAAGCCGCTCGAGGGGCAGTCGCGTCCGACGCATTTCCGCGGCGTGACGACCGTGGTGGCGAAGTTGTTCAACATCTGCCGGCCCGATCTCGCCATTTTCGGCCAGAAGGACGCGCAGCAAGTCGCGGTGATCAAGAAGATGGTGGCCGACCTGAATTTCGAGGTCGATATCGTGGTGGCGGAAACGCTGCGCGAGCCCGACGGCCTGGCGATGAGTTCGCGCAACCGCTACCTCACCACCACGCAGCGCCAGGAGGCGCTCGCGATCAGCAAGGCGCTGTTCAAGGCGCGCGACATGGTGGCGACTGGCGAGCGCCGCGCCGACCGATTGGTGGCCGAGGCCACGCACATCCTCGGCGACTACCGCCGCATCCGCGTGATCTACGTTTCCTTGGTGAATCGCGACACGATGGAGCCTGCGCGCGAGGCCGAGCCGGGGCGCGCGTTGCTCGCCATCGCGGTCTGGGTCGATGAGGTGCGTTTGATCGACAACATCCCTTTGTGAGCATCCCCGCCGCCTCCTCTTCCGCCGTCGCCGTTTCGCCCGCGCGCGCCTACGACGTGCTGGTCATCGGTTCTGGCATCGCCGGCCTCAGCTTCGCGCTCAAGGTCGCGCGGCAGGGCCGATCCGTCGCCATCCTGACCAAAAAAACCAAAGCCGATTCCAACACCAACTGGGCCCAGGGCGGCATCGCGGTCGTGACCGCCGAGACCGACGACTTCGCCAAACATGTGGCCGACACGCTCACCGCCGGCGACGGGCTCTGCGACCGCAAGGTCGTGAAACAAATCATCACCGACGGTCCCGCGCGCGTGAAGGAGTTGATCGACCTCGGTCTGGAGTTTTCCCGCGCCGAGGACGGCGACTACGATCTCGGTCGCGAGGGCGGACATAGCGAGCGCCGCATCCTGCACGTGAAGGACATGACCGGGAAGGCCATCGAGTCCGCGCTCATCAAGGCGATCGGACGCGAGCCGAGGGTGGCCTTGTTCGAGCACTTTTTTGCCATCGACGTCATCACGACCGGCAAGATCGCGGGCCGCAGGAAGGCAGCATCGAAAAACGGTGTGACGAATCGCGTGGCGGGTGTTTATGCACTCGACGTGCGCGACGGCCGCGTGGCGACCTTTCAAGCGCCGGTGGTCATGCTCAGTTCGGGCGGCGCGGGGCAGGTTTACCTTTACACAACCAATCCCGACATCGCGACCGGCGACGGCATCGCCATGGCCTATCGCGCGGGGGTCGAGGTGAGAAACATGGAGTTCATCCAGTTTCATCCCACCGCGCTGTATTCGGTTTCAGGAAAACGGTTTCTTGTGAGCGAGGCGGTGCGCGGCGAGGGCGCGATCCTGCGCAACGGCGACGGCGAGGCCTTTATGCCGCGCTATCACAAGCTGGCCGATCTCGCGCCGCGTGACATCGTGGCCCGCGCGATCGACGCCGAGATGAAGCGCACCGGCTCGCCGCATGTGTGGCTCGACATCACGCACCGCAACGCGGCCTTCCTGCGCTCGCGGTTTCCGGCGATCTACAAGTTCTGCAAGGCCGAGGGCATCGACATCGCCAAGGACATGATCCCCGTGGTGCCGGCCGCGCACTACACCTGCGGCGGCGTGGCGACCACGCTCGCGGCCGAGACCACGCTGCCCGGCCTCTATGCCTGCGGCGAAGTGGCCTGCACCGGCCTGCACGGTGCCAACCGGCTCGCGTCGAACTCGCTGCTCGAGGCGGTGGTCATGGCGCATCGCGGCGCGGCCTCGGTGGACGCGTATTTGAGGCGTATTCAAAAACTGGATGCGAAGGCGCCGGTCATTCCCGAATGGCGCGACCTCGGCGGCGGGGATCAGGACGAGCGCGTGGTGGTTTCGCACAACTGGGACGAGTTGCGGCGCACGATGTGGGATTACGTGAGCATCCAGCGCACGACGAAGCGGCTGGAGCGGGCGCGCACGCGCATCGCCACGCTGGCGCGCGAGACGCAGGAGTATTACTGGAATTTTTCGGTGGACGCGCGTTTGTTGGAACTGCGCAATTTGATCCAGGTGGCTGAGCTCGTGGTGGCGTGCGCCTTGCAGCGCCGCGAGAGTCGCGGCCTGCACTCGATCGCGGATCATCCGAAGAAGCTCCCGCGCGCGGTCGATACGTCGGTGCGGCGGACTGGGTGAAGGTGAGGCCGAAAAGGCGGCTGCCAGCAGGGGTCGGCTGCCAGCAGGGGTCAGGCCGAGTAATGTTATATTTCAGGCGTGTCCGCCCTGCATCCTACGTTTTTTGGCAAGGCTGATCTGGCAATCCCTTTTCCTTCTGCCTTCGGCATTCCCTCCCTTCGGCATTCCGGCGTAAGCAGGGGGGCAGGCAACCTTTTCATTCGGATTCTTTGGCTCGCTCCCGGTTAAAATAGAGCCTGTCCCAAAAACGGCCGATTTTGGGACAGGCTCTACACTAGCGTCCGCCTTTGGCGGTGAGCATGACGTGGATGGTCTTGAGGACGATGGCGGCGTCGAGGCGGAAGCTGTATTGGCGGATGTAATACAGGTCGTATTCGAGCTTGCGCAGGGTGTCGTCGAGGTTCGCGCCGTAGGGGTAGTTGACCTGGGCCCATCCCGTGATGCCGGGACGCACGAGGTGGCGGAAATGGTAACAGGGAATCTTCTCCTCGTAGTCGGCCACGAGGGCGTCCCATTCGGCGCGGGGGCCGATCATGCTCATGTCGCCCTTGATGACGTTCCAGAGCTGGGGGAACTCGTCGAGGCGGGTGGCGCGGAGGAAGCGGCCGACGCGGGTGATGCGGGGATCGGCCTTGGCGGTGTAGCGCTCGGCGTTTTTTCCCGGCGGGGCGACTCGCATGGTGCGAAGCTTTAGCAGGGTGAAGGGGCGCTGGTGCAGGCCGACGCGTTGTTGGCGAAAGAAAACCGGACCGCCGCCTTCGAGGCGGATGGCGAGCGCGGCGACGAGCAGGAAGGGACCGGCCAGGAGCAGGCCGGCGAAGGCGAGAAAGAGGTCGGAGATGCGCTTGGCGCGCTCGAAGAACGGGTCGCGGGCGATTTGAAAGCCGCCTTGGAAGAGCCAGATCGGGTTGATGCGGTAGAGGGGGATCTTGCGCCAGACCTGTTCGTGGTAGCGTTCGAGGGTGTAGGTGGGCACGCCGGCGAAGTGCAGGCGCATGAGGCGGTCGGGCAGGCCGGGGGGGAGGTTGCCGGAGGATTCGCGCAGGACGATGGCGTCGGCGGCGAGCTCGCCGCGCTCGATGCGGGCGATGACGTCTTCGGCGTCGGGGCCGCGGGACGAGGCGGTCTGGGATTTCAGCGTGGCGTGAAGCAGCGGGCGATCATGGCCGAGGCGTTCGCATTCGGCGGCGAAGACGAGGGCGTTGGGCTCGTCGCCGATGTAGACCACGCCGTGGTTGCGCCGCACTGCGGCGCGTCGAAGGGCGAGGAAGCGGCGGAGAACGAGACCGACGGGCGCGACGAGCAGGAAGGAGAAGAAGATGACGGCGCGACTTTGCTGGAGGGCGAGGCCTTCGCTGAAGATCACGTAGGTGATGACCAGCGTGGCGAGGAGGGAGAGGGTGACGGCGAGCAGGTGCTGGCTGGTGTAGTCGAGCGAGAGGTAGTCGGTGCGCGGGGAGTAGGCGTCGATGAGGGCGAGGACGAGGACGAGGATGACCGCGGGCAAAAACAGCGGCCAGACGAGGGGGTCGTGCCAGGTGCGGATGTCGCGCAGGATGGCGACGGTGTTGAAGGCCAGGAACACGGCCGCGAGGTCGCCGAGGAGGAGGGCGAGGGTGAAGCGCGGGCTGGGGTTCATGGGG
>CAZOGV010000221.1:0-4023 GCA_964579225.1 uncultured Akkermansia sp. | reverse complement strand
TGGGCGTCCTCGTCTTCCCGGGCAACGGCATCCAGGAGAACCTCGCCGACAAAGCCAAGAAGCTCGGTATCCCGGTCATGAAGTTCGAGAAGGGGGCGTGAGCCCCCTTTACTCAGATAGAAGATCAGCGCCGGGCGAACGGTACGACTTCTCCTGCAGGAGCGTCACTATGCGGCTTCGCGGCATCCTGCTTCAACGACAGTTGCACAACGCTAGCTTCTTGCCGGTTGAACCACCCTGGTGGAAGCCCGGTCAGGTTCTCGATGTCGCCTCGATGCATTGTGAACTCGACGGCAAGCAAATCTTCCTTGGTCCGAGTTCCGGATTCGACGATCAGGCTAAGCGCGTTGCGCAAGACCGTCGGCTCGGGAACCGGCCACTCGCGATCCAGCGGCTCCACCTTGTTCCAGCCGTTGGCTGAATAGCTCTTGTAGAGCTGCGTGCCGTAGTGCTCCGGAATGACTTCGAGGTCCAGAAGCCGCCTGATCTGAGCCTTCACTGAAACCCGCCACCGCTCCTTTACGGACAGGAGGCCGGCCAAAGAATAATGTTGTACTTCATGCACGTAGGTCGTCTCGGGCAGTAGAAATGCACTGGCAAAACGGAAGGCCTGACGTTCAATCTCTTTGAGGTCCGACTTCAGCTCTTCGTGGCTAACCCCCTTGTGCAGGATTGCATGACCAAGTTCGTGGGCAGCGTCCATTTGACGGCGGGGCAGGGACATCTTGTCAGTCGCAAGCATGACATGCGGGCGTTCGTCACCCCGTGACCAGCTGCAAAGCCCGTCCAGCTTCGACGTTCCCATCTCGATGGAGCCAACCACACAACCGACCCGTTCAAGCAAAGCCACCATGTCAATGATCGGGCCTTGGCCAAGCCGCCAATGGGATCGCAATTCCTGTGCGATGCCCTCGATGTCCTCATCGCGCAGTTGGCGATAGGTTAGACCCTTCATGACATCAGGAATGTCGACCGCCGGAAAATCCACATAGTGCTGCAATACCGCAGAGATTTCCTGCAGCCACTGCATCTGGGAGTCCTGGTACGACGTGTCGCGCTTCAGGGCACTGGACAGCGATCGAGAAAACATCGGGTGATCACTGGCATGGACGGGCCGCAGAAAATACTCCCTGCGCACACGAAGTTCACGCGCCAGGGCGGTGAGCGCCTCTGCATCGGGAGCATGGGTGCCGCTTTCCCAGCGTGAAACCGCACTTGGGGAAACCCCAATCATTTGTGCAAGCTCCTTCATGCTCAAAATTCGCCGAGCAGCCCGCACTTCCGCTAGGCGTTCTGGCACGAAGCCAGGCGTTCCTACGCGCATTCAATCCTCCCGCCGGTATCGCAAGATACCGATCACGCCTTCCCTGTTTCGTCGTCCACCTCCGGCGGCGACTCGGGGGGGACAAACGGTTTCACCTTCGCCTTCAAGCGCACCAGCCCGGTCTCGGACGGCGACACACTCGAAGCGGGGACCGGATCAGCGGCATCGGCATCATCAGCAAGGAACTTGTCAAGGCGTTCGTAAAAAAGGAACTGCTCGTAGGCCGCATCGATCACGCCAATCGCAATCTCACCCAGTTTGCCGGACTGTTCGCGGTCACGAGCAACCAAGAAGAGGACGAAGATGTCCCCGGGCTTCGGGCCGCTACCGTCAAAGTCAAAGCTTGGGGTCAGATTGAAGTTCAACGTCACGCCGGCCAGACGCGAACGGTTCTTGCTCGGCAGCTTGCTCCGTTCAGGCATCGCGGCGAGGCCAAAAATGACACCCGGGCCATCACCGCCGAACCGCATGAACGGCTGGAAGATCTTCAGGCTGCTGTTCGGGATGACGCCACCGACAAGCGGCTGACCGCCAAAAAGGGTGCAGACCTCTTCGAAGCCTTGCTCCACCATGCGAAAACGCGCCTGGCCTTCGAGTTCGCGCCCGCGCTTCTTGTCCAGTCCAGCATGGTCGCGCACCAGCAGGGAAGCCTTCAACGTTTCCGCCCGCGTCCGATCCTCCAGCGCGAGGATCAGGCCGCGTTTCAGAAGATGTTTCCAATCGAAGTCTGCCATTCGAGCACCCGTCCGCGCGATTCGATGATTGCGTTATAACGGAAAAGTACACGGTTTTTTTGCGTAAAGCAACCCGATGCAAGAGCGAAGCACGGCTGACGATGAAGCCCGGCAAGTCACCCCTACCTATACATAGGCATTCTGGCACGATCTGCGCCGTTCATAGTGTTTGCCTACCATTTCAAGATCTTAAGCTTGGTTCTTTCGACAGAGTCTCATCCTGCAGCCATCAGAACTGCGCCTACCCTCGCCGATTAGCCGGGGACTCTTTCGTGACCCGCCTGTTTGCTGTCCTGAAAACGGGCAACAGCAATCGGCATAAAGGCCATCGCATCGGAACGCCGACGAGCGTGCAAGAGCGGAACTCAGCGGCACCGCCGTCGCCTCACCAAGCACATCGTGGTCAGCTTTCCGCCCTTGGCGCGGCGTGTGATCGGGGGATTGCCGCGAGACGTAAGAGCGTCGGCTTCTCCACGCTCGCACCGCCGAGCTGCGCTGCCAGCAGGCTGCTTCTCGCCTCAACCGCCTCAAGCCACCTCCTTCACTAAAACCATCAGTTCAGCATAGCTGGTGACGACACCATATTTCACGCGGTCCTCGTTGATCCGCCGGCCGATTTCATCAAAGAATTTCCGTGCACATTTAATCTTGGTCTGCTCCAATTCCCGCATCTTCATTGATGGCTGATCCGACTTCGTTTCAGCTACAAAGTAGAGGTGCTTCACGCCCCCTTCTCGGAAAGCAATCGCCCAGTCCGGGTTGTAGTCGCCGACCGGGGTGGGGATCAGAAAGCCACGGGGCAGTTTGGAATAGACGACCACCTCGGTGCTGGTGTCGAGATCGCGAACGAAATCTCGTTCGACCTTTGAGTCAACGATTGCATAGTCGTACACGTGATTATTGAGTTTTTCTGTCGCCTTCTTGAAATCATTGCCTGTCTCTCCGGCTGTGAATAGCTCGGCATCATATCTGTCTTCCGTGGCGTCATAGGTCAGCCGCTCAATGACTGCGATGGCCTTTTGTTCTTGGATCAGGTGCGAGGCATCGGCGATGAACTGCTCTGGGTTTTTAGCAAACTCCCCAAACTTGGCGGCCTGAATACCGGTCAAGATGTCACCCACGGTTTTGCGGGTCAGGTCTGTATTGGCAGCAATCGCCCCGATGACATCATAGGACACTCGAGAATGGGCGCTCTTGCCTGTCTCGGTCCGAACCTTGCCTTGGACGAAGGCCTCCCCTGCGCGCAGGCGATCATCCGTCACAGCGTCTTCCAAGGCCCCTTCGGTCACCAAATACTGCAGTGGCGTCACCTTCAGGTCGCGATCCAGTCGGTCGATGCAGCTTCGGACCAATGCGGCGCTTTCAAATTCGACCTGGTAGACGGCCTTGCGGTTAATCCGGCGCCAGAGTTCTTGAAACTCTTTCCGGTGGAAATTGTCGTTCAGGGGGTTCTTTTTCGGTTTGCGCCCGTCGCTGAACATGTCTTCGACCGCACGTCCGTTGAACACCGTGTCGATCAGGGCCAACACAGCCTCACGATGCGGTTCCAGCTCTTCAGGTAGCGTCTCGATGGCATCGGCCTTGCGGGCCTCATGATAGCCCGCAGTGATGTGGCCATCCTCATCCACGAAGTCGTTCTTGATCAAGAAGCGTTCCAGCTTCTTGGCCAGAGCTTTGTCCAGCACCAGCTCTTGATCGTCTGTCTTCAGGGTCTTGCCGGCGAAATATTCGGCGTCCGCCTGCCTTGGACGGGTCGAAAGGTTCTCCACGATCTCTTTCTGGAGCGCAGCCACAAAGCCCTTATAGCTCTCGGACGCCAACAGCGAAGCGGCTGAAGGCGCTTGAGGAGGAGAATGCCCGGCTGAAGCGGCTGCTTGCGGAGTCGCTGCTCGACCAGGCTGCGTTGAAGGATCTCCTGTCGCGAAAGTGGTGACGCCCGCCGCGAGGCGCGAAGCCGTCGCGATC
>CAZOGV010000220.1:0-4041 GCA_964579225.1 uncultured Akkermansia sp. | reverse complement strand
GACGCCCTTCTACGCCGAAATGGGCGGACAACTCGGCGACTGCGGCGTGCTCCTCTCCAAAGGCCAAGCCGTGCAGATCGGCGACACCATCAAGGACAAGGCCGGCCGCCACCTTCACCACATCTCCAACGTCGAAGGCCGCCTCCTCCCCACCGCCCCGCGCGGCTCGCAGCCCGTATCCATTTCTTTCCTACAAGGTCTCGTCGGCCACCAGGTCGAGGCCGGCGTGAACATGATTCACCGCCGCGCCATCCAGCGCCACCACACCGCCACGCACCTCCTGCATTTCGCGCTCCGCCGCGTCATCGGCACCCACGTGCGCCAGGCTGGCAGCTTGAACGCCCCCGACCGCATGCGCTTCGACTTCGCGCACTTCGAGGCCGTCACGCCCGCCCAGCTCCGCGAGATCGAGAGCATCGTCAACTGGCGCATCCTCGATAACGCCGAGGTCCAAGGCTACGAGACCGACTTCGACGCCAAGCCCAAGGGCACCCTCGCCTTCTTCGGCGAGAAATACGGCAAGCGCGTCCGCGTCGTGGACATCGGCGGCTACAGCCGCGAACTCTGCGGCGGCACCCACGTCAACACCACCGGCGAGATCGGTCTTTTCAAGATTGTCAGCGAAGGCGCGGTCGCCGCCGGCACCCGCCGCATCGAGGCCGTCTGCGGCCAGGCCGCCTACGACTACGTCGCCGCCGAAGAGGCCCGCCTCGCCGCCATCGCCGCCCAGGTCGGCTCGCCGCTCGCCCTGCTCGAACAACGCCTCACCGCCGTCCTCGCCGAAAAAGCCGAGCAGGCAAAAAAACTCGCCGCCCTCGAACAACAGGCCGCCGCCGCCCAAGCTGCGCAGCTCGTCACCACCGCCACCACCCGCGACGGCCTGCCCTTTATCTCCGCCGTCGTCACGGTGGACGGCCCCGAAGCCCTGCGCCAACTCGGCAGCCAGGTCCTCGCCCAACTCGGCGGCGAGGGCGTGGTCCAGCTCGGCGCGGTCCTCGGCGACAAAGCCAGCGTGGTCGCGCTGTGCAGCCCCGCCGCGATCAAAGCCGGCAAGAATGCGGGCAAGATCATCCAAGCCCTCGCCGCCCAGCTCGACGGCAAAGGCGGCGGCCGCCCCGACTCCGCCATGGGCGGCGGCAAGGCGATCGACAAACTCCCCGCCGCCCTCGCGTCCTGATCGAAACCTTGGAGTGCGGCGGCTTGACGCCGCTTTCGACGGCGCGGCTCGATGCGCCGCCATCCGCCCCCGCCCCCCAGCCGCGCCCCACCCGGGCGCGGCTTTTTCACGTCCGCCATGTTGCCATTTGGCAAATAACAACCCGCCACATGCTACTTCTTTCTTGCCCTGCCAAATGGCAACGGCATACTCGCCATATGCCAAAAACCACCCCAAAGCCTCCTCACGCCAAGCCCGCCAAGCTTCCTCTCTATCATCGCACCGATGCCGAGTGGGCGCACGTGGTCGAGGAGGGTTTGCCCGTCGTCGATCTGGTCGAGTTTGGGCGCACCTCGGGCTTTACCACCGACGAGCTGGCCAAGCTCGTGCACATCCCGCCGCGCACCTACGCCCGCCGCGTCGCCGCCAAGGCCCGCCTCGACATTCCGGAGGGCGAACGCGCCGTGCGCATCATGCGCCTCTACGACTTGGCCAAGGCACTTTTCGGCACGCACGAAAACACCCGGAAGTGGATGAACGCCCAACTGCCCGCCCTGGGCTGGAAGACGCCGCTCCAAATGGCGCGCACCGAGCCCGGCGCGCGCGAAGTCGAAAACGTCATCGGCGCCCTCGAGCACGGCATCTACCTGTGAGCTCGATCATCGTTTGGCGCATTTGCGCGGCCAGCTACGGCGACCGCATGTTTACCGGCGAAGGAAGCCTGCGAGTCAAAGGACGCTGGCACCCCAAGGGAATTCCGCTCGTTTACACGTCGGATTCGCGAGCCCTTGCCGCCCTCGAAATACTCGCCAATGCGGACAGCTCCACGTTATTGCACGAACGTCCGTGGGTAATCGCCTTCGCGGAGATTCCATCAAATCTCATTCACGTCCCCGAGAGCGTTCCAGAAAACTGGCGTCAAAATCCGTCTCCGGAAAGCACCCGCGCCTTTGGTAGTAATTGGTATGACTCCCGCCGCTCCCCCGCCCTCCGCGTGCCGAGCGCCGTGGTCCTCGGCGAGTTTAATTACCTCCTCAATCCGCTGCATCCCCGCTTCACCGAAATCCGCTTCGGCAAGGCGGAGCCGTTCTCTTTCGATCCGCGGCTATCTCCGTAAGTTTGACGCTGGAACCGCAGGGTCATTGCCAGACGTCACTCTCCGACCAGGCTCTCTTTTCCCACCCGCTTGGCTTTTTCATTCTGCGGTTGTAACACAAGGCGCATACCCTCGCCCCAGGCTTCCCCCGGCCCTCCGCTTAATTCCCCCTCATACGCCGCCATGCCTTTCCTTGCGCGCAGTCATCTCGCCGGGCTCACCGCTCTCTTTACCCTCGCCTGCTCAAGCGCACTCGCGTGGAGCCCCGGAACCTCTCAACCCACCGCGGTAGCCGGCTTCACCGTAAACACCTCCGACCGACGCGATACGCTGGCTTTCTACCAGTGCATCTACCGCGCCTCCGAAAACTACGCCGCACACATGGCCTGGACCGGCAACCTCGATACGGGCATCGCCGGCACCACTTCCCCCGCCTTCAAGGACGATGTCCGCCGTCGCATAAACTTTTACCGCGCTCTGGTCTCTCTCCCCGCCGACATCGTTTTTGACGATACCAAAAGCGCCAAAGCTCAGGAGGCCGCCCTGCTCTTCGCCGCCAACCATTCGCTCAGCCACAACCCGCCGAATACCTGGACATTCTATACCGCCAATGCCGCCGAGGCCGCCGGCGCCTCCAACATCGCCCTCGGCACCTACGGCCCCGGCTCGGTCGATGCCTATATCCGCGACGACGGCTCCAACAACATCATCGTCGGGCATCGGCGCTGGCTGAACTACACGCGCGCCTGGGTAATGGGCACCGGCGACGTGCCGCCCACCGTCGGCCACAACGCCGCCAACGCCATCTGGGTGATCGGCGACTTCAAAGCCGCCCCCACTCCGTCTTTCGTCGCCTGGCCCAACGCCGGCTACTGCCCCTTCGGCCTCGTCCCCGCCCGCTGGTCACTCAGCTACCCCGGTGCCAACTTCGCCGCCGCCACCGTTACCCTCACTCAAGGCGGCACGCTCGTGCCCGTGACCGTGATTTCCCGAACCGACAACGGCTATGGCGACAATACCCTCGTCTGGGAACCGTCCTCGCTCCCGTCCTCTATCGTTTCCGACATCCCCTACGCCGTCACGGTAAGCGGCATCAGCGGAGCCGGCGTGCCTGCGAGCTACAGCTACACCGTCACCTTGTTCGATCCCGATGTGCTGGGCGAAAACGTCGCCGTCACCGGCACCGCCACCCCAGCCACCACCGGCGCCGCCTACACCTTCAACTCCATCGACCAAGCCGACGCCTACCAGCTCAACGTCTCCACCTACGACCCCTCCGCCTGGACCGAAGGCGCCGAAGACGTCTCCTCGGCCCAGGTCATCGCCGCCACCTCGGGTGATTTCACCCTGCGCCAGACCACCGTGAAACGCACCGGCGCCAAGGCCTTTCACCTCACCTTCCCGACCTCCGCTCTCCCCTCCCAGTCCTTCGAACTCGACCGCGACATCGTCCCCACCGCGACCAGCCATCTCCAGTTTCACGACCTGTTTCGATGGGTAACCACGGCCAGCCGCCTCAGCGCCGAGATCACCACCGATGGCGGCCTCACCTGGACCGAGCTCTGGGGTCGCAATGGCAATGGCAGCGGCTCCAGCGCCGACTGGGATCCCGATTTTAACGCCCGCTCGGTCAGCCTCGCCGCCTACGACGGCCTCACCGTGCGCATCCGCTTCATTTTCCGCCACAACAACTCCGCTTTCACCGGCGCGAATACGAACACGGGCGTTTTTATCGACGACATCACCGTCACCGCCGGCGGTCGCCTCGTCAGCCCGACCATCACCGCCC
>CAZOGV010000219.1:0-4079 GCA_964579225.1 uncultured Akkermansia sp. | reverse complement strand
TCGCGCGCGAGTACGGCGGCGTGCTCGCCAACCGCTCCTTCGGCGGCGCGCAGGTGTCGCGCACCTTCTACGCCCGCGGCCAGACCGGCCAGCAGCTCCTCCTCGGCGCCTACTCCGCACTCTCGAAGCAGGTCGGCGCCGGCGCGGTCGAGCTCATCACCCAACACGAGATGGTCGATCTCGTGGTTGTCGATGGCCACGCCCGCGGCGTCATCACCCGCGACCTCGTGACCGGAAAGTTCCACCGCCACTCCGGCGAAGCCGTCATCCTCGCCACCGGCGGCTACGGCAACGTCTTCAATCTCTCCACCTACGCGCGCGGTTCAAATACCACCGCCATCTGGCGCGCCTATAAGCGCGGCGCGTGTTTCGCGAATCCCTGCTACACGCAGATTCACCCGACCTGCATCCCCGTTTCCGGCGATTACCAGTCGAAGCTCACGCTGATGTCCGAGTCGCTCCGCAACGACGGACGCATCTGGGTGCCGAAGAACGCTGCCGACTGCAAAAAGCCCCCGGCGGAAATCCCCGAGGCCGACCGCGACTACTTCCTCGAGCGCATCTACCCCAGCTTCGGCAACCTCGCCCCGCGCGACGTTTCCTCCCGCGCCGCCAAGCGCATGTGCGACGAAGGTCGCGGCGTCGGCGACACTGGTCTCGGCGTTTACCTCGACTTCGCCGAAGCCATCCAACGCTACGGCAAACAGGTCGCCGCCCGCGCCAACCTGCAAAATCCCTCCAAGGAAAAGATCCTCGAATTCGGCGAGGCCGCTGTGAAGGAGCGCTACGGCAATCTCTTCGACATCTACCACGAGATCACCGACGAGAGCGCCTACAAACAGCCCATGCGCATCTACCCCGCCGTCCACTACACCATGGGCGGCCTCTGGGTGGACTATAACCTCATGAGCAACGTGCCCGGCCTCTTCGTGCTGGGCGAGGCCAACTTCTCCGACCACGGTGCCAACCGCCTCGGTGCCTCCGCGCTCATGCAGGGTCTCGCCGACGGCTACTTCGTGGTGCCCTACACCATCGGCAACTACCTCGCCACCGTGAAGCCCAACTCTCGCCCCTCCACCGACGCGCCCGAGTTCGCCGAGGCCGAGGCCAACGCCTCCGGCATCGTCAAGCGCCTCCTCGCCGCCAAGGGCAAGGAGCCCGTCAACTACTACCACAAGAAGCTCGGCCTCATCATGTGGAACCACTGCGGCATGGCTCGCACCAAGGAAGGCCTCGAAAAAGGCATCAAAAAGATCCAGGCCCTGCGCGAGGAATACTGGGCCAACGTCAACGTCCCCGGTTCCGGCGACAACATGAACCAGGCCCTCGAGCGCGCCAACCGCGTCGCCGACTTCATCGAACTCGGCGAACTCATGTGCCGCGACGCCCTCACCCGCGAGGAAAGCTGCGGCGGCCACTTCCGCGAAGAGCACCAGTATCCCGACGGCGAGTGCAAACGTGACGACGAAAACTTCGCCCACGTCGCCGCCTGGGAATTCCAAGGCGAAGGCAAGGAGCCGCTCCGCAATATCGAGCCCCTCAACTACGAATTCACCAAGATGAGCACGCGCTCGTATAAGTGATGCCGACTCCTGTCTCCTCGGGGCGGCGCATCACGCCTCGGGGATAGCTCAAATTGAGACATCCTTCTCGTCCTTCAAATGACTGACTCCTTCATCCCCTCATCTCGCTTGGAGACGCGCATCTTCATGTTGCGCGGTGAAAAGGTGATGCTGGATGTTGATCTGGCCGGTCTCTACGACGTCGAACTCAAGGCGCTTAATCAGGCGGTGAAGCGTAACGCCGAGCGGTTTCCCGGGGATTTTGTTTTTCAACTCTCCGAGCCCGAAGTCATTGCCCTTTTGCGGTCACAAATTGTGACCGCTGAAACGGCTGATCGGCTCAAGCCACTTGTCAGGAAGGATGTTTTGCGGTCACAAGCCGTGACCGCAAAAGACTTCAGTCCTGGAAAAGGCGGGCGGCGCACCTTGCCTTACGCCTTTACCGAACAAGGCATCGCCATGCTCTCCAGCGTGCTCCGCTCAAACCGCGCCGTCGCGGTAAACATCGAGATCATGCGGACGTTTGTCCGCCTGCGCCAGATGATCGCCACCAGCGCCGAACTTTCGCGAAAACTCGCCGCCCTGGAGAAGAAATACGACGCCCAGTTCAAGGCCGTGTTTGATGCGATTCGCGACCTTATGTCGCCCGACCCCGTGCCGCCCTCCCGTGAGATCGGCTACCACACCGCGCTCCCCGCCCTGAGTCCGAAAAAATCCCCGGCCAAACGAAAAGCCGTCTCCGCTTAAATCTAATCTCCACCTTCCAATCATCATCCCCGCCATGGTCGCCACCGCCCACACCTCTCCCTCCTCCAAAAACATCTCGGTAACGATCCGCGTCTGGCGTCAGGCCGGCCCGAATCAACCCGGCCGCTTCGTCGATTATCCTGCCAAGGACTGTAATCCGAACATGTCCTTCCTCGAGATGCTCGACGTCATCAACGACAACATCGAGCGCTCCGGCGAGGACCCCATCGCCTTCGCCCACGACTGCCGCGAAGGCATTTGCGGCACCTGCTCGCTCGTCATCAACGGCAAGCCCCACGGCCCGCACCGCGCCATCGCCAGCTGCCAGACCTACATGCGCAGCTTCTCCGACGGCGAGGTCATCGTCGTCGAGCCCTACCGCGCCAAGCCCTTTCCGGTCATCAAGGACCTGATCTCCGATCGCTCCGCCTTCGACGCCATCCAGCAGGCCGGCGGCTTCATCAGCATCCGCACCGGCGCCGCGCAAGACGCCAACGCCACGCCCATCCCCAAGGACGTCGCCGACCTCGCGATGGACGCCGCCCAGTGCATCGGCTGCGGCGCGTGCGTCGCCGCCTGCAAAAACGCCTCCGCCATGCTCTTCGTTTCGGCCAAGGTCTCGCAGCTCGGCCTCCTCCCGCAAGGCCAGCCCGAGCGCGACACCCGCGTGCTCAACATGGTCGCGAAGATGGACGAACTCGGCTTCGGCAACTGCACCAACCAATACGAGTGCTCCGCCGCCTGCCCCAAGCTCATCAGCCACGATTTCATCGCGCGCATGAACCGCGACTACATCGGCGCCACCTTCCGCCAGGCCTTCCGCCCCAAGCCCGCGGCCGGCTCCGGCGGCGGCGCGTAAGGCACCTGTAGCCAAAGAGAATTCCAGTTTTCTTTTTTCGTAATCCGGATTGCTTGAGGCGTGTTTAGCATGCCGCACGCAATTCGGATTTTTTTATGTCTGTTCGTCGCGTGGATACCGTTCGCGGGCGCGGGATCTGATTCACCGACCGCGCCGGATTATTCCGAATACGCCGCCTTGCTGCGCGAGCATGTGCGCGACGGCTTGGTGGATTACGCCGCCCTCAAGACCGACCGTCGTCTTGCCGCGTCGATCATCGCGATGGAAAAAACCGACCTCGCGCCGCTCTCCCGCGAGGAGCGCCTCGCGTATTGGATGAACACCTACAACGCGGTTACCCTCAAACTCATGGCCGACGCCTGGCCGATGGAATCGATCATGAAGCTCAACGCCGGCAAACCCTGGGACCTGCCGCTCTTCACGCCGCGCGGCGCCGACGCGGCCATCACGCTCAACCACATTGAGCACGAGATCATCCGCAAACATTTCGACGAGCCGCGCATCCACTTCGCGTTGGTGTGCGCCGCCGTCTCGTGCCCGCCGCTCATATCCGAGCCCTACGAAGCCGCGAAGCTGGAGTCGCAGCTCGACCGGCAGACCCGCGCCTTTCTGCGCGATTCGCGCCGCAACCGCTACGACCGCGCCGAGCATACGCTTCATTTGAGTCCGCTCTTCGACTGGTATGCGGTCGATTTCGGCGGCGTGGCTGGCGTGCCGGCTTACGTGCGCCCCTATTTGTCCGAGGCGGACCAGCGCGTGCTCACGAAGCAAAAACGTCCTCCGACCGTGGTTTTTACCGACTATGACTGGTCGCCAAACGCGGTGAAATAAGCACCTCGGCGCGGACCGAGCCGCGCCCTCCAAATGAGCCTCTGGAGGGCGGGGCTCCGTCCCCGCCGCGCGGCTGAGCG
>CAZOGV010000218.1:0-4088 GCA_964579225.1 uncultured Akkermansia sp. | reverse complement strand
CGCCCAGCTCCTGCCTTCCGCCACCGAATCCGAACTCCGCCTGACCACCGGCTCGCCCCCGCTCGGCGCCCTCCTCGCCCTTCCCTCCGCAAGCACGCCCCGCGCCGGCGTCATCATCATCCCCGGCTCGGGCCCCACCGATCGCGACGGCAACAACCGCCACGGCATCCAGACCGACGCCTACCGCCTCCTCGCCCACTCCCTTGCCTCGACCGGCGTAGCCACCCTCCGCATCGACAAACGCGGCATGTTCTCCAGCGCCTCCCCCGGCACCGACCCCAACGCCGTCACCCTCGAACTCTACGCCTCCGACATCCACCGCTGGCTCGACCACTGGCGCGCCCGGGAGCCCGACCTCCCGCTCTATCTCCTCGGCCACAGCGAAGGCGGCCTCGTCGCCCTCCTCGCCGCCCAAAATCGTCCCGACCTCGCCGGCGTCATCCTCGTCGCCTGCCCCGGTCGCCCCCTCGGCGACGTGCTACGCGCCCAACTCAAAGCCAACCCCGCCAACGCCCCCCTTCTCCCCGACGCCGAAACCGCCATCACCGAGCTCGAAAACGGCCGCACCTTCGACGCCTCCACGCTCCCCGTCGCGCTTCGCCCGCTTTTCAACAACTCCGTGCAAAACTTCCTCGTCAGCGCCTTCGCCGCCCGCCCCGCCGACTTGATCGCGCGCCTGCCCCAACCCGCCCTCATCATCCAAGGTGACAACGATATCCAAGTCTCCACCGAAGACGCCCGCCTGCTCGCCGCCGCCCAACCCCGCGCCACCCTCCGCATTGTGGAAAACATGAACCACATCCTCAAAATCGCCCCCCGCGATCCTGCCGGAAATTACGCCACCTATCAACAACCCAAACTCCCCCTCGCCCCCACCCTCGCCCGCGAACTCGCTGCCTTCATTCCGCCAACCACCCCCTGAGCTCACCCGCCCCGACCCCGGCCTTTACCGTCAGGCCTTCTGCGTAAACCCTCCTCCCGCCATGCCCCTCTTCCGCCGCCGACGGTTTCTTCTGCTCGCCATCGCACTGCCCCTCATCGGCCAAGCCGCCACCCCCGACCCGCTGGACTACGTTCGCCAGCTTCCGGACACCAATCCCTATGTGCCCACGCTCACCCATTACGTGAGCCTCCCGCCGGACGAAAAATACGCCCTCACCATCTGGGTTTCGCCCGCCCCAGACACGAAACCCGTTCAACTTTCCGACGACCAGTTGACCATCGCGCGCTCGCTCACCGCCTCACTCGTCGCCGCCTCCCGCCCCCCTCCCCCTGCCGGCAACATCTGGCCGATTCGCCCCAACCCCGACGACCCCGATAACCCCGCCGCGAACATTATTCCCGAAGTCGGACACCTCCGCGAACTCGCACGCATCGCCATCAAAGTCGCCGACGACGCGCCCGCCTCCGACTCCATCGAAATCTACACCGCCACCGCGCAACTCGCCCGCAGCCAGCGCCTGGCTCATACCCTCATCCACCACCTAACCGGCGTCGCCATCGAAGGCATGGCCGTCCAGGCCGCCGCCCGGCGCCTGCTCGACTACTCGCCCGCCGAACTCGCCCGCCTCGCCGCCGATTGGCCCGACGTGAAAACTATTCCATCCGAGGACGGCGCCCTCGACGCCGAACGAAACGTCTTCTTCATTCCCATCATCGAAAACATCATCCTCCCCGGCGTGAAGGCCAGGCTCGACGCAGATTCCAATGAAGCCGGCAGCCCGACCACTGGTCCCAACGAGACCCGTCCAAACAGCGCTTCAGGAGCCGGTCTCAAACGTTTCGAATCATTCCTCGATTCGACGTCGCTTTCCGATGCCGGAATTCCCGATCCGAACATCGATACTTGGCTCGCTCGAATCCGCGCCCACCCGCTGGGACCCGACGGCTACTTCACGGATCTAATCGCCCGTTACGACGAAATCACCCGCGCCCAACTCGGCTCCGCCCGGCAAGCACTCGCCGCCAAACCAACCATCCGCAAACCCGAAGATGATTTCATCCTAGGCATGCTGACACCTTCGTTTGATAACTTCGCCCGCGCTCTGCACAGCGGCGACACCGGCGTGCGCATGCTCCTGTCGGCGATTCACCACCGCCTCGGCCAGCTCGGCCAATCCATCGATCCCTTCGCTGCCTTCGACCCTTGGGCAGAAACCCCAATGACCCCCTTCGCCAAGGAAGTCACCTCCGACGGCGGCTTCATCCTTCGCTCCCGCTACGAGCGCCGCCCCGGTGAACCCGTGACCTACAAATTCGCCGCGCCCGACGCCGGCCTCGTGCGACAAAACTAAGCTCGCCCGCCCCCGCCATGCGCCGCCTCCTCGCTATCCTCCCCTTCGTCTGCGCCCTTTCCGTATCCGTATTTCCCCTACACGCCGCGCCGCGCGTCTGGACCGACCGCGAGGGCCGCACCGTCGAGGCCGAGCTTGTCCGCGCCGACGCCACCTCCGTCGTCATCCGTCGCGCCGCCGACGGTCGCGAATTCACCCTCCGCCGCGACCGCCTCTCCCCTGCCGATCTCGCCTTCCTCGAACAAGCCCTGACCGCGGCGCGTTCCGCCGAAGACGCCCGCCGGGTCGCCGCGCAGGACCCCTTCGCCCCGCGCCCCTCCACCACCGCATCCATCGCCTCCTCGCCTTCCCTAGCCACCCTCAACCGCGCCCTGAACCTCCCGCTTTTCTCCACCGCCCCCTCCGCCACACCCCTCTGGGACGAGCCGCCCGCCACCATCGCCGACCGCCTGAAACTTCCCCCGGAGAGCATCACTCCCGGCGCCGAGACCTGGCGCGTCTATCCCCGCACGCCCCACACCGCGCTCGACGCCCCCGCCTACATGCTCGCGCTCCGCTCCGAGGAAGGACGCACCACCGAGTTCACCCTCATGTTCACCAATCGCGGCGACCACCCCGCCTTCGCCCGCCCCGACGGCGCGCGCTTCGTCTCCCCCTCCGCGATCAAAACCTTCGAGGCCGATCTCGCCCGCGACTTCCAGACCATCCGCCAAAACCTCGCCGCCGCCCTCCCGCCCGAAGCCGTGCTCGACATCCACCCCTCCCTGCGCCGCGCCTACCCCGGCGACCTCGCCCTCTTCTCCGCCGACCGCCACTTCCTCCTCCTGCACGCCCGCCCCGGCAATCTGCTCGCCCTCCGCGTGCTCCCCGCCGTCGAGACCTCCCCGGTCCGAATCAGCGACGACCAACTCCGCCAACGCCAGCGCGAGCGCATCACCCGCCGCGACAACGGCGACGTAGTGCTGGACCGGATACCGATGGTGGATCAGGGCCCCAAGGGCTACTGCGTGCCCGCCACCTTCGAGCGCGTGCTCCGCTACGCCGGCATCCCCTCCGATCTCTACGACCTGGCCGCCCTCGGCGGCACCACCCACGGCGGCGGCACCCACGTGGGCACCATGATCGACGGCCTCGAACGCACCGTCCGCCAGGCCGGCCGCCGCCTCGAAAAAATCAACCTCAAGCAACTCACCCCCGCCACCCTCGCGCGCTACATCGACGAAGGCCGCCCCCTGCTCTGGTCGCTCTCCTCCACCCCCGAGTTCAACCAGACCGCCGACACCTACACCAAAGCCCGCGCCGCCGTCTCCTCCGCCTCGCCCTCCGCCCTCGCCGACTGGGCCCGCGAACAACGCCGCGTCGGTGCCGACCTAAAGCCAGACGCGTCCTACGCTCATGTCTGCCTGCTCATCGGCTACAACCGCGCCACCGGCGAACTCGCCTTCAGCGATTCTTGGGGCCCGAGCTTCGCCGAACGCTGGCTCCCCGCCCCCGCCACCCAGGCCGTCTCCCAAGGCGAACTCTGGGTGCTGAATTTCTGACCCCTGGAACTCCCGCCAAAAGACTGATGCAGCAGAAAGACGGTGGTGAAAACCACACGTCGCGCAGAAGAACGCCGAATCCACGTTGGCCGGCCGATCACTCCCCGCCTTCCCCTGGTCGGCCGACTCCAGCAGGTTCCCGACTCGCTTATCTCGCCAGCGCCACCCGCAGCACAGCGCCGGTGATCAACTGGCCCGATGAACCATGCAGATTCGCCTCGCCGGCGTGTGTCGCCCACGGGAGGCGCACGAA
>CAZOGV010000217.1:0-4118 GCA_964579225.1 uncultured Akkermansia sp. | reverse complement strand
TTCCTCCCTCTGTGAGGCCTCTGTGCCTCCGTGTCTCTGTGGTGAACCCATGCAAGCACGGGGGAGGGGGGAGGCGGGCACTTGAATTCACATTCAAGCCTACGGGGATCAATGACCGGCAGGATGCCGGCGCTCCCAGTGAAGGCGTCGATGAACGGCGCGGACGGAGCCGCGCCCTCCAGTAGAAATGAGATAGCCCCGGCGCGCGGGGCGCGGCGGGGCGGCGACCCAGCCCTACAAAAAGTTCCGTTGCGCGGGGCGCTGCGGGGCTTGGGGGCACGCCCGGGGAGGGGCGTGGCTACACGGGCGAAGCGATCAGGTCTGCTCGATGGGCATTTCGTGGAGTTTTAGCTCGGGGTTTTTCTCGATGAAATACTCGCGGGTCCAGTCGTTGGGGAAAAGGACGATAGGGTGGCCGAATTTATCGACGCCGAAGGCGACGCCGCTCGCGACCACGATGGCGTTGGGGTTCTCCAAGGCCGGGTGCGGCTCGACCCAGCGGAGTTGCGTCCAGGGCGTGGGATCGAGGCGCGACTCGGCGTTGTATTCGGATTTGAGGCGGGATTGCACGACCTCGAATTGCAGGGGGCCGACCGCCGCGAGGAGCGTGGCGCCGGGGGGCGCGTTGCGCGGCATGAAGGACTGCACGACGCCTTCTTGGAGGAGCTGTTCGAGTCCGGCCCGGTATTTTTTGGCGTCGGAACTGGTGGGGTTGAAAATGTAGGCGAAGACTTCGCTCGGGAAGCGCGGGATCTCGTCGAAGGCGATGCTGCGATCCTCGGTAAGGGTGTCGCCGATGCCGAAGGAATCGTGGCCGACGAGGCCGATGACGTCGCCCGGCCAGGCCTCGTCCACGGTCTCGCGTTCCTGGCCGAAGAGACGGTGGGCGGAGGAGAGGCGCACTTGTTTGCCGGTGCGTTGGTGGGTGACGACCATGTCGCGCTCGAACTTGCCGGAGCACACGCGGATGAAGGCGATGCGGTCGCGGTGCTTCGGGTCCATGTTGGCTTGGATTTTGAAGACGAAGCCGGAGAACTTCGGGTGCGTGATGGGGATGATTTTTTCTTCGGTGGGGGCGGGCGCGCCGGGCGTGCTGATGGTGACGGAGCGGCGCTCGGTGGGCGGGATGGATTTTTGGAGAAAACCTTCCAGGAGGAGTTGCACGCCGAAGTTGTTTACGGCGGAGCCGAAGAAGCAGGGGGTTTGTTTGCCGGCGTGGACGGCGGCAAGGTCGAGCGGGGCGGTGGCGCCGTCGAGCATGGCGATCTGCTCGGCGACCTCGGCGTAGGTGAGGTCGTCGAACTTGGCGCGCACGACGGGATCTTCGAGGCCGGTGACGTTGACCGGGGCGCGGTAGGAGCCGTGCGGGGTGCGCTCGAAGAGGTGGACCTGGTTGACGCGGCGGTCGAACACGCCGCGGAAGCTGGGGCCGTTGCCGAGGGGCCAGGTGACGGGGCAGGGGGCGAGGCCGAGCACGCGCTCAAGCTCGTCGATGAGTTCGAGGGGGTTTTGGGTGGGGCGGTCGCACTTGTTGAAGAAGGTGAAAATGGGGATGCCGCGGCGGCGGCAGACCTCGAAGAGTTTGCGGGTCTGCGGCTCGATGCCCTTGGCGGAGTCGATGACCATGAGGGCGGCATCGACGGCGGTGAGCACGCGGTAGGTGTCTTCGGAGAAGTCCTTGTGGCCGGGGGTGTCGAGCAGGTTGACCGCGAAGCCTTGGTAATCGAATTGGAGGACGGTGGAGGAGATGGAGATGCCGCGTTGCTTCTCGATTTCCATCCAGTCGGAGGTGGTGGAGCGCTGCTGTTTGCGGGCGGTGACGGAGCCGGCGAGATGGATGGCGTTGCCGTAGAGCAGGAACTTCTCGGTCAGCGTGGTTTTGCCGGCGTCGGGGTGCGAGATGATGGCGAAGGTGCGGCGGCGGGCGATTTCCTGGGCGGGCGTCATGGTCAAACCGAACAGCACACGCGGCGGAGGGAGACAGGGAAAGAGGAAATTGAGGTCGGGGCGGGTTTCGGCGACAGGAGTGTCGCCGTTCCTTGTTTTGGGCTTTCGTGCGGGGCGGCGGGCGGTGAACGTGTGCGGCTATGTCCGACGCCTTGCTCAAATTGAAAGCCAATGTCCGCGCTCGCGTGCTCTCGGGTCACCCGTGGGTTTTTGCCAACGAGGTGGACGCGCTCGCGCCCGAGGCGCATGACGGCGAGGTGGTGGAGCTGCGCGACCGCACGAATCGCTTCATCGGCAGCGGCATTTACAATTCGAAATCGCAGATCGTGTGGCGTCGCATCAGCCGCGACCGCGTGACGCTGGACGAGGCGTTTATCCGTGCGGCGCTTGAGCGCGCGATCACGCGGCGCGGCGGGCCGGGCGCGGCGGCGAATCGCCGGCTGGTGTGGTCGGAGTCGGATGATTTGCCGGGCGTGGTGGCCGACCAGTTCGGCGACACGGTGGTGGTGCAGATCCAGACGCTGGCGATGGATCGTCGCGCGGGGATCATCGTCGAGGCGCTGGCGGAGCTGGCGGGCGCGAAGGAAGTCATCCTGCGCAACGACGCGTCGATTCGCCGCCTGGAGGGTTTGCCCTCGGAGGTTTCGACGCGCAGCGGTCAGCCTTGGGCACCGCGCTGGCACACGATCGACGGGTTTGATTACTGGCTCGATTTGCAGAGCGGGCAGAAGACCGGGTTTTATCTCGACCAGCGCGAGCAGCACGCGGCGGTGGCGAAGCATGCGAAGGGCAAGCGGGTGCTGGACGCGTTTTGCAACCAGGGCTCGTTCGCGTTGCACGCGGCGCGGGCGGGTGCGGCGCGGGTGCTCGGGCTCGACAGCGCTTTCGACGCGATCGCGCAGGCGAAGCGCAATGCGGAGCGCAATGGCGTGAAGGCGGATTTCGAGAGCGTGAACGTGTTTGATTACTTCGGCGCGCGGCACGACGAGACCTGGGATTTGATCGTGCTCGATCCGCCTCCTTTCGCGAAGTCGAAGAGCGCGCTGGATGGCGCGCTGCGCGGTTACAAGGAGCTGAATTTGCGCGCGATGAAGGCGCTCGCTCCGGGTGGTTTGCTGGCGACCTACACGTGCTCGCATCACATGCAGGACGCGGAGCTGCGCGGCGTGCTGGCGGGTGCGGCGGCGGATGCGAAGCGCAAGGTGCAGGTGCTGGAGTTCTGCCATCAGCCGGCGGATCACCCGGTGCTGGTGACGATGCCGGAGAGCGAGTATTTGCGCGGTTACATTCTGCGCGTGGAGTGACGCGCAGAAGGTAACCGCGAAATCCTAAATTCTAATGACTAAATCCTAAAGAATACCGCGTGGAATGTGGCCGGATCGTTTTAGGATTTAGCCGCTTAGGATTTAGGATTTCTCTCCCCATTTTATGGCCCTCGTAAATCTGCACTGGAAGAGCGACGTCATCGGCAAGCACACGTCGGCGACGGTTATTTTGCCCCAGACGGGGACGGGGCCCTTCCCGACGTTTTATCTGCTGCACGGGCTCAGCGACGATCATACGGTTTGGCTGCGGCGCACGCGGCTGGAGTGGTATGTGCGCGATCTGCCGATCATCGTGGTGATGCCGGATGGCTACCGGAGTTTTTATACCAAGCCGGTGGATGGGCCGGATTTTGCGACGCACATAGGGGTGGAGTTGCCGGCTTTCATCGAACGGAATTTTCAGGCGAAGGCGGAGCGCTCGGCGCGGGCCATCGGCGGCTTGTCGATGGGCGGCTACGGGGCCTTGCGCGTGGGGCTGAGGCACGCGGACCGGTTTTGCTCGGTGAACAGTCACTCGGGCGCGGTGGGGTGGGGGAATTTTGATTTCAAGACGGGGTCGGCGGCGCCGAAATCACTGAATGGGCGCGGCGAGGCTTTCTTGAGGGAGCTGGCGCGGATCTTCGGCGATGATCCGCGGGGGTCGGACCACGATGTGGTGGAGTTGGCCAAGCGCGCGCTGGCGGCGGGAAATCTGCCGGAGCTGCTGGTGGACTGCGGCACGGAGGATTTTCTGATCGAGGACAACCGGGCGTTTACCGCGCAGCTAACGGCGGTGCAGGTGCCGCATGTTTATCGCGAGTTTCCCGGTGTGCACGATTGGGATTACTGGGATTTGCATGTGCGCGA
>CAZOGV010000216.1:0-4118 GCA_964579225.1 uncultured Akkermansia sp. | reverse complement strand
CCAACGGCGACTTCGTCCGCGGTTTCCCCGCCGAGATCACCGTCAACGCCGCCCTCCTCGAGCGCGGCGAGTTGAAATACAACATCTACTGCACCGTGTGCCACGGCGGCACCGGCGACGGCAACGGCATCACCAAGCAATACGGCATGGGCACCACGCCGACCTTCCATGACGACCGCCTGCGTCAGATCGAGGAAGGCTCGCTCTTCCACACCATCACCCATGGCACGGCCAACCAGAACATGTTGTCCTACGCCGATAAAATCGAACCCGCGGACCGTTGGGCCGTCATCGCTTATGTGCGCGCCCTCCAGCGCGCCCAGACCGCTACGCCCGACGACGTCGTTCCCGCCCACAAATCCGAGCTTGGCCTGAAATGAGCACCCACGTCGCCACCGTTTCCACCGCGCCCGCCGCCGCCGCCCCTGCCGCCCCCGCCTCCACCCAGGCGCTCGTCATCGGCATCGTCGGCCTCCTCGCCACCGCCGCCGGCCTCGCCGTCTCCGGAGGCAAGGCGGTCGCCTTCTCCTATCTCACGGCCTTCGCCTTCTGGATCAGCATCGCCTTCGGCGCGCTCTTCCTGGTGATGATCCACCACGTCTTCGACGCCGGCTGGTCCACCGTGCTGCGCCGCCAGTTCGAGAACTGGCTCGCCTGCCTTCCCTGGCTCGCCCTCCTCTTCGTGCCGCTCTTGGCCTCGGCCTACTTCGCGCCCGGCATGATCTGGAAGTGGACCGATCCCTCCTACGACCTCTCGCTCATCGGTGGCACCGGCACCGTCGCCCAGGACGTTCTCTGGGTGAAGAAGTCCGGCCTGCTCAGCACCAACGGCCTGCTCGTCACCACCCTCCTCGGCTTCGGCGGCTGGATCTTGCTCGCGAACAAGTTTCGCAGCCACTCCTTCGCCCAAGACACCGACGGCGAAATCTCGCACACCCACGCGAACCGTTTTTGGACCGCGGTCGGCCTGCCCTTCACCGCGCTCACCATGACCCTGAGCATCATCATGTGGGTCAAGGCGCTCGATTACCACTGGTTCTCCACCATGTATGGCGTGTGGTATTTCGCCGCCGGCGTGCGCGGCGCGCTCTCCCTCGGTCTCATCATCACCGTGTGGCTGTATTTCCGCGGCGACTACAAGGGCGTGCTGAACAACAATCACATGCACTCCATCGGCATGCTGATGTTCGCCTTCACCGTCTTCTGGGCCTACATCACCTTCTCCCAGTATTTCCTCATCTACATGGCGAACATCCCGGAAGAAACCTTCTGGTATAACATCCGCGAAATCACCTCCGGCGGCGCGCTCAACTCCTGGGGTTACATCGGCTACTTCCTGCTCTTCGGCCACTTTTTCGCGCCCTTTCTGACCCTCATCCACTTCAAGGTGAAGATATCCAAGATCTGGATGCCCCGCATCGCCGCCTTCATCGGCTTCGTGGTCCTCGTGGACATGATCTACAACGTCATGCCCTCGCTCAAGAAGGCCTCCGGCGAGTCCTATCCCTTCCTCGGCGTCAACCTGCTCTGGATCGCCACCGCCGTCATCGGCATCGGCGGCGTCTGCGTGTGGGCCTACCTGAACAGCTTTGCCAAGACCAAACTCATCCCGATCCGCGATCCCCGCATCGTCGAGTCTCTTACCTACCATGAGTGACGCCACCGCTCCCTCCTCCAACTCCTCCTTCACCGTCAATCTGCTGGCGGCCGTCGGCGGCTTCGCGATTTTCCTGCTCATCCTGGTTGTCGCCTACCTGCCCAACCAGGCCGAGCCCGCAGGTGATGGCGTGAAGACCCCCGAGCAGCGCAAGGCCGCCCTGGCTGAGCTGCGCGGCAAGGAGAAGACCGCCGCCACCACCTACGGCTGGGTGGACCGCGATGCCGGCGTCGTCCGCATCCCGATCTCCCAAGCCAAGGAGCTCATCATCCAGGAGAACTCCAAGTAGGGGCTTCGCTTGCGAAGCCCGCACCCGCGAAGCGCTCCCCGCTCCCCGCTCCTCGCCTCAAATGCCCGAATGGTTCCTCTTCTACGTCGCCCTGCCCATGGCCATGCTCATCGTCGCGAGCGCGGTCTACGGGCTCTACTGGGCGAGTAAAAAGGGCCAGCTCCAGAATCTCGAGGAGGGCGCCAAGGTGATCTTCGACGAAGAAGAACCCATCGGCACGCCCACCGACCACACCCTCAATAAACCCAAACCGCCGAAGAGTGGTAACCGCTAAACTCCGCTAAAACTCGCTAAATCAAACCTTCCGAATCCGCCGTATTTTTAGCGTCCATTAGCGCGATTTAGCGGCTCCCCATTCTGTTTTCACTTTCCGAAAAATGTCCGCCACCCTCACCGCCTCCCTCAGCCCAGCGACCTCGCCCGATGTGGCGCAGCGCGCCGAGTTGAGCGCGATCGACGCCTCCACCAAGACGCCCGCGCTCTACTTCCTCGGCTCCTCGGTCCTCTGGCTGCTCGTCGGCACGCTCTTCGCGCTAATCTCCTCCTTCAAGATGCACTCGCCGACTTTTCTCGGCGACATCGAGTGGCTCACCCTCGGCCGCGCGCGCACCATCCACTTGAACGCCGTCATCTACGGCTGGGCGGTCAACGCCTCCTTCGCCGTCGCCTTCTGGCTCATGGCCCGCCTCTCTCGCGCCGAGCTGCGCCACGCCGGTCTGCTGCTCATCGCCGCGATCTTCTGGAACGTCGGCGTCACCGTCGGCCTCGTCGGCATCGCCGTCGGACACTCCACCTCCATCGAGTGGCTTGAGTTCCCCACCTACGCGACGCCCATCCTGTTCTTCGCCTACGCCCTCGTCGGCGCCTGGGCCGTCATCACCTTCCGCTTCGGCCGCTCGCAGCACATCTACGTGTCGCAATGGTATCTGTTGGCCGCGCTGTTCTGGTTCCCGTGGCTCTACTCGGTCGCGCAGATCATGCTCCTGTTCGAGCCCACCCGCGGCACCGTGCAGGGCCTCGTCAACTGGTGGTTCGCCCACAACGTCCTCGGCCTCTGGTTCACGCCCATCGGCATCGCCGCGATCTACTACTTCCTGCCCAAGGTTCTCGGCAAACCGATCAACAGCTACTACCTCTCGGTCCTCGGTTTCTGGTCGCTCGCCATCTTCTACAACTGGGCGGGTGTTCACCATCTGATCGGCGGCCCCGTCCCCGTCTGGGTGCAGACCGCCGGCATCGCCGCCTCCTTCATGATGGTCGTGCCCGTGCTCGTCACCGGCCTCAACCAACACCTCACGCTCGTGGGCAGCGGCTCCGCGCTCAAATACTCGCCGACCCTGCGCTTCATCGTCTTCGGCGGCGTGAACTACACCCTCACCTCGCTCGCCGGTTCGCTCATGTCGATGCGCTCCTGGTCCGAGATCACCCACTTCACCCACTACACCGTGGGCCACGCCCATCACGGCATGTATGCCTTCTTCACCATGGTGATGTTCGGCAGCATCTACTACATCATGCCCCGCATCATGCTGAAGGAATGGCCCTCCGCCAAACTCATCAGCCTGCACTTTTGGGCCACCGCCGTCGGCGTCACCATCTACGTGCTCTCGCTCTCCATCGGCGGACTCCTCCAGGGCTACCTCACCAACATGACCCATGGCCCGGACGCCTCGCTCATCCCCTACCTGAGCAACGCCGACGTCAAAGGCATCATCGAACGGGTCGAGCCCTACCTGAAGGTCCGCAGCTACGCCGGCGTGCTGATCACCATCGGCCACCTCGCCTTCGCCATTAATTTTGTGTGGATGCTCGTCCAAGGCCGCAAGGCCAGCGCCACCACTCCCACGCTCTTCCGTCCCGCTCCCGACCTGGAGACCGCCCGATGAATCGCGCTCCCCTCATCTTCCTCGGCATCTTTTTTGCCATCGCCTTCAGTTGGACCGGCATCGTGCTGGTCAACCACCTGTCCTACGCCGACCTGCAACCGGTGTTCAACGAGGACGAGGGTAAGGCCTTCCCGCAACGCCTTCCCGGCGCCGCCGAGCGCGGCAAAGAAGTCTATCGCGACCTCGGCTGCGTTTACTGCCACACCCAGCAGGTCCGCCACGCCGGCTACGGCGTCGATATCGAGCGCGGCTGGGGCGAACGCGGTTCCGTTGCCCGCGACTACAT
>CAZOGV010000215.1:0-4121 GCA_964579225.1 uncultured Akkermansia sp. | reverse complement strand
AGTCCGTGCGCTGGGAACCCGCCGGCGGCACCCTCGGCCGCGATCAGACGTCCACTCTCGCGCTCATTTTCGACAACGCCGCGCCCGACGAAACCCCCGCCCTGCCCGCCGTCCCCGGTCTCGAATTCATCGGCATCCCCTCCCGCGGCGAACAAACCTCGCTCAACCTCGGCACCGGCGCGCGCACCGTCCGCCAACGCACCATCACCTACACCTACCGCGTCCGCCCCACCCGCTCCGAGGGCCAGGTCCGCATCCCCGCCTTCACCGTCGCCACCGACGCCGGCCCGCTCTCCGTGCCCGCCGCCGGTTTCACCCTCGCCGAAGCCACCGTCGGAAACACCGGCCTCACCCTCGATAAAATCGCCACCACCCGCTTCACCCCGCCCGCCGCCCCCATCTGGGCCGGCGAAGTCTTTCGCCTCACCCATACCCTCGACGTAGAACGCCGCTACGCCACGAACGACATCCTCGCCGGACCCCTCGACTGGTCGCCCGCCCCCCTCATCGCCGAGGAATGGTCGCGCCCCAGCGGCACCGAAGCCCGCCGCGACGGCCAATCCCGCTACCTCGTCACTTGGCAAACCCGCGCCATCGCCCCCACCGCCCTTCCCGGTCTCTCAATCCCCTCCGCCACCCAGCTCGTCAACCTCCCCACCGGCGTCTCCAACTCGTTCCTTTTCGGTCAATCACGCTTCGATCAATTCACCCTCACCGCCCCGGCCGTCCCGCTCGCCGTGCGCCGCGTCCCCCTGCCCGCGCCCGACGACTACGACGGCGCGGTCGGCCAGTTCACCCTCGCTTCCAAGATCGTCCCGGAAACCGCCGCCGTCGGCGAACCCGTCACCTGGACCCTCACCCTCGACGGCACCGGCAACTGGCCCGTCATCGACCGCCTCCCCCCGCGCGAACTCCCCGCCGCCTTCCGCGTCGTTTCCCCTCGCGCCCAGAAAACCTCCAAGAACAACGCCCTATTCGACGCCACCCTCACCGAAGACCTCGTGCTCGTCCCCCAACGCCCCGGCCGCTTCACCCTCGGCCCCTACACCCTTTCCATCTTCAACCCCTCCACCGGCGCCTACGAAACCCTGCGCACCGACCCCGTCACCATCGAGATCACCCCCGGGAGCGCCGGCATTCAGCCGGCTTCATCATCGCCCACCGAGGATCAATCCTCCGATCCCGATTCCCCCCCCCGCACGCCGCTCCCTCCCGCCAAAATCGCCCCTCTCCCCGCCGACCCGCTCCCGCTCGGCCTCGCCGCCGAAGCCCCCTTCGCCGCCTGGCCCGCCAAGCTCCGCCTCACCCTCGCCGCGCTCGGCTTGCCTGTAGTGCTTTGGCTGATACTCGCCGTCCTGCACTCCCGCCGCCACGACCCCCTCCGCACCCGCCGCGAAGCCCACGCCCGCCTCGTCGCCCTGCTTCCTCGCCTGCAAAACACGCCCACCGACGCCGACCTCCTCGCCTGGCAAACCGCCACCCGCGACCTCTTCGCCATCAAAAGCGTAACGCCCTCCGCCACCGATCTCGCCAACCCCGTCTGGTCCGCCCTCTGGATCGAAACCGAGCGCGTTCTCTACCGCCCCGCCACCCGCCTCTCCGCCGAGTGGCACGCCCAGGCCGCCGACGCCCTCCGCCGCTCCGCCCCGCCGCGCCGCTCCCCCTTCGCCGCCCTGCGCCCCGCCCACCTCCTAGCCCGCGCCACGCTCTGGCTCATGGTTTTCCATTGGTCATTGGTCATTGGCCATTGGTCATTCGCGGCGGAGCCGCGCGACGCCGCCCAACTCTACGCCCGCGCCGATTTCCCCGCCGCCGAAGCCGCCTGGCGAGACGCCCTCGCCACCTCTCCGCGCGACGCCGCCCTCCGCCACAACCTCGCCCTCGCCCTCGCCCAACAAGGCCGTTGGGACGAGTCCGCCGCCCACGCCTACGCCGCCGCGCTCCACGCCTACGCCGACCCCGCGCTCGCCCGCCTGCTCGAATCCACCCTGCCCCGCGCCACCTACGCCCCGCCCGCCATACCCGACCTCGCGCGCCGCCTCGCCGTGCACGATTGGCAACTCCTCGCCCTCGCCGCCGCGCTCGTGTTGCTCGCGCTCACGCCCGTCGCCTACCTCTTCGCCCGCTTCGCGCGCCAAACCCGTGCAGGCCTGTTCGCATTGGTCATTGGTCATTCGTCATTGGTCATTTCAGCCGCGGTGCTGACCGCCGCTTTGCTCGCGCTCCGCGCCCACGGCCCCGCAGCCGCGCCCGAAGCCGTGCTCGTCTGGAAAGCCGACACCCTACGCGCCGTGCCCACCGAACTCGGCGAACAAAAAATCACCACCAACCTGCCCGCCGGCACCCTCGCCCGCGTGGATAAAAATTTCCTCGGCTGGCGACGCCTCGTCCTGCGCGACGGCAACACCGGCTGGGTCCGCGCCGAATCCCTCGTCGGCCTCTGGGATACGCCCTGATCCGGAAACCCTCACTCAACTCCCCCCCCCTCCTTACCATGATTCGCGTCTTCGTCTCCGGCTGCTACGACATCGTGCACGCCGGCCACATCCAGTTCTTCCGCGAGGCCCGCGCGCTCGGCTCCCACCTCACCGTCAGCTTCGCCTCGTCCGAGGTTCTCTGGATTCACAAACAACGCCGCAGCTCCCTGCCCGACGAACACAAGGCAGCCCTCATCGCCGCCCTCGACTGCGTGGACGAAGTCGTCATCGGCCGCGGCCACGAGGAAGGCATCGACTTCCGCGAAGACTTCCTGCGCCTCCGCCCCGAGATCCTCGCCGTCACCGACGACGACAAATACACCCCGCTCAAACAGGCCCTCTGCGCCGAAGTCGGCGCCCGCTACGTCAAACTCCCCAAGACGCCGCCCCAGTTCCCCCCCATTTCAACCAGCGACATCGTGCGCTGGATCAAGGCCCCCCAACAAGCCCCCTTGCGCGTGGACTTCGCCGGCGGCTGGCTCGACGTCCCTCGCCACGCCCGGGCCGGAGCCTTTGTCGTCAACTGCGCCATCTCCCCCACCGTATCCCTTCGCGACTGGACCTACCACCGCAACGCCGGCCTCGGCGGCAGCGGCGCCTGGGCCCTGCTCAACGGCAAAAACGGCGTCGGCTCCGAACTCAACCTCGGCGTCGGCTGGCAAGACCCCGCCGTCATCGCCGAGACCGGCCTCTGCGTCTGGAAAAGCGGCCCGCAACCGGACCTCGAAATCAAAACCTCCGGCGAAATGCTGCGCGGCCGCATGGCGATTTACTGGACCGGCTCTCCTCACGACACCCCGCGCAACGCCGACAACACGCGCGACTACGACGCCATCGAACGCGCCGGCGCGCTCGCCCGCCAGGCGGTCTGGAAAAACGACCCCGCCCTCCTCGCCGAGGCCGTTCGCATCACTTACGCCATGCAACTCGACGAGGGCATGCAACCCCTCCCCGGCGATCCCACTGCCGCACCTGCGGTCTGCGCCGTCCTCGGCGACATCAAACCTCTCGCCTGGAAATACTGCGGCGGCGGCCACGGCGGCTACGCCCTGTATTTGTGCGCCACCCAAGCCGAACGCGACGCCCTCTCCACCCGCCCCGGCTTCCTCGCCATCGAGCCCCATTTGTCGCCGATCGGTGCGTAGAAAAACCGCGACTACCTCAAGACCTACAACGCTCATCCCCGCCCTTCCAATGGACTGCCTCCGCTGACCTCATCCTCGGCAAGGTCGCTCATTTATGCAGGGAACCTCGATGACAGGACACTACGGATCGTTGCGAAAGTTTCCGCATGTTGGACGAACATCCGATGGAGCGGCGACGTCCTCGTCGCTCCGTGCCAATCCCTTAGTTCTACTTTGTTACTTACCACCTGGCCATGGCGATGAGCGCCTCCGCCCGCCACGCCGACGCCAAACGCGCGCGCAAAAAGACCCTGCGCGCGATGAAGACCCTGCAAACCAAGATCGCCGCCCACGCCCGCGCGCACCGCGCCCTACTGGCCACCGAACTCGGAAAACCCGCCCCGCGAGCAAACGGCCTGAGCGCGGGCCGCGCCGCGGTGATCCTGCGCCGCATCGATGTAGTGATGGAGCAACTCCCCGCCGCGATCCGCCAAGCCCACGAACGCATCATCGGCGAACG
>CAZOGV010000214.1:0-4292 GCA_964579225.1 uncultured Akkermansia sp. | reverse complement strand
CGCCGCAAACGTAGCTCGTTTCGTGAGAAACGAGACTCTGGGGAATCACAGCCTGAGCATGAAGTTGAACGTGCGATCGCTCTCGTCCGGCAGGCCCTCGTGGCCGAAGTCCGGGTAGATCACGGCGTCCTTGGCCTGGTCCATCTCCCACACGCGCTGGTAATCGCACAGAAAGGGAAACACCGGCGCGGCGCGTTTGATGCGCGGCTCCAGCGCGGCGCACGCGATGGTGAGCGCCCCGCCCGTGCGAAGCGCCCATCGCGCCGACGCGGGAAACCGAGGTGGCATGGGCGTCCCGCCCATGTGCCCCCTCCATCATAGATTCCGCTCATACGGCCGCGTTGCTGGCACAATACCTGCGAACCTGCGGAGAACGTAAACACCTCACCCGCTTCTCTCTTCTTGTGCCGCCCCCGGCGCGCCCGTATTCACCCCAGCACCATGCGTTCCCGCTTCTTCCGCCCCGCACTCCGCGCGCTCGCCTTGCTGGCCCTTGTCCCCGCGTTCTCCACGCTCTCATCAGCCGCCGAGACCGCCGAGGCCGAGGTCAAAATCGTCCGCATCTGGCCCGAATACCGCGCGGCCGATTCCTTCACCCGCATCGCCGAGTATTTCGGCGGCAAAGAAAAATCCCGCGAGCTGCTCGTTCGCAGCCAACCCGCCTCCCGCGACGGCTACTACTTTCTCGCCCGCTTCGAGACCCCCGTCGCTCGCCCCGGCGCCATCCTCGCCCTCGAATACATCCTCCCCGGCGAAGAAGTCGCCCGCCTGCAATTTTTCCCCATAGACCTGCCGCAAGGCTCACGCGCCGTCCTCGCCGGCCTCACCGGCGCCGACTGGCCCGGCATCAAGACCCAGCCCACCGCTTGGCGCCTCCGCCTGCTCGCCGCCAACGGCGCAGAACTCGCCCGCCAACAAAGCTTCCTCTGGTCCCTCCCTCCGGCCGTCGCCACCACAACCCCCGCCTCGCAATGAAGCGGCTCCGCCAGCCCATTGGTCATTGGTCATTGGGCATTGGTCATTAATTTTCCCACATGTCCGATCTTTTCGCCGCCTACGATACCGACAAGTTTTACGACGAGATGTTTGCCGCCCCCGGGCGGCCCCGGCCGCATTACCAGCGGCTCTTTGAACGCTTCGGCCAACTCGACGGCATCAGCGAATTGCTCTCCCGCCAACGCACCGCCGACCAGACCTTCATCAACCGCGGCGTCACTTTCACCGTCTACTCCGACAACACCGGCACGGAGAAAATTTTTCCCTTCGACCTGATCCCCCGCATCATCCCCGCCCACGAGTGGGCCCACCTCGAGGCCGGCCTGCGCCAGCGCATGGAGGCCCTCAATCTCTTCCTCGCCGACATCTACGGCGAGCAACGCATCCTCAAGGAAGGCATCGTCCCCCGCGACATGGTGGAGACGTCCAAAAACTTCCGCCCCGAACTCGTCGGCGTGCCCATCGCCCGCGGCCTCTACGTCCACATCAACGGCACCGACCTCGTGCGCGACCAGCACGGCGACTACCGCGTGCTCGAGGACAACCTCCGCACCCCCTCCGGCGTTTCCTACGTGCTCGAAGACCGCCAGGTCATGAAGCGCGTCTTCCCCAACCTCCTTCGCAACTACCGCGTCCGCCCGGTCGAGACCTACACCAACGACCTGCTCGCCCTCCTCCTCCACCTCGCGCCCGCGCACGTGCCCGAGCCCACCGTCGTCCTCCTCACCCCTGGCGTTTACAACAGCGCCTACTTCGAGCACAGCTTCCTCGCCCGCCAGATGGGCATCGAGATCGTCGAAGGCTCCGACCTCGTGGTCGAAAACGACAAGGTCTTCATGCGCCGCACCGACGGCCTCGCCCCCGTCCACGTCATCTACCGCCGCATCGACGACGACTACCTCGACCCCACCGTCTTCAACCCCGACTCCCTCCTCGGCGTCCCCGGCCTCTTCAACGCCTACCGCAAGGGCAACGTCGCCCTCTGCAACCCCATCGGCACCGGCGTCGCCGACGACAAGGCCATGTATCACTACGTGCCGAAGATGATCAAATTCTACCTCGGCCAGGACACCATCCTACCCAACGTGGACACCTTCCTCTCCGGCGACCCGAAGGACCTCCCCTACATCCTGGAGAACCTCGAAAAACTCGTGGTCAAATCCGTCGATGAAGCCGGCGGTTACGGCATGCTCGTCGGCCCCCATAGCACCCGCGCCCAGGTCGAGGAATTTCGCGGCAAAATCATCGCCAACCCGCGCAAATTCATCGCCCAGCCCACCCTCGGCCTCTCGCGCTGCCCCGCCGTCTGCGGCGACACCATCGAAGGCCGCCACATCGATCTCCGCCCCTACATCCTCAACGGCGAGACGATCAAGATCATGCCCGGCGGCCTCACCCGCGTCGCCCTCCGCAAAGGCAGCCTCGTGGTCAACAGCTCCCAAGGCGGCGGCTCCAAAGACACCTGGGTCCTCGCCGCCGACCACGAAGACGCCACCCCGGCGGTGCCCGAAAAGATCATAGTGTGATGTCGCCCGTCCCGCGCACCGCCGGGGAATGACCAATGCCCAATGACCAAGGCCCAATGAAAAAAAAACCCGCTCCTGCTTTTGATCTGGAAGAACGCACCGCCTTGTTCGGCGAGGCGGTGATTGATTTCTGCCTGGGTTTGCCCACCACACCCATCACCTCGCCGCTCATCACCCAATTTGTCAAAGCCGGCACCAGCCTCGGTGCGAACTATGGCGAGGCCGACGAGGCGGAATCGAAAGCCGATTTTCGCCACAAAATAGCCATCTGTCGCAAGGAATCGAAAGAGTCGAAACACTGGTGTCGCATGCTGGCGAAAGCACGCCCGCCCGAAGCCAAACCTCTGCGCGCCCTTTGGAAAGAGGCTCACGAACTTCACCTCATTTTCTGCAAAATCATCCGGACCACCGACGCCAACCTTCGCAGCGAACGCGCGGCCAAGAAATCCACCTCCCGCTAACCCAGCCACCTAACCGCGCCTTCATTGGTCATTGGTCATTGGACATTGGTCATTCGCGCAGCCGCCCATGCTCTCAAGAGTCGCCAACCTCATCTATTGGATCGCCAGGCAATTGGAGCGCGCCGAAAACACGGCGCGGATTGTCGAGGTAAACGCCGCCCTCGTGCTCGACCTCCAGGCCCGGCAAGACGCCGACGATCCCCGCGCCTGGGAGCCCCTCGTTTTCGTGACCGGCTCCGACGAGAAATTCCACGAACTCTACGGCGAGAAAGTCACCGAACGCGCCGTCATCGAGTTCATGCTCTTCGACAAGCGCAACCCCAGCTCCGTGCTCTCCTGCATCGGCTTCGCCCGCGAAAACGCCCGCTGCATCCGCGACCAGCTCTCCGCCGAGCTCTGGGAAACCATCAATACCTTCTACCTCCGCCTGAAGGACGATGACTTCACCCGCTACGCCCAGCTCGGCGCCGCCGACTACCTCACCTGGATCAAGAGCCAGACCCAGCTCTTCCACGGCGTCGCCGACGCCATGCTCCCCCGCACCGACGGCTGGTGGTTCTACGACCTCGGCCGCCACCTCGAGCGCGCCGACAACACCACCCGCATCCTCGACATCAAATACTACATGATCCTGCCCAGCGTGCAGGCCGTCGGCTCCGCCCTCGACATGGTCCAGTGGGCCTCCGTGCTCCGCTCCTGCTCCGCCTTTGATGCCTTCCGCCGCTCCCGCCGCGGCGACCTCGATCTCGTCAGCGTGGTGGATTATCTGCTGCGCGACGAAGCTTTCCCCCGCAGTGTGCTCTACTCCGTGGCCGAGGCCGAGCAATGCCTCGTCCGCATCGGCTCAGGCGATGGCAACCCTGCCGTCGCCCACGCCCAAAAACTAGCCCTCGACCTGCGCGAGGAAATCGAGGACGCCGACGCCCGCTCCGTCATCAAAGCCGGCCTGCACGAGTATCTCGACGACATCCAGACCCGCCTCGAATCCCTGCACGAAGCCGTCCAGGAGGCCTTCATCCACCACGGCCGCAAACCAGCCGAGCAGACGCAGAGCCAAGCCTGAGCCCAGGCGCTCACTTTCCGACGTGGCTCGTTTCGTAAGAAACGAGATTCCGAGGCCCCATTTCGGGATTTAGCGCATTATCCGAACGAAACTGCTCCGCGTTTCCGCTACGTTCGGAACGAAGGCACCATGCGGCGCTAGCCGATGTTTCCTGTGACTTTAAGCGTAGCGGAATGACGGAGTCATTTCGTGGGGGATGTCCCAGCCGTCGTTAAAAGTGCGGGTGGATGATGGCAGGTGATGGGT
>CAZOGV010000213.1:0-4298 GCA_964579225.1 uncultured Akkermansia sp. | reverse complement strand
CGGGCGATCTCGGCGAGATCGACGTTTTCACAGTGCAGGTTTTGGCCGGCGAAGCGGAAGTGGTGCATGGCGGAAAGGCGCGAACGGTAAACGGTGAGATAAAACCCGCAACTTGGCGGGTTTTCCCTTGCGAAGACCAACCCAAATTCACGCGTATAAAGACCTGCCCCGAATGTTGCGCCTTTTGATGAATTTATTCCGCCGTCCGCCGATCCAAATGGGTCGGGTGGACAACGCGCGGATTCGTCGCACGCCCATTCGGAACGCGCAGTTTGTGAGCTTTGTCGATGCCAGCGGCTGTTTCGAAGCCCGTCGTCCGGATCGTTATGATCGCAAGCTCCGCCGCCAAAAGCTGCTCAAGGCCATCGCCACGCTGGCCGGCGCCGGCGGTCTAGGCTGGGTCGCGCTCGAAAGCGCGCGCGCCATCGCGATGTTTTAAGACTCCGCCGCACAAACCCTCGGAACCGCTCGCGGTCGGCTCCGACGCCCCCATGAAAACAAACCGCACCACCCGTATTCTCGCGATTCTCGCGCTTATTGCCTGCCTCGCTTGCCCAACCGCCCACGCGCAACTCGTGCGCCAGGCCCCGGACACGCCCAACCTGCCGGCCGAGTTGCCCGCCGCCACCGGCTACGTGCTGGAAAACGCGCTCGGCACGCTGATCTTCAGCCAACCACTCGGCATCACGTCCGCGCCGGGCGAATCCGGGCGACTCTTTGTCGTCGAAAAAACCGGCCGCATCCAGGTCGTCGATCTCGCCGCCTCGCCGCCCGCCAAGAGTGAATTCCTCGATATTCGCGACGTCTCCGGTGTAGGCGCGAATTTTCTCTCGGACGGCGAATCCGGCCTGCTCGGCCTCGCCTTCCACCCGTCCTACGCGACCAACCGCACTTTTTTCGTGTTCTACAGCGTGAACGTCGGCGGCAACCGCCACCAACGCGTGGCGCGACTGCAAACCCGCGCGGACAACCCCGATCTCGCCGATCCCGCCACGCACGCTCCGCTCATCACCCAGCGCGACGAGGCCTCGAACCACAACGGCGGCGACCTCCACTTCGGCCCCGACGGCTATCTCTACGTCGCGACCGGCGACGAGGGCGGCTCCAACGATTCCTGGGACAACTCCCGCTGGGTGGACCGCGATTTTTTCTCCGCCATTCTGCGTCTCGATGTGGATCGCGTCGGCGCTGGCCAACCGGGCGGTCCCGTCGAGCCCAACCCCCACCCCGCCATCGACCTCGACCCGGGCACCGGCCTCGCCCGCTACGCCATCCCGCCCGACAACCCCCTCGTCGCCACCGACTACGCCGGCACCCTCGGTCCGCTCGGCGCGGGGGCCTTCGGCGGCGGCACGCTGGTCGCCGCGAAGATCCGCACCGAGTTTGCCATCTTCGGCGTGCGCAATCCCTGGCGCATCAGCTTCGACGCCCCCACCAACCGGCTTTTCGTCGCCGACGTCGGCCAAAGCGCGCGCGAGGAAATCAGCATCGCTCCCCTCGGCTCCAACCTCGGCTGGCCCTACCGCGAAGGCACGCTCAACGGCCCCTCCTCGCGCTTGCCCGCGCCGGTCAACCCGCCCGTTCCGCGCCTTGATCCCATCCACGAATACGGACGCTCGGTGGGCACCAGTATCACCGGCGGCGTGCTCTATCGCGGCGCGCGCCTGCCCGAACTGTTCGCCCACTACGTCTTCGCCGACTACGGTTTGGGGCGGGTCTTCGCCCTGCGCGAGGAAGCGGGCGGCTGGACCCGTCGCACCCTCGTGAACGGAGGCGCGCCCATCGCCGGCTTTGGCCTCGATCCGCGCAACGGCGACGCGCTCATGGCCAACATCAACACCGGCGTGGTCGGACGTCTCGTGCGCGACTCCACCACCGGCACGCCGCCGCCCGCCACCCTCTCCGCCACCGGCGTTTTCTCCAGCCTTGCAACTCTCGCTCCCGCGCCCGGCTTCGTGCCCTACGACATCAACCTGCCCTTCTGGAGCGACCACGCGCGCAAGACCCGCTGGTTCGCCCTGCCCGGCACGCCCGCCACGCACGCCATCGACTTCGCCGCCGACGCCCCGTGGACCTTCCCCGCCGGCGCGGTCTGGGTGAAACACTTCGACCTCGACGCGACGCGCGGCGACCCCGCAACCGCCCTGCGCCTGGAAACGCGCCTGCTGGTCAAGACCGCCGACGGCGTCTATGGCCTGAGCTACCGTTGGCGCGCCGACCAGAGCGACGCCGACCTCGTGCCCGAGGAAGGCGCGGACGTCGATTATCCGGTCGTCGAGAACGGCCTGCTTCGTGACCAGCGGTGGCGTTTTCCCGGCCGCGGCGAATGCCTCGCCTGCCACACCCCGGCCGCCGGCCACGCCCTGAGCTTTCACACCCGCCAGCTCAAGCGCCCGCGTATCCACGGAAGCATTACCGACGACCAGATCAACCATCTCGCCGCCGCCGACTATCTCGCGCCGGCGACCGCGCCCGCGCCGGAGACGGTCGCCGCCCTGCCCGCCCACGCCGCGCTCGACGACGCCGCGCAAAGCCTGGAGCACCGCGTGCGCGGCTATCTGGCGGTCAACTGCGTGTCCTGCCACGCGCCCGGCGGCGCCGGCCTCGGCGATTTCGACGTGCGCGCCCACCTCGCCACCGTCGCCACCCGCCTCCGCACCGGCACGCTGCTCAATCAAGGCGGCGACCCCGCCAACCGCCTGCTCGCCCCCGGCGACGCCGACCGGTCTATGTTGCTCAAACGCATTCTCGGGCAAGACGTGCCGCGCATGCCGCCGCTCGCGAGCAACGAGACCGATCCCGAGGGCGAGACCCTGCTCCGCGCCTATATCGACCAATTGCCGGCGCGGCCGACCTTCACCGCCTGGCAGGTCACGAACTTCGGTTCGGCCGCGAACCCCGACGCCGCGCCCGAGGCGGACCCGGACGGCGACGGCGCGAGCAACCGGCTGGAGTATCTGGCCGGCACGCCGCCCCAGATGCCCGGAGGCGATCCTCTGGTCGTTTCGCTCGGCGTCTCGGAAGGCGATTTCGTGCTGGAGTATCTGCACCCGGCGGATCGGTCGGCGTGGATCGAAACCAGCACCGACCTCGAGACCTGGAGCCGCTGGCTGGCGCCCGGCAACGCGCCGCTCTGGCCCGCCAGCGACACGGCCCGCCAGCTCCGTGCTCCGCTGGACGGCGACCGGCGCTTCTTCCGAGTGCGCGTGGAGGAGCGCTGAGCGGAGGGCCGAATCGGAAAAGGCGCGGACAGAGCCGCGCCCTCCAGAGAATCGCTCGCCTGGAGGGCGCGGCTCCGTCCGCGCCGGGTTGTCTTCTGGAGGGCGGACCTCCGTGTCCGCCGCTTCCGTAGGATTGTGCTTCGGCGACCAAGGCGCTACCGGTGCGGCAAATGAACAAACCCAACGCAAACGGCGGTGACGGAGCACCGCCCTCCAAGCCACAGCCCCGCCTGGAGGGCGCGGCTCCGTCCGCGCCGGGTTGTCTTCTGGAGGGCGGACCTCCGTGTCCGCCGCTTCCGTAGGATTGTGCTTCGGCGACCAAGGCGCTACCGGTGCGGCAAATGAACAAACCCAACGCAAACGGCGGTGACGGAGCACCGCCCTCCAAGCCACAGCCCCGCCTGGAGGGCGCGGCTCCGTCCGCGCCTGATTTACCCCGCCGCCGACTCCCCGCCCACTTGCCGGTCGTCGAGCACCATAATCGCTCGATCATGGTTTTCGTCACCGTTTGCACGCACGGGCGGAAACCACTTCTCACGGGCGCGAATGCGGTGGAGGCGCTGCGCCAAGCCTGGTCCAAGGCGCACATCTGGCGCGTCGGTCGTTGGGTGGTGATGCCCGACCATGTGCATCTGTTCTGCGCGCCGGGAACATGGCCGCCGGAACCGCTGGAGCGCTGGATTCGATATTGGAAATCCGAAGTCTCGCGCAACTGGCCTCGACCCGAGGAACAACCAATCTGGCAACGCGATTTCTGGGACACGCAGCTCCGTCCGGGCGATGACTACCGCGCCAAGTGGCATTACGTGCGGGATAATCCGGTGCGAGCCGGGCTGTGCGCGAACGCGGACGCGTGGCCGTTTCAGGGTGAGGAAACTCCGCTGCTCTGGACGGAGTGAGGGGAATGGCGTTCGGCGGGGACGGAGCCCCGCCCTCCAGGCACACGATCCCATCTGGAGGGCGCGGCTCTGTCCGCGCCGGATTGTCTGCCGAACAGGAAGGCGGACCTCCGTGTCCGCCGATCCCGCTCAGCCGCGCGGCGGGGACGGAGCCCCGCCCTCCAGGCACACGATCCCA
>CAZOGV010000212.1:0-4315 GCA_964579225.1 uncultured Akkermansia sp. | reverse complement strand
GTTATTCGTCGCCGTTGTCGTCCATCTTGACCGCGCCTTCTTCGCCTTCGCCCATGATGCCGGTCTGGCCGCGGACCTTGTAACGGGTCTTCTCGATTTCTTTCATGGCATCGGCGGTGTAGCGGGTGAAGGGGACGGCGACGAGGCGATCCTTGGGGATGAGTTTGCCGGTGTGTTCGCAGACGCCGTAGGCGCCGGACTTGATGCGCTGGATGGCGCTTTCGATTTCGGAGAGGGCCTCTTGTTCGTTGGCGACGAGGCTGAGGGCGAAGTCGCGGTCGAAGGAATCGGTGCCGCCGTCGGTGCCGTAGCTGGAGAGGTCGCCGCTGTCTTCCTTGGCGGAGCGTTTGAGGGTCTCCTCGGAGTGTTGGTCCACCTGGCCGGTGACGTGGTTGCGGAGCTCGATGAGAAGCTTGTAGTAGCGCTTAAATTTTTCCGGCACGGCGGCCTCCTCGTTTTCGGCGTGGGAGGCGCGGGACTTGGGGTTGAAGCCGAGGATGTCGGCGAGGGAGGCGGCCTTGACCTTGGAGGGGGCGACGGGTTTGAGCGCGCCTGGGGGGAGAGGGGCTACCTTGCCCGACTTGGTGGCGATGACCGGGCCGGTGGGGGCGTGGGTGGTCGCGGCGGTCTTGGCGACGGCGGTGCGGGCGATGGCGAGCACCTCGTCAAGCGAGAAGGCGGACGGCTTGGCTGGTTTGAAGCGCTGGGCGAGGATCTTGGCGCGGACGGCGTCCTTGCCTTTGAGGCCGGCAGGGCGTTTGGCGACGGCGACCCGGGCGGGCTCGGGCTTGGAAGAGGCCGACTTGGCTTTGGCGGCGGCGGGTTTTGGAGCGGGCGCTTTGGCGGAGGGTGCTTTGGCGGACGGTGCTTTGGGAGCGGGCACTTTGGAAGCGGGTGCCTTGGAAAGTTTCACGGTTGGTTTTGAACTGGGCTTTGCTTTGGCCGGTGGAGCGGGTTTCCGCGCGGGCTGGGGCTTGGCTTTGGAGGAGGAAGGTTTGGAAAGAGGTTTGGCCGGGGGCTTCGGCTTGGCTTTGGGCTGGGGCTTGGGCTTTGCCTTGGCCGGGGCGGGTTTCGCCTTCGGTTTAGCTTTGGCCTTCGGCTTAGCTTTGGCCTTGGGCCGGACCGCGGATTTCGCGGCGGGCTTCTGGAGTTTCTTCTTGGCCGCCGGGGCGGACTTGCGGGTGGTTTTGGCCATGTTAGTTCGGGGTAGGAAAGGTTCGAGGAAAAGGTGGCGGCCGGGTCGATGGGTTACGCGGTGATCGCCTCCGCGCAGCGGGGGCAGACCTCGTGGTCGGCGGCGGTTTGCAAGGCGGGCACCCAGCGCCAGCAACGCGGGCAGCGGACGTAGCCGAGTTCGGCGCAGGGCCGGGCGGCGACGGCCAGCGCGGTGGCGGCGGGTGTCTCGGCCAAGAGGACATGCGAGACGATAAAAAGTTCGGGAAGAAACGCCTCGTGGCGGCGCAATATGGCGTCGAGCGGATCGGAGCCGGCGATCTCCAGGGTCACGGCGGCGTCGAGGGATTTGCCGAGTTTTCCGGCCTGGCGGAGGGGTTCGAGGGTTTCGTTGACCTTGGCGCGGACTTTGAGGAGCTCGGCGAAATCGGCGGAGAGGGCTTCGTCTTTCCAGGCGACGGGGGCGACGGGCCAGTCGGCGAGGTGGATGCTGGGGGCGGGCGCGGCGGAACTTGAACTCACGTTCAAGCCTACGGCGGAGGCGTCGGCGGGCGCTACGCCCACCGAAGCCTCCGGCGAAGGTGGGAAGTCGGCTTTGAAGTGGCCGTGGCACCAGGCTTCGTCGGCGGTGAAGGTGAGGATGGGCGCGAGCACGCGCACGAGCACGCCGTGGATGGCGTGGATGGCGGTCTGGGTGCTGCGGCGCTGCGGGTGGTTTACGGCGAAGGTGTAGAGGCGGTCTTTGCAGACGTCGTTGTAAACGGCGGAAAGGGTGTTCGCGACGAACTGGGCGCAGAGGGAGACGACGCGGTGGAATTCGTAGGCGTCGTAGGCAGCCGTGGCCTCGGCGAGGAATTTCGCGGTCTGGTGCAGGGCCCAGCGATCAAGGACGTCGAGCTCGGCGTGGGGCAGGGCGTGCGCGGCGGGATCGAAGTCGTGGAGAACGGAGAGCTGGTAACGTAGGGCGTTGCGGAAGCCGCGATACTGCTCGGCGGAGTTATCGAGGATTTTTTTGGAGAGGGTGATGTCCTGGGTGAAATCCTGCGAGGCGAGCCAGAGGCGGATGACGTCGGCGCCGTAGTCGTTGATGAAGTTGTCCGAGGTCGGGGGCTTTTCGTAGGAGCCGGACTTGGAGATTTTTTTGCCGTCCTCGCCGACGATGAAGCCGTGGGTGAGCACGGCCTTGTAGGGCGCGCCACCGTGGGCGATGACGCCGGTCCAGAGGGAGGATTGGAACCAGCCGCGGTGCTGGTCGGAGCCTTCGAGGTAGAGATCGGCGGGCCACTGTGTAGTGCCCTGGCCATTACGGAGGACGGCGGCGTGGGAGGAGCCGGAGTCGATCCAGACGTCGAGGGTGTCGCGACCGGAGGTCAGCTCGGCGGCGGCGGGCCAGCCGGCGGGCAGCGCGAGGTCGGCGAGGATTTCGGCGGCGGTCTGCTCATACCAGAGGTTGGTGCCGGTGGGGTGGGCTGCGATCTTGGCGGCGACGGCGCGGATGACGGTGGCGTCGATGTAGGCGGTTTTGTCGGGGCCGTAGAAGGCGATGATGGGCACGCCCCAGGAACGTTGGCGGCTGATGCACCAGTCGGGGCGGGCCTCGACGGCACCGGTGATGCGGGCTTGGCCCCAGGCGGGGAACCATTGCACGCCCTTGATGGCGTCGAGGGCTTTGGCGCGGGCGGAGGCGGAGGGCGCCGATGCGGACGACACGGAGGTCGTCCCTCCAAGGGTGCGGTCCAGGCCGACGAACCACTGATCGACGGCGCGGAAGATGATGGGGGTCTTGGAGCGCCAGCAGTGCGGGTAGCTGTGCACGTATTTGGCCTTGGCGAGCAGGGCGACGTGGCCGGTGGCGGCGTCGGGGGTGGCGAGTTTTTTGAGGACGGCGAGGTTGGCCGGGCTGGGTTTTTTCGCCTTCAGCTCCTCGACGGTTTCGAGGCAGGTGACGCCGACGAGGTCGGCGGGGACCTGGCCGTCGTCGAGATAGCGGCCGTCGTCGCCGACGGGACAGTAGATGGGCAGCTGGTATTTGAGGCCGGTGAGATAATCCTCCGCGCCGTGGCCGGGGGCGGTGTGCACGCAGCCGGTGCCGGAGTCGGTGGTGACGTAGTCGGCGAGGACGACGGGGCTGGCGCGTTCGATGAAGGGGTGGCGGGGCGCGAGGCCTTCGAGATGGGCGCCGACGACGGTGGCCGACCATTCGCCGAGGAGGGAGGCGGGGTCGGGGTGTTTGATCGCATCGAGGACGGAGACGGCGAGGGCCTTGGCGACGAGGATGCGCTCGGCGCCGAGGTCGATGACCACGTATTCAGTTTCTGGATTCACCGCGATGGCGAGGTTGGCCGGGATGGTCCAGGGAGTGGTGGTCCAGATGACGACGCTGAGGGGCTTGTCGGTCGGGAGGCCGAATTTCAGGCCCTCGGCGACGGGCACGAGGAATTTTACCCAGATGGCGATGGAGGTGTGTTCGGCGTATTCGATCTCGGCCTCGGCGAGGGCGGTCTCGAAGGGGATGCTCCAGTAAACGGGTTTTTTGGAGCGATAGACGATGTCTTGCTCCACGAAGCCGGCGAAGGTGCGGAGGATGTCGGCTTCGAAGGCGGGGGCCTTGGTTTTGTATTCGTTGGCCCAGTCGGCCTGGACGCCGAGGCGTTTGAAGGAGGTGGTCTGTTTTTTGATCCAGCCCTCGGCGAAGGCGTCGCAACGGGAGCGCATCTCGGCGGTGGAGAGGCTTTGGCCGGAGGCCTGGATTTCTTTGGCGACCTTTTGCTCGATGGGGAGGCCGTGGCAGTCCCAGCCGGGGACGTAGGGGGTGCGGAAGCCGCGCAGGGACTTGTAGCGAAGGGTGATGTCCTTGAGCGATTTGTTCAGGGCGGTGCCGATATGGACGTCGCCGTTGGTGAAGGGCGGGCCGTCGTGGAGGACGAAGGCGGGGGCGTTTTGCGCGGTGCGGCGGCTCTGGATGGCGGCGTAGAGATCGAGCTTTTCCCAGGCCTCGAGGCGGGCGGGTTCGCGCTTCGGCAGATCCCCGCGCATGGGGAAGTCGGTCTTGGGGAGGCTGAGAGTGTGTTTAAGATCGTTAGCCATGCCGGAGTAAAAGGGCGCGGCAGGCTAGGGGGGGGAGGGGGGGAGTCAAGGGAGA
>CAZOGV010000211.1:0-4349 GCA_964579225.1 uncultured Akkermansia sp. | reverse complement strand
TGCAAGAATCCCGCTTCTCACGAAGCGGGCTACATGCCAAAAATTTCGCGACGATTAATAAGTGTCACAAGTCGGTGTCACAAGTTGGCGCGGAGATTTTGGTCGCCGGCAAGGCGCGCTTGAGGGCGCATCTCCGCGCGGGCTGTAACCGATAGCGCAACACGGCCAGCGGCCTAAAGAACGTGTCAGGTGTCAGGTTGAGCCAGTTATTTATTTACGAACCCTTACCGATAGAGTGCCGTTTGCGGTGCTGGAGCGATCACGTTGTAGGCCCGGATCGCCGTGCGCCACCACCCGGCCAAACGATCGGCCGGCATCGACCATAAATCTCGATGCAGCTCGCTCATCGAGTCGGCGTCGAGCAAGAGGGCCAGCTTGTCTTTGGACGAAAGCGCGGCCGGACCGTCACGCAAAAGCCTCGCGCGCAAGGGTGCGAAACGCCCCTCGACCACCGCCGGCTGGTCACGTTCGCGTAGCAGGGCCAGGTGCACCGCGTTCACATACGGATCCAACACCGCCTGCATGAGGCCATAGTCGGCGGCGAGTTCCGGCAGTGGCGGAGTATGGCGAGCGCAGGCCTCCAGATTGCGCGCTAGGCGAGGCAACTCTGGCGGCGGGTTGGACTCCTCCGGGCTTACAAACAAGCCCCGCCGTCTGACAAACTGGCCGGCGGCCAACTGCCCGGTGACCAGCGACAAGGGTATGGAGCTTATCATGCCCAAAAGGATGGGGGACATCCAGGCTGCGAAGGCCGGGTTTATCCACAGCGCAAAACTCCCCCACCCCAACCCGACCACCGTGTGCCCGGCATGCGTCAAGATGGCTTCGCGCCACTCCGGATCGCCATCCGCGCCTCGGCGCTGGGCGACCCAGGCCACGCCCTTTCCGCTCAAGGTCAAAACGATGAATTTGGTGTGAAACAGCATCAGCACAGGAGCCATCAAAGTGAAGATCGCCGTCTCCGTGATCACGCTGCCTATCACCTTGGGCCAGCCGCCGAAATGCGCGGCCTCGCCCGGCCTCCGCCGGAGATCCAGCAGCGCGAGCACCTTTGGAAAAAACAACAAGCCCATCGTGCCCGCGAACAACAACAGCGCCTGCGAATTGAAATCCAGCCGCAGGTATTGCGCGAAGCTGTCCACCGGCAAAGGAGTGAGACCGGTCGCCGCGTAACGCCACGCGATCACCGACGAAACGACCAGAAACGACAACCAAAGCGGCGACGCCAGATACGCCAGGATGCCTAGCGCGAGATGCAGCCGGTTCGCCGCGTGCAGACCGCGCGCCGTTACCAGCCACGCATGCTGCAAGTTGCCCTGCAACCAGCGCCGGTCGCGCTTCGCGAAATCGATCAGGTTGCCCGGGCACTCCTCGTAGCTGCCCTCCATATCCACCGCCAACCACACCGACCACCCCGCGCGCCGCATCAGCGCCGCCTCGACGTAGTCGTGGCTCAAAATGCGCCCGCCAAAGGGTTCCGCCCCGGGGAGATCCGGCAGGGAACAATGCTCGATAAACGGCGCCACGCGAATGATCGCGTTATGCCCCCAATAGTTGGCCTCGCCTTGCTGCCAGTAATTCAGACCCGCCGCGAAAACCGGCCCGTAAAGCCGCGACGCGAATTGCTGCAAACGCGCGAACACCGTCTCGCCGTTCACCAAACGCGGCACGGTCTGAATGATGCCCGCGCCGGCGTTGCGCTCCATCAGACGCACCAGCTTCACGATGGAGTCGCCCGTCATGATGCTGTCGGCGTCGAGCACCACCATGTAGCGGTAGCGCTTACCCCAACGGCGGCAGAAGTCGGCGAGGTTGCCGGCCTTCTTGTTCAAATTGACGCGCCGCTTCCGATAAAAAATCCGCCCGCGCGCGCCGAGCTGCCTCGTCAACGCGACCCAGGCCGACTCCTCCTCGATCCAGCGGTTCGGATTCGTCGTGTCGCTCAGGATGAAAAAATCAAAGGCCTCCAACTGCCCGGTCGCCTCCAGCGATCGGTAGATGACGCGCAGGCCCTCCATGATGCGGGAGGTGTCCTCGTTGAAAATCGGCATCACGATCGCCGTCGGCGCATCCACCGCCCGGGCCTCGTCCTCGGGCGAAAGCGTTTCCATGATGCGATTCGTGTCGCCGCCGCCCCGGCGACAAAAAAAACCCATGGTCGCCTGCACCGCGCCGAACGCCACGAGCGAAAAAAGCACCGTGAACAGGAAGAGGTGCAGAATCTTCAACCCGTCGATCGCGCCCACGCGCCAGTGCAGATCGGCCATCAACAGCACCGCCGGACCGGTCAACAGCAGGGTCAGCGTCGCGACAAGGATGCGCCGTCGCGCGATGCGGGTGCCGTCCAACCGGGCGGGATCAAAACGGATGTCGCTCATGGAATTTTATTCGTAGCAGAAATATGGATACGGCGTGGTTCCGGAGTTCGGCGCTCAATGCGTCGCCCACCACAACGCGGCGAGCAGGCCGATGAACAAAAGCCAGCCGATGATGGCGCGCAGCAGCGGCCACCGGGCGAAGGTCTTCCAGGCCTCGTCGGCCACATTCGCGATGGGGCCGAAATCCATCGGGCGCGGCACCATGCGGGTGAGTTCCATCTCGGGTCCGGCCTCGATATAGGCCGCGCGCATCGCCTCCACCAACTCGGCGGGCAACCGCGTGGCGGACAGAAAATGCCCAGGCCACCGCGCCGGCACGTCGGCCAGCACGAGCGCGATGCGCCCGCGCGTGCCCAGGCGTTCGTCCTCCGGATCGACCGCGTCGCCCAGCACGTCGCGAAACCACGCGTTCGTCCGGCGCTCCGCCTCGCGCATGGCCAGCGCAACCGCGTCCACGTTCGCGGCGAAACCCGCCGCGGCGGCGTTGCCACGAGCCGCGCTGACGATCTCGAAGGCCAGCCGGTTCAACACCAGACGACTGTCGATCTGGTGCGCGCGCAGGTAGCTCTCGACCCGCGAGAACGCCTCGTCCCAAGCCTGGTCGGTGCCATCGGGTATGACCGGTAGAGACGGCCTGGAAGCCGCGCCGGGCGGATAAGACGGGGTGGTCATGGCTGCCAGGTGTAAACCCAGGTCTCGGAAACCGGTTCGTAGCCGTCGCGCAAACGCACCTTCAGCTCGACCGGCCTGGCTCTTTCGCCCTCGGCCGGAGGATTCACGCCTTCGATCTGAAGCGCCACCCGCCAGCCATCTATCCCGGGATGGCGAATCAGGGTTTGGTGGCGCAGCTTCGCGCCCGGTCCGATATCTATCTTCGCCGCCAACTCGGGCGGCGTCAGCTGCGCCAGACCCGCGCCCGCGAAATCGATCCAGAACAACTGCCCCCAACCGCCGCCGGGCAAATGGCCGATGCGCGTGGACAACACGCGGGCCATCTTGTCGTCACCGGGCTGGTCGAGCGACCACACCATGCGGTAGGAAAAATCATACGCCTTGCCGACCTCGGGCTTTTGATCCGGCACCCAGTAGGCGACGATGTTGTCGCCGTATTCATCGCGAGTCGGCAGCTCCACCAAGCGCACGCGCCCTTCGCCCCAATCGCTTGTCGGCTCTATCCAGGCGCTGGGGCGCTCATGATAGCGCGCCTCGAAATCCTCGTAGGCCGCGATGGCGCGCTCGCGTTGCACCAGACCGAAACGCACCAATTTTTCCGCCGGCAAATCCGTGTTTAAAATCACGCCCGGATTCTGAAGAGGCCGCCAGATTTGCGCGCCATCGGCGGTGTGCAAAAGAAGCCCGTCGGAATCATGGACCTGCGGCCGTGGATCGCCTTGGGGCCGGTCCGCGTTTTTGCCGAACCAGAACATGCTGGTCAGCGGAGCCAGACCCGGCAGCGCCATGTTTTCCCGTGCAAACAAACGCGCCCGCACATCGATCGTCGTGGGGCGCCCCGGCCGCACCGTAAATTCGTAGGCTCCCGCCGCGCTCTTGCTGTCGAGCAACGCGTAGATTTTCATCGTGGTCGCTCCGGCGCGGGGCTTGCCGATCCAGAAATCCGTGAACACGGGAAACTCCTCCGGCTCGCCAATCACGCCGGAATTCACCGCCAAACCACGCGCCGACAATCCGTAGATTTGCCCGGCGCCCAGCGCGCGAAAATAGGACGCGCCGTGAAACACAATCAACTCGTCGAACACGTCCGGACGGTTGAGCGGATAATGCAGACGAAACCCCGCGTAGCCGAGCGAGGAGCGCAAGGAACCCAGATTGGCGAGTTTTCCGTAGTCGAAAAAATCGCGGATAAACGGCAGCGTCTGCACATGCGTGGCGCTGAACTCGCGAATCGAGATCGCCTCGCGCGCCGCCGAGGTGCGGTGAAAAAGATGCAGATGAAACGCCAGCCCCTCGTTG
>CAZOGV010000210.1:0-4406 GCA_964579225.1 uncultured Akkermansia sp. | reverse complement strand
TGAGCTGGAAGCCCTGCGCGTAGGAGCAGATCTTCGAGCAGTAGAGGGCGTCGTGAATGGCCTTGATGAGCTCCTTCTTCTTGGCGGGGGAGACCTTCTTGATCTTCGGGCCCTTGAGGATCTTCGAAGCGGCGACGCGCTCTTCCTTGATGGCGGAGAGGCAGCGGGCGAAGACGGACTCGGCGATGGTCGGGGCGGGCACACCCATGTCCAGGGCGTTGACCGAGGTCCATTTGCCGGTGCCCTTTTGGCCGGCGGTGTCGAGGACGATATCGACGAAGGGCTTCTTGGTGACGGGGTCCTTCTGCTTGAGGATGTCGGCGGTGATCTCGACGAGGAAGCTGTCGAGCGCGCCCTTGTTCCACTGGGAGAAAATCGCGCCCATCTCGGCGGGCTTCAGGCCGAGCAGGCCCTTCATGAGTTCGTAGGCCTCACAGATCATCTGCATGTCGCCATACTCGATGCCGTTGTGGACCATCTTCACGTAGTGGCCGGCGCCGTTCTCACCGATGTAGGTGGTGCAGGGCACTCCTCCCTTGACGGGCTTGCCGGGCTTCGCGCCCATGATCGGCTTGCCGGTCTTCTTGTCCACCTTGGCGGCGATGGCCTTCCAGATGGGCTCGAGGTGCTTGAACGCGGCCTTGTCGCCGCCGGGCATGAGGGACGGGCCGAAACGCGCGCCTTCTTCGCCGCCGGACACGCCGGAACCGATGAAGAGGAAGCCCTTTTCCTTAAGCGCCTTTTCGCGGCGGATGGTGTCGGTCCAGAGGGCGTTGCCCCCGTCGATGATGATGTCGCCGGGCTCAAACACGGCGGTGAGACCGTCGATCACCGCGTCGGTGGCCTTGCCGGCCTGAACGAGGATGATGGCCTTGCGGGGGCGGGAGAGGGACTGGGCGAACTCCTCGAGGGTCTTGGAACCGATGAGGCCGCCGGGGGTGGAGGGATTTTCGGCGACGAACTTGTCGGTCTTCTCGACCGTGCGGTTGTAAACCGAGATCTGGAAGCCGTGGTCGGCGATGTTGAGGGCGAGGTTTTGACCCATCACGGCGAGGCCGATGAGTCCGATGTCGGAGTGCGTCTTGGGCATATGGAGAAAGGTAAAGAGCAAGTGCTAGTGGCGGAGCGGGCGCGGGCCAATCTCAATTTCCCGCAAACGTGCTCATGCCGAACGTGAGGCGGGCTAATAAACGGTTTTGTGCTGTCGGCGCGCCTTTCGCCTTTCGCCGCGCCCCGCCTGCGCACAGCCTCGCGAGCGTGACGCCCGAAGAACGCGAATCGCCCGACGCTCCCCGCCAGCAGCAGAAAAAGCCCGCCTTCCCCGTGGGCGACGCCCTCCGCTCCTACTTGCGGCGCACACGCCGCGAGCGCGAGTTGCCCGTCACCTACGAGCGCCTGCGCCGTTTCTCCGACTCCATCCCGCTCTCCGACCGCCTCGGCAAACCCACGCTCTGGGAAAGCGTCTTCTACGAACGCCTCGACATGCAGGCCCTGCACGAAGACCTGAAACGCATCTACGCCATCCTGCGCGTGGATGGCGACCTGTCGGTCATGCAGCACCTCTACATCGACCGCATCGACTTCTGCGCCTTCGGCAACTCCGCGCCTTTCCGCATCCGCATCGTCAACGCCTACAACGACAACCCCGACCACTTTTACGTCAAAAAAGGCGACGCCTCGCGCATCTACGGCCTCGAGCTCGAGCATCTGCTTTCGCCCAACCGCCTCAACTACCTCACCTGCGGCACCACGCTCGTCGAGGAACACATCGCCGGCATCCCGGGCAACGAGTTCATCGATCGCTGGCTGCACAGCCCCGAGATCAGCCCCATCCGCCTCGCCAAGGAACTCGTGAAGTTCAACGAACGCTGCTTCGTGAGGCTGCTCGGCGACATGCGCGCCTACAACTTCGTCGTCGTCGTCACGCCCGACTTCGAGGACGCGCAGATTCGCGTGCGCGCGATGGACTTCGATCAGCAGAGCTACGAGGGCCGGCTCAATCTCTACAAACCGCAGTTTTTCAAGGACAACGCCCCCCTCGCCCTCTTCTGCGCCAAACACCTTCGCATCGAGACCGCGCGCCAATACCAGCGCGAGGAGCAGGTGCTCATGCTCCAGCGCGCCGCCATTATCGACGAACGCCTCGCCCTCCTGCTCAACGCCATGTCGGCCGATCCGCTCGCCCCGCCCGAGCACATCCACCAGCTCCGTGAATCGCTCGCCGAGCACTACGGCCGTCGCGAATACCTCGCCTGCGAGTCCATGGGCGCGCTGATGCGCGAAAACCTGGAGAGCATCCGCCTCGCCGTCGCCGGCGGCGACACCGCGTTCCGACGCGGCGCGTAGTTGATTTTCAAATACAGTCCGATCTTAGGCATGAATCCTCCCGCGCCCGAACACCCCGAGTCCGTCCACCACTCCGAGTCGCGCCACCTGCTCGCCATCGGCGGCGGTCTCAAGGGCGGACTCGATATGCTCACGCAGCAGTTCAACGTGCTCCAGACCCGCGCGCAGCTCCTGCTCACCGTCGCCACCCTCGCGCTCACCATCACCGGTTTCTCCGGCCCGCGCATCGCGGCCGCCGGCCCTTTTCAGCGCTACGCCATGGCGGCCGGGCTGGTCTTCGTGCTCGCGTCGATGTTGCTCATCCTCGGCGGCTCGTTGCGCATCAAGTGGGTGACGCAGTTCCGCGCCCCGCCCGACGGCGACGACGCCGCGCTGCTCGCCCAGATCGTCTGCCACCGCGACCGCAAAACGCGCCTCTTCTTCGCCGAACTCTGCCTCCTGCTCACCGGCCTCACCCTCTACATCGCGGCCGTCGTCGCGTATTTCCTCTTCGCGGCCGAGTAGTCGGCGGCACCCCAAGGAGCGGCGACACTCTTGTCGCCGGTTTTTCATCTCGCTCTCCCGCCTCTCCGCTGCGCCCCGACCCGGCGACAAGAGTGTCGCCGCTCCTTGCCACCGCCGCGCGACATCGCCGCGACGCCGCCAAAATCGCCTTCACTTCCCGGCGCGCGGCCTCAGTTGTCGGCCCGTGCCCAGCACCGACAATACCTTCCCGTCCCGCGACTCCCACCGCGCCTGGCTCGCCGAGCAGGCCGCCCTCCCCCGGGGCTTCCGCGTCGGCACCACGCGCTTCGAGTTCACCCCCAAGGAGGCCCCCAAGCCCTCCAAGATGACGCTCACGCTCATCGCCCTCGACACGCCCACGCCCGACTTCGCGGCCGTGTTCACCAAAAACGCCTTCCCCGGCGCGCCCGTCATCGTCGGCCGCCGCCGCCTCGCCGAACCGAAGCTCGGCGCCATTCTCATCAACAACAAGATCTCCAACGTCTGCGCCCCCGGCGGCGTCGAGGCCAGCGAGACCCTCTGCGCCGAGGCCGCAAAACTGCTCGGCCTCGCCCCGACCGAGATACTGCCCTGCTCCACCGGCGTCATCGGCTGGGGCCTGCCCGTCGAGGCCATGGCCGCCGCGCTGCCCCAGGCCGCCGCCTCGCTCGCCGCCGGCTCCATCCTGCCCGCCGCCGAGGGCATCGTGACGACCGATCTGTATCCAAAAATTCGCTACGCTACGGTCGGAGCCGGCCGCGTGGTCGGCATCGCCAAGGGCGCGGGCATGATCGAGCCCAACCTCGCCACCATGCTCGTCTATGTGCTCACCGATCTAGCGGTGCCGCGCGCCGAGCTGCGCGCCCTGCTCTCGCGCGTCGCGGGCGAGACCTTTAACCGCATCTCGATCGACAGCGACACGAGCACGTCCGACACCGTCGCGCTCGTCTCCTCCGCCCTCGTCCCCTGCCCCGACCTCGCCGCCTTCGAGGCCGCGTTGCGCGCCGTTTGCTCCGACCTCGCCGAGGACGTCGTCCGCAACGGCGAGGGCGTGCGCCACGTGCTCCGCGTGCGCGTCTCGGGCGCGCCCGACGCCGCCGTCGCTGTCTCGCTCGGCAAGGCCATCGTCAACGCCCCGCTCTTCAAATGCGCCATGGCGGGCAACGACCCCAACGTGGGCCGCCTCGTCCAGGCCATCGGCAAACACGTCGGCGCGGCCGGTCTCGACCTCGATCTTTCGCGCCTGCGCGCGCGCATCGGCGGCGAGGAAATTTTCGCCGACGGAGCCTTCCGCCTGAACTACGAAAAAGAGGCCGCGCTAATCGCCCATCTCAAGTCGGCCGAGCTCTACCAGAGCCAACCCGACGCAAACGGCGGCTACGCGCCGCCAGTGGATTTTCCGCCGCACGAACGCTGCGTGGAGATCGAGGTCGATCTCGGCGGCGGCGCGGGCACGACCGAGGCGACGGTGCTCGGTGGCGATCTCACCCACGAATACGTGAGCGAGAACGCCGACTACCGGAGCTGAGGCCGTGTAGGGCGGGGTCGCCGCACCCCGCCGCGTCGCCTATCGGCGT
>CAZOGV010000209.1:0-4494 GCA_964579225.1 uncultured Akkermansia sp. | reverse complement strand
AATCCCCCGACGCCATCTCGAAGGTCGTGCTCAAGCGCGGTCTCGACGTGGGCACCGCGTTTGAAATTCTTTCGATCGACATCGCCGACGTGGACGTCGGCGAGAACGTCGGCGCGAAACTCCAGGAAGCCCAGGCCGAGGCCAACAAGAACATGGCGCAGGCGCAGGCCGAAATCCGCCGCGCGGCCGCCGTCGCGCTCGAGCAGGAAATGAAGGCCAAGGTGCAGGAGATGCAGGCCGAGGTCGTGCGCGCGCAGGCCGAGGTGCCGCGCGCCGTCGCCGAGGCATTCCGCACCGGACGTCTGGGCGTGATGGACTACTACAAGATGGAAAACATCCAGGCCGACACCTCCATGCGCAAAGCCATCGGCACCGACGATAAAAAGTAAGGACGGCCGCAGGCCGGAAAATCCTAAATCCCAAGCGGCTAAATCCTAAAACGAGCCCTGTTCACCATGCGCACCGTCGCCGCCTTCAACCATGCCGACCAGGCGCATTTTCTGCGCTCGCGTCTGGAGGGCAGCGGCATCGCGGCGTATGTGCGCGATGAATACATGGTGACGCTCGACTGGCTCGCCGCGCTGGCGGTGGGCGGCGTCAAGGTGGACGTGGCCGACGAGGATTACGAAGCGGCCATGGAACTGCTCGCCGAGGACGAGCCCGCCGCCTAAGGCGAACCGCGCATCGCGCCCACCCAAAATGGACTGGATTCAAATACTCTTCGTCGCCGCCGGCGTGATCGCCTACTGGCTGAATCAACGCGCGCGTGAAAAAGCCGGCGAGGATGCCGACTATGATGGCGACGGCGTTCCGGAGCGTCGAGCAACGCAGCAGCGCGAGCTCGCTCCGAGTTCGCGGGACGGCACCGATCCCGAGCAGGCTGAGCGCGTGCGCCGCATTCAGGAGGAGATTCGTCGCAAGATCGCCGAGCGACGCGGCGAAATCGCACCGCCGCCGCCGATGCCCGTGCCTGCGCCTGTGTTGGCGGAGCGAGAGGTGGTGTTTCGCGAGCCGGTCCACGAACGCGCCGCGCCGCCGCCTTTGCGGTCGGACGCGTTCGCGCATGACGATTCCGCCGCGATCGAGCGGCAGCGCAAACTGGCCGAGCAGATGGAGCGTCTCGATGAGCAACGGCGCGAGACGCGGCGTCTGGCCTCGACGACGTTTACCACCCAGCGCCAGACGGCTGCTGCTGCGGCCGTCGCGCCCCGCGCGGCGACGGGTTTCCCCTCGCTGGCGTCCGAACTGCGCAGTCCCCGCGCGTTGCGTCGCGCGATGGTGTTGCGTGAGGTGCTCGACAAGCCGGTGGCCTTGCGCTGAGCCGGCGCGTCCGCCGCTTCGCGCAACCATACGCGCACAACCGAGTCGTTTTTCTTCTCGCCCGATTTTTCCCCCGCATGAACTTGTCCGCCCTCGTGAATCCCAGCGTGCTCAGCCAGCCGGTCTATGAACCCGGCAAGCCCATCGAGGATGTGGCGCGCGAGCTGGGGCTTGATCCCGCCGGCATCGTGAAGCTGGCCTCGAACGAAAATCCCCTCGGCTCCTCGCCGCGCGGCATCGCGGCGGCAACCAAGGCGCTCGCGCAGGGTGAACTTTATCCTGACGGCGGCTGCGTCGTGTTAAGGCAAAAGCTCGCGGCGCATCACGGGCTCGCGGCGGAGCAGTTCGTGGTCGGCAACGGCTCCAACGAGATTCTGGAGCTGCTCGGGCACGTGTTTTTGCGGCCCGGCGACGAGGTGGTCATGGGCGCGCCGGCCTTCATCGTTTACAAGCTGGTGGCGTTGCTCTTCGGCGCCACACCGGTGGAGGTGCCGTTGGTCGCGCATCGCCACGACCTCGACGCGCTGGCGCGCGCGATCACGCCGCGCACCAAGCTGGTTTTTCTGCCGAGCCCGAACAATCCGACCGGCACGGCGAACACGGCGGAGGAGATCGCGGCGTTCGTGCGCGCGCTTCCGGAGCACGTGGTTTTCGTGTTCGACGAGGCTTATGCGGAGTATCTGGAAAGCCCGCCGGACCTGCGTCCGCTAATCGCCGAAGGGCGCAAGGTGATCTGCCTGCGCACCTTTTCCAAAATCTACGGGTTGGCGGCGCTGCGCGTCGGCTACGGTTACTGCGCGCCCGAACTGGCGGCGTTGCTCAATCGCGTGCGCCAGCCGTTCAACGTGAACGCGATCGGGCAGGCGGCGGCGGTCGGCGCGCTGGACGACGCGGAATTCACGGCGAAGGCGCGCGAGGTGAACACGACCGGGCGGCGCCGCCTCGAGGCCGAATTCAACCGGCGCGGCTTGGAGTGGGTGCCGAGCGTGGCGAACTTTTTGCTCGTGAAGGTGGGCGATGGGGCGCGCGGGTTCGCGGAGTTGCAGAAACGCGGCGTGGTCGTGCGCCCGATGAAGCCCTACGGCATGCCGGAGTGGCTGCGGGTCACGGTGGGCACTGAGGTGGGAAACACGCGCTTGCTCGCGGCGCTGGACGATGCAGGTATCGGCGGCGCGGGCTGACCTCAGCCGCCGATGTTGGTTTGTAGTTCGTCGAGCAGTTTGGCGCGGCCGGGAGCAAAGAGAAAGCGGTCGCGGCCCAGCTTTTCGGAGGCGCTCTGGAGCAGGTCGCGCGGCGGCTTGCGCATGGTCATCAGCGTGCGCAGGTGGATGGCGACGGTGTCGGCGTTGCCGGCGTCCAGGTCGATGCGGATTAGGCTGATGAGGGCACCTTGATTCAGAGGGTCGGTTTTGACAGCCTGGGCAAGAACCTGACGGGCCTGGCGATTGGCTCCGATGGAGATAAAGCGGTTGGAGACGGCGACTAGATTCTCGACGCGCAAATTTTTTTGGTTGAGAAAGTTGCCGAGAAAAAGACTGGTGGCTTCTTCGTCGTTCAGACCGAAGTTGGCGATGGCCTGAAGCCCGTTAAAGACGAACTGGAAGCGTTTGCCCCATTCGGGGTTTTCCTTCACGAGTTGGTCGCAAGCGGCAAGGGCTTGGCGGTATTGTTTGGCCACCACATGAGCTTCGACCGTCATCAGTGCCGGGCCCTCCCAGGCAAGGTGGCGCTCTTTGTTGTGCTCATAGATACGGCGTGCCAGTTCGGGGCGGCCTGTGTTGGCGGCGAAGTCGGCAAGGGCGACGAGGGTGTTGGCGTTGTCGCTGAAATCGTCGAAGATTTCGGCGACACCACGCTGCACGCGGATCTCGTCTCCAGATTTTGAATACAGGTAGAGCAGGTCGATCCGGGGTCGGGGGCGGTCGGGGTGCGCGATCTGATGAAGAAGGGCGAGGCGGCGCATTTCCCCGTCCCGCCCTATTTCGCGCAAGTAGGCGGTGTATTGCGCGTAGATTTCTTCGTTATCCGGTGCCAGGGAAGAAAGCGTCGCGAGTTTGGCGAGCGCGGTTTCTCGCTCGCCGCGCTCCCAGTCGATTCGGATCTGGAGTAGCTTGGCGTCAGGCGAATTCTGCACCTCGTATTTGGCGAGCAGGGCTTCGGCTTCGTCGTAGTTCCCCCGATAAAATAGCGCGACTGCCTGGGCAATGACGACGAAGTGCACGCGATCGTCGACGGGAGGCTTCACCGGAGCGGCGGCAAGCAGTTTCTCCGTGATGCCGATGAGTTCGAAATCGGACTGCTGTTGGAGAAGAAACGCGAAAACGGCCTGCAAATATTCCTTGTCTTGGGCGTGGTAGGTAAGCCCATCCACCAAGAGGCGTTCTGCGCGATCAGGACGTTCGCGGAAGGCGTAAAATTGCGAAAGCCGGAAGCGCCCTTCCCGATTACTAGGGGAAAGGGAGAGTCCGGCGGCAAAGTTTCCGAAGGCTTGTTGGTGCTTTTGCGCGGAAAGCAGTTTTTCACCTTCGGCGACAAGAAAATCGCCCCGAGAGGCTCTATATGCTTCTTTTTTAATTGGATACAGAAGCATGTGCACGAAGTTCACTTCCGGAAAACCGCGCCGGTATTTGACGAAAAGGTAAGCCCCGGTAGCCAGGGAGGACCAGCCAAGACCAATTAACAGAACAAGAGACAGAACGGCCTTTTTCCAAGCGATTCGCAGGTGCGTCCCTCGGTTTGTGCGTTGGAACCGAAAAGGAAGTAGACGTTTCCAACCTCGAACCGATGGCACAGGTCGTCTCAAGTTATCGTCTCGCTTGGGGTCGGGAAAAGAAGAGGGGTCCTGAGCTTGGGGCATGTAGATAGCAGACAGTAAAAAATCGGAAAGCCAATCCGTGTTTATGGGTGTTTACCCGCATCCGATGATCGGGAATCAGGATATTCGTCGTCGCAGGCGGCCGATTTTAGGGGCTGTATAAATCGTTGCGAAAGGATTGGAACGGAGCGGCGACGAGGATGCCGCCGCTCCGTCAAACCCGGATTCCGGGATTGGACGTAGCTCGCCTCGTGAGAGGCGGGACAAAAGGGTGCGGCGCTTGCAAGAATCCCGCTTCTCACGAAGCGGGCTACATGCCAAAACTTTCGCGACGATTAATAGTAGAGCTGATAAAGCAG
>CAZOGV010000208.1:0-4498 GCA_964579225.1 uncultured Akkermansia sp. | reverse complement strand
GGGCCGCCGAGGGCGGCGCGGCGGAGTTGGAGGGCGGAGAGGAACATCTGCTCGGCGGTGGATTTTTCGAGGGAGCTGCGGACGAGTTTCGGGTAGGCGCCGTAGGCCATTTTCACGAAGACGTGGCTTTGTTCGAGTTCGGGCCAGGGTTGGATGTCAGCAAGTTTGGCCTTGCGGGCTTCGGTCACGGTGTGGGCGATGGCGCGCTCGTTGTTATGGAGGATGTCGCGCAGATATCCTTCGGCGCCGTCGGGATGGGCGCGAAGGTCGCGAACGAGTTGATCGAGATAGGCGGTGGCTTCGTCGTCGCCAAGAACGGCGGCGTAGGTTTCTTTCAGGCGGGCGAGGGAGTGCATCTCGGTGATGCGTTTGGCCCGAAGATCGAGCACGGCTTCGCCTTCGGCGTGGCGGAGGCGGGCGCGGCCGTTGGGGAAATCGACCGAGACAAGGGTAAGCCCTTCGACGGTTTCGCCGCTGCGAAGGCGGAGGTATTTGCCGGTGAGTTCGTTTTCGAACGAGATCCAGGTTTCGCCGCGACCGAGAACGGCGATGCCGCTGAGGCGGAGGCCGCGGGTAAACGTGGCCGGGGCGGCGTCGGAGTCGGCGGAGGAAGAGGCGGACGATTTGAGTTCGGTCTCCAGATTTTTGAGCGCGGGCAGGAAATCGCGGCGCAGGCTGCTTTCCATGAAGACGAGTTCGCCGTCGAACATGGCGAGGCCTTCGCGGGCGGGCGTGAGGGTGTTCCAGAGGTCGAGCAGTTGGCTGAGGGAGTCGGCGGAAAAATCGTTGAGGCGGGTGGCGGCGGCGCGACGGGTTTGGTCTTCGAGCACGATCCCGATCATGTGGTGGATGAGCGTGCCTTCGTCGGTGCGGAGACTGCGGCCAAGGCGGGCGAGGCCGAGGTAGGCGGCGCTGCTTTCGTCGGGCGGAAGCTGGCGGGCTCCGATGCTGGCGAGCTGGCTGATTTGGCGTAGATTCTGAAAGGACGGCGTGAGCAGCGTATCGGGCGTGTCGGAGGCGCCGGCGGGGGCATAGACGGGCCAGAGTTCGGCGTCGGGCGCGGGTGGCGGGATGGTCGCGATGGTGCGGGTGACTTCGCGCAGGAGTGCGGCGGTGGGTTCGTCGGGGACGAGGGTCGGGTCGTGCTCGGCGGCGCGAAGCCAGGTGTTGAGCGACGCGGTCTGGTCGGAGGGGAGGCGGTGAAGTTGGACGAGAAGCGGACGGTAGGGATTGGCGTCGGGGAGAAAGGCGATGGCGGGCGGCAGGTCGGCTTCTGTTGAGGCGGCTGACGAAGGGAGCGGCGCCAGCCAAAGGGCGGAGAGGGCGAGGGCGGGGACGAGGGCGCGCATGTGAGAGGTGGGCTTAGGCGCGTGCCAGCCAGGCGGCGAGGTCGGCGTCTTCGAGGAGGTGTTGACCGAATTGGTATTCGGGGGCGAGCAGGGAGGCGTAGGCGGGGTCGGCGAAGCGGCGGCAGTGGAGGATGACGCGGCAGTGTTGGCCAGGGGCGCGGGCGAGGCGGCCGAGGGCCTGGTTTACTTTTTGCAGGCCGGGGACGAGGTAGGTGCGGCGGAAGGCTTCGGTGTCGTTGGTGGCGCGGGCGAGGACGGCCTGGCGGGCGCGTTGCAGGGCGTTGACCTCGGGCAGGGCGGGGCCGACGACGAGGGCGTGGCTGATGCGGCCGCCGAGGTGGTCGATGCCTTCGGCGAAGCTGCCGCCGAGGACGAAGCAGAGGATGTCGGCGAGGGCGAGTTGCTCGTCGATCCAGGCGGACTGGCCGGCGAGATCGACGGCGCGGGGTTGGAGCGCGCAGCGCAGGCCGGGGTGGGTGTCGTCGAGGATGCGGAGGATTTTTTCGGCGTAGGCGTAGCTGGGGAAAAACGCGACGACGGGCGCGGCGGGCGAGGCTTCGCGGAGCTTGGCGAGGGTGGCGGCGGTGGTCGGGTGGTGACGTTCGCGTTGGCGGAAGGTGGTGTCCACGCGAAGGTCGAGGGCGACGTCGTAGGCGTGTGCGCGCCAGGGAGCGGCGGGCTGGAGAATGACCAATGACGAATGACCAATGCCCAATGGGTCGGAATTGGCGGAGGCTGACAGTCCGAGGTTGGCGGCGAAAACATCGACCGGCGGCGGCGTGGCAGTGGCGAGGATGACGGCGGCGAAGGCTTGTAGTTGTTTTCCAATTACGGGCGCGGCGTCGAGGCAGGTGAAGCGGGCCTCGGCGGCGCGGGGGGACCAGAGGAGTTTTTCGAGGGTGTGGTCTTCGAGCCAGGCGAGCAGGCCGGGCAGGCGGAAGAGCAGGTCGGCGGCGGGGGGCGGGAGCGCGGCGGTGTCGGGCGGGTGTTTGGCGAGGAGATCGGAGGTGGTGCGGAGGGCGGCGGCGAGGTCGTCCTCGGAGTCGAGGTCGAGGGCGTCGGCGGCGGGCAGGGCGGCGAGCAAGCGCCAGAGGGCGTCGAGGGCGCGGCGCAGGGGGCGGGCGGTGCCGTCGGGGAGCTCGGCGAGCAGGAGGTGAAGTTCTTCGGCGGAGAGGGAGTGGGAATGGGCGTCGGCGACGCGGGAGGGGAGGTGGTGAGCCTCGTCGATGATGAGGAGGGTGCGCGCGGGGTCCCAGGTGGGTTGGTCGATGAAGACGCCGCGATTGGCGGGAGCGAAGAGGTAGTTGAAGTCGCCGAGCCAGACGGAGCAGGCGGGGAGGGCGGCGCGGGCGATTTCGTAGGGGCAGATTTGCGCGGCGAGGCCGGCGGAGCGCAGGGCGGGTAGGTCGCGGGCGTCGGCGGGGAAGAGGTGGAAGCGGGAGAGGCCGGCGTCGCGGTAGCGGCGGGGGAGGTCGTGGAGGTAGCGGCAGCGGTCGCGGGTGCAGTGGTAGATGTCGTTTATGCAGTGCTCGCGTTTGGGGCGAAGGTTCCAGGCCGAGAGCGCGTCGGGGGCGTCGGCGAGCATGGTTTGCAGGGTGGTCTGGACGTGGAGCTGGCCGGTGGATTTGCCGGTGAGGTAAACGATGCGGTCGGCGCGGCCGGAGCGGAGGAGAGAGAAGGCGGCTTCGAGGAGGACGCCGGTTTTGCCGTAGCCGGTGGGCGCGGCGAGCACGACGGGCGCGGGCGGGGCGCCGGCGAAACCGGGGGCGATGGCGGCTTGGAGGTCGGCGACAATGGTTTCCTGGCCGGGGCGTGGGGTGGCGAAGGCGGGGCGCCAGATCAGGGTGCGGAGGCGTTCGAGGGCGGCGCGGCGTTGTTCGAGGAAGTCGGCGACGAGGTCGAGGTGAGCGTCGGTGGTGGCTTGGTCGGCGTCGGTGAAGGGGACGACTTGCTGGAGACCGGTGCCGGCCTCGACGAAGACGAGGTCGCCGGCGGGGCGCGGGCGGGTGGCGGCTTCGTGCGGGACGGAGTGGGGCGGAAAAGTGTAACCAATTTGGTTACACTTTTCCGGGGAGAGAGGGGGTGTGGGGGGCGGAAGGGTGTAACCCAATGGGTTACACGGTTCGGTGTGGGTGTTGGGGTTGAGCGGGTTAGGTGTCGAGGGGGCGGCGGTGTAACCTATTGGGTTACACGGATGGGGGAGCGGGAGGCGGAGGTAGAGGCCGAGTTGGATGAAGTAGGCGGGGTGGGCGGCGCGGAGTTCGGCGGGGTCGCGGGGGAGCTTTTCGAGGGTGGTTTTGATTTCGCGGATGAGCGGACCGGCGGGCGTGGCTTGGAGTTGATCGAGGCGGCCTTCGAGTTCGAAGCGCCAGCCGCGGTGGAGGAGCGCGCCGCGAAGGGGGACTTCGTGGCGGTGTTCGGGCGTGGCGGTTTCGGCGGCGGCGCGGAGTTCGCGGTGCCAATGGCTGCCGAGTTCCATGCGCCAGCGCGCGGCGGCCCCGCCTTCGCCGATGGCGCGGGGGCCGGGGGCGAAGGCGGCGAGTTCGCCGATGGCAAAGGCGGCGGCGCGGTTGGGGAAGTCGGTGGTCACGAGGCGGGACGAGCGGAGCGAGTGATATGACCGGGCGGCGGCGCGGGTGGGAAGGGCGGACTTGCGTTGGCTCCCGATGGGTCTCGCTACCGGGCGGGAATTACGGAACAACCGATTTACGTCTGCGGAGAAACGAACATTCCGCAGGCGAGACAACCCAACGAAAGAACCTCCCACCATGGGCGACCGATCCCCCAAATCCAATCAGAAGCAGGCCTCGCAAAAACAGTCGAAGGCCGACGGCGTGAGCCAGAAGAAGCAGTCCCTCATCAACGCCCAGCAAGCCACCAAGGCTAAGGCCGCGGCTTTGAAGAAGAAGTAAGCGGCCCGAGCAAGGAACCCAAACGGACACCTATCATCATGGCCAAATCACAAAATTCGCAGAAGCAGACGAAGAAGCAGGCGCTCAAAACCCCGGCGGAGAAAAAAGCCGCGAAGCGCGACAAGAAGAACGCGAAGTAACGCGAAGCCGCACGCGGGTGCGGAAGGGGCGGCGCCGTCGGCCGGGGTTCGGTTGTGCGGCGCTTTTTTGTGGGCGGGCGGAGGGCGGCGGGCGGCG
>CAZOGV010000207.1:0-4550 GCA_964579225.1 uncultured Akkermansia sp. | reverse complement strand
CCCTTGGAGCGCAGTTCCTCGGCGAGGGTCTGCATTTCGGTTACGGAGCGGATGATTTGCATCGGGGTGGGCGCACATCGCTTCAAGCGACGGCGGGCTTGAACAAAGGCGCGACGCGGCTCTTGTTCAAGCGTTTCACCCTTTTCCTACGACCATGATCCGCATCAACGAGAACTACCTGAAGCTCAAGGCCAGCTACCTGTTTTCCGATATCGCCAAGCGCGTGACGGCCTACACCACCGCCCATCCCGACAAGCCCGTCATCCGCCTCGGCATCGGCGACGTCACCGAGCCTCTGCCCCAGGTCTGCATCGACGCCCTGAAGGCCGGCGCCGAGGAACTCGCCCACCGCGCGACGTTCAAGGGCTACGGCCCCGAGCAGGGCTACGCCTTCCTTCGCGAGGCCATCGCCGCCAACGACTACGCCGCCCGCGGCTGCCCCATCTCCGCCGACGAGATTTTTGTCTCCGACGGCTCCAAGTGCGACTGCGGCAACATCCAGGAAATCTTCGCCACCGAGGGACTGAAGCTCGCCATTCCCGATCCCGTTTACCCGGTTTACGTCGATACCAACGTCATGGCCGGCCGCACCGGCGCCAACCTCGACGGCCGCTACTCCGGCATCACCTACCTCGAATGCACGCCCGCCAACGGCTACGTGCCCGCCATCCCCTCCGAGGCCACCGACCTCATCTACCTCTGCTTCCCCAACAACCCCACCGGTGCGGTCGCCACCCGCGAACAACTCGCCGCCTGGGTCGCCTACGCCAAGGCCAACAAGGCCATCATCCTCTTCGACAGCGCCTACGAGGCCTTCATCCAGGACCCCGCCATCCCGCGCTCCATCTACGAAATTCCCGGCGCCGACGAGGTAGCGATCGAGTTCCGCAGCTTCTCCAAGACCGCGGGATTCACCGGCACCCGCTGCGCCTACACCGTAGTGCCCAAGAAACTACACGCCTACGACGCCGCCGGCGCCGCCCACTCCGTCCACGCCCTTTGGAACCGCCGCCACACCACCAAATTCAACGGCGTCTCCTACCCCGTGCAAAAAGCCGCCGCCGCCATCTTCACCCCCGAGGGCAAGGCCCAGGTGAAGGAAAAAGTCGCCTACTACCTCGGCAACGCCGCCCTCATCCGCGAGGCCATGACCAAGCTCGGTTTCAGCTGCATCGGCGGCGACAACGCCCCTTACATCTGGATCAACACCGGCTCCGACTCGTGGCAGTTCTTCGACAAGCTCCTCAACGAGGCCCAGGTCGTCTGCACCCCCGGCGCCGGCTTCGGCAAGTGCGGCGAAGGTCACGTGCGCATCAGCGCCTTCAACAGCCGCGCCAACGTCGAGACCGCCCTCGCCCGCATCGCCGCCGCGCTGAAGAAGTAAAGCGGAGCGACTCCGCTCCCTTGTAGGGCGGGGTCGCCGCACCCCGCCGCTTCATCCGCCGCCTTGTGACAACGCCCGTTCCCCGGGCGTTTTTTTTGCGCGCGTTTTCGTCCCCCGTCGCAGATTTCACCCCGCCGGCACGCGGTCGTCACCTCCACGTAACCGCCCGGCCTGGCGCGGCCATCCTCCCGCTTGAGCGCCCCCGCACTTCCCTTCGAAGTTGGGCGGATGTTACCTGATTCCCTGCGTTTCGTTTGGGGCAACCCACCAGTGCCTGGCGCGCGATGGCGCCTTGGCGTGTTCAATCTCACCCAACCGCCCCGCACCAACCGCGATATCCGCCGCCGCCATAAACAGGGAGCGAACCCGGCGAACGACGAAGCCGTGTTGCGCGTCAGCCTGCGCGGCGCGCTCGTCTGGACCGCGGGCCTGGCCTTCGCGGCCTACCTGGGCGGCGCCGCGTTCATCGTCACCCAACTCAACGCCCGCTCCTCATACAACCGCATCGGCTACCTCGATTTGGTTTTGCCCACACGCTGGGACAGCCTGGACCGCCTGCGCGGCGAGGCCATGCTCGCCGAGGCAAGCGACGCGCTCGAAGCCGGCCGCGGCGCGGCCGGCTTCGGCCTCCTCCGCGCCGGCCTCTCCCGCGTCCCCGACGACCACGAGTCGCGACTGGTGCTAGCACAGCTGTTTTCCCGCTCCCGATTCATGTTTCAGGCATGGGACATCCTGAGCAACGGCTTGGAATACGGCTACCCGGGACGGGAGAGCATCGCCACCCTGTGCATGATCGGCGAACAATCCGACTTGCAGGCCGAGCTGCCCGCGCTGATGCGCCAAGCCCGGATTCACCTCCTTGCCACGGCGGACACCTCCGATCCGGAAACCCGGGACGCCTTGCGCGAACTCGACGTTCAGGAAACCGAGATGCTTCTTCGTCTGGATCGCCATCCTGAGGTTCTCGAACTGGCCGCCCGCCTGCCCGAGGCGGATCCGATGCGCATGGAGTTCGAGATCGCGGCCCACCTGAAATCCGGCCTCCCCGACCAGGCCCGAGATGTCGCCGCCCGCTGGATCGCACTCGATCCCCGGTCCACCACCGCCCTGAAACAACACGCCGCCGCCAGCCGCCAGGCGGGCGATATCGCGTCCATGGAAGACAGCCTGCGCAAGTGGGCCCGGCTCGACCCCACCCAATTCGAACCCTTTCTTCAAGCCGTCATCGAGCAACACCTCGCCGGTCGAGCCGACGCGGCCGGCGAGGCGCTGAACCTCCTCCTGCTGCGCCACGGCGCCGACCCTGCGCTCTACCCGACCGCCTGTAAAAAGTATGGAGAAATTGGATACGAGGCCGGCTTGGAGCGCCTGCACCAGGAACTGGAAAGTCGTGGCTTCCCCCTCTCTCCCGTCTGGCTCGCCCGCCTCGAAGCGGCGGAAAAAACCCGCGATTGGGCATCCGTTCTCGACCTAGTCGCCCTCCTCGAGGCGGCCCCAGCCGGCACGGTCCCTGCCTCCCAACGCGCCTGGCTTGCCGCCAGGCGCACCAAGGCCGAGGTTTGCCTCGTAGGCGAGTCCGGCGCCGAGGTGCATTTGCTCGAGCTGATTTCCGACGCTTTTTTCCCCTGCGCGACCTACGTTCGCATCCTGGAGTCTCTGGTCGAAAGCGGTAGGTGGCGCGCCGCCGACGGCGTGCTCACCTTTGCCGAAGGCCCGTATCCGAAATCGCCGACCCTCGCCCGTTTTCGCGCCCAAATCACTGCGGCGCTTGACACGCAAGCCGCGCAAATCGCCGCCAAGCATGCGACCAAGCCCCGGCAGCACGCCTCCTGGGAGGAATTTCTCGCCCTCCACCAGACCTCGCTCGCCGAAGGCAAACCCGACGAAGCCCTGGAGCGCATCAACGAGATTCGTCGCCGCCGCCCCGACTGGCTGGCCAATGCTTCCCATAAGTTGGACGAACTCGAACTCGCGCTAATCGCCCGAAGCCCCGACACCCTGCGCATCCAGATGCTGGCCCGTTCGCTCGCCGCAAGAAACCCCGAGGCTCGCGAGCGCCTGCTCGCCCTTGCCCGTGAGCTCTTCACCACCCACCCCGAACACACCCGCATCCTCTTCCAATCGGTGATCGGCCGGTCGGCGGAGGCAGACCCCCTCGTCGCCGAGTTCGAGACCCTTTTCCCTCCGCCCAAAGCGCAGGACGAAACCGCGGGTGCTGGGACGCCTTCCGACTCCCTGTAAACCCACCGCCATCCGGGAGGGGAGCCTAATCCCGTTTGGTGATCGGACCTCCGTGTCCGTCTGGAATTACCGGCCCTGCTTCGAAAGAAAACCGAACCAAAGCTAAGGCACCCGGCGTATCCATTAATCAAATACACGGCTGCACATGAATGGGCCGACGCATGCTTATCAGCCTGGAAAAAGCAGCTAGAGCATTTCCAATAGAACTGTAGCCATAACAAGCGGATTGAAAGGTAGGGAGGGACCGCTGGGCCCTCCGCAGGATGATGGTAAACTACACTAGTAAAAACCACCGCTCCGACGCGGCTGGCCCAGCGGTCCAGCCCTACCCACAAACGGCTACGACATTTTAAAAAATGCGCTAAACAGCAAATCCCACAGATCGTCACAAATTATCAAGCCTTTGCAGAGTTCAATGCACTCGCCCCCGTTGCTATTTTAATCCATAAATAGTTGATAAGCAAATTTTTTACCAATTTATGCGCTTTCAGCGTAATCTGCGGTTAATTCCGAATGCCGGATTAGGGTAAGCGAAACCCGAAAGACAAACAGCCCCACCCGTTGTTCCCCGCTTCGTCCTCGCCGACGAGAAGCAGCGGGAGCTTTCCCCATGATTTTAAATCCAAACCGAAACACACGTAACCTTAATGCGACACAATCTCCACGTATTCGTAACAATTCAAATATTCACTTCCGTTAGATATTACATAATTTGTTTCTATACATGGTTTTAAAAGTAAACACGATCAAGATCCTCCGTCACCGACAATTCACATTACAAGTCTCGACGGCGAGTAAGGCTGCCCTCCTAAATGGTCTCGGCTGCGGCACAGTTCGCCGTCCGCCGCTTGTCCACAAATATCAAACAATATGAAAACCTCACGCATAAGCACGACGGCCAAGGTGGCGATTCTCGCCATCGCCA
>CAZOGV010000206.1:0-4551 GCA_964579225.1 uncultured Akkermansia sp. | reverse complement strand
CGCCCATGATTCTCCCCGTCCCCTTGGAGGGCGGGGCTCCGTCCCCGCCGCCTTCGCCGCCCGGTTGGGATTAGCCCGGTTAGGATTTGGGATTTTGGCGTGGGTGTTCGCTTCCGCCCAACTCCCGGCCTCCGAGCAGCCACCCGACTCCGCCGCCTCCGTCCTTGCCGCCGCCCGCGAACTCGTCGAGGCCCAGCGCCTGCCCGAGGCCCGCGAGCCCCTCGAACAGCTCCTCCTCCGCGAACCCGAAAACCTCGAGGCCGCCCTGCTCCTCGGCCGGGTTTACGACCGCATGGGCCGCCGCGACGAAACCATCGAGCTCCTCGAACCCTTCGTCGCCAAACACCCGAACAACGTCCGCGTCATCGGCCTCTACGCCGGCTCCTGCATGCTCCGCGCCGGCGAACTCGGCATCGGCTTGCGCGCCCTCCGCCTCGCCCGTCGCGGCCGCGATCTCATGGAACGCGCCGTCATCCTCGACCCCGCCGACATCGCCTACCGCGAAGGCCTGGTGGACTTTTATCGCCAGGCCCCCGCCATCGCTGGCGGCAGCCTGAGCAAGGCCCGCGAACACGCCGACGCCATCGCCGCCCTCGACCCCGTGCGCGGCGCCGCCTGGCAGGCCTCGATTCTCCTGCAGGACAAAAAAATTCCCGAGGCCCTCGCCGCCTGCGACACCGCCCTCCGCGCCCGGCCCGACGACTACGTCGCCCTCTTCACGCTCGGCAAAACCGTATCCGAAAGCGGACTACGCCTCGACGATGGCGAAGCCGCCCTCCGCCGCTGCCTCGCTGCCGTGCCCCGTCCCAGCGAGCCCAGCCACGCCAGCATCTGGTATCGCCTCGGCCGCATCGCCGAGCACCGCAAAGACCTCCCCGCCGCCCGCGCCGCCTACCACGAGTCGTTAAAACTCGAACCTCAATTCAACCGCCCCGCCGAAGCCCTCGCCCGCCTGAAGTAAGCCTTTGGACTGCGGCGGCTTGACGCCCTACTCCGCCAAGGCTCCGAAGGGCGCGGCCGCTCTCGACGGCGCGGCTCGACGCGCCGCCCCTTCCGCCCCTCACCCCGCCGCCTCAAAAAACCGCCGCAGCGTCTCCTCCAACGTCCACTGCATCCCCCGCGCCCGGGCCGCGCCGTAGAACCGCAGAAACGGCACCACCTGATGCGTGCCCGTCTCCATCTCACGATAAAACAACTTCCCCAGCGGCCCCGCCCGATCCAGATACCCGCTCTCACGAAACCGCCGCAGCGTGCGCCCCACATCGTAACGCACCGCGCGATGCCGCCCGTGCCACGAGCCCGCAGCATCGCGCTCCAGCACCAGAAACTGCGCCGCCGCATTTCCGTCCTGCGGCAGGCCGATGCTCCCCGTCGTAAAAATCCGCCGACCGCCCCACTCCCGCTGCGAACAAAAATGATTGTGCCCGCGCACGATGATTTTCACCGCCTCATCGATGCCCTCGAACATCGGATCGATCATCGCATCCGGCGTGTAGGGGAAAATCGAATCGTTGTCGCCGCGTAGCGACGCATGCACCACCAGCAACTCCGGCAGCGCAGGATCACGCCAATGCGGCGGCAGCGCCGCCAACTCCGCGATCTCCGCCTCGGTCAACTCCGCCCGAGCGACCCGCAGCGGCGCGAATTGCGGCGAAGCCCACGCCGGGTCCGCGCGCTCCGTGCCGTAATCGAAAACATAGCGCTCATGGTTGCCGCGAATCACCGGACACCCCAGCGCCTTCACCCGTCGCCAGCACGCCGCCGAGTCCGGCCCGCCATCCACCACGTCGCCCGCCACCACCAATTGATCCGGCTGCAGCGTCTCGATCTCGGCCAACGCCGCCTCCAGCGCGGCAAAGTTACCGTGGATGTCGGCGATGATGGCGATACGCATCCCTCCAACACACGCCGCGCGCCCCGCACCGCCAAGCGTTTTGCGCATGAAAATTTTCCCGAAAGCGTGGCGCAGGCACTTGTGCGCCTCTGGCGCATTCCTGTTTGTGCTCCGTCCGCCCCCGCCAACGCATACCCTGCCTCAACAATACCGCCGCGCCTCCTCGCCAAACGCCGCCCCACTCCCCGCGCACATGCCTCGATCCCCCGCCCCGCGAACGCCGCCAAAATCTCCACCGTATCCGAAAAAACATTACACATTCCGCGCGCGAACAATCAGACTGAACACAATTCGAATCCGGCGAAAAAAGGACACGCATGATACGCCGCCGACATGACGGATCGATTCCCGCCCTCTGCCGCCCCGCCGCCCGCTCCCCTTGCCCGGCGCAAGTTGCTTCTCAATTAACCGACTTTGCACCAAGCGAACCCCAGCTATCGACTAAGCGCCATAGCCGCTATCGCGAGTCATCCGCACACCTACGCTGACCTTTTCTTGAATGATTTGTGGAGCCAAGAAACACGGGCATAGGTGCCGCCTCGAAACTCACGAGGGGACGGCCAAGAAAGCCTGTCCTCCCTCGCGTCTCCCTCCTGGCCGAACGTTCAGAGTTCGTTGTATTTGACGCTCCGCCCCTTGGCCTTCGCCACCGGATACTTGGCCGCGTTTTGCGCCATCTTGCGCTCGATCGCCTCCGCCACGTCGATGCCGGTCATGTTCGCAAATTCCAGCGCGTAGATAACCACGTCGGCCAGCTCCTCCTCGATCTTCGCCCGCCGCGCCGGGTCTTCGCCCACCTTCGCCCGCGAGGCCTCGGGCGTGTCCCACAAAAAATGCTCCATCAGCTCCCCCGCCTCCGCCGCCAGCGCCATGGCGAGATTCTTGGGCGCGTGAAACTGCTCCCAGTCCCGCTCGTGTGCGAAGGCGAGCACCCGCGCCTTGATTTCGCCCACCGTGGTGGACGCGTCGCTTAGCCGTGACGATGCGGTCGAAGGCGGAGTAGCGGGGGGAGATTGCGAGTGCATTTCAGAGGAGGAGTGCCGAGGAATACCCGCGGGTATTTTGAGTGCATGACGCACTCTGAAAGGTGCCGCAAGATTACCTTGATACGACCCTCTCGACCGCATCGTTACGGCTCAGCCGTAACGGAGTTTCCATGCCGCCAGCAAAGCGTTCCGCGCCTCCGCGTCGAGCTTCGCCCCGCCAAGCTCCGCCGCGCGCAACACCGCCCCCAACACCGGTTCGCCCCACGGCTCGCGCGGCTCGAAACCCTTGCGCCACGCCAGCTCCCCCACCCGCTTCGCCAAACCTAACCCGCCCGTCACCGCGATAGGCAAACCCACTCCCGCCTCCTCCGGCGCGATCTTCTCCCGCACCGCATCCGCCAGCCGCACCAGTTCTCGCACCGCGTCCTCAACCAGGGCCTCCGCCACCGCGTCGCCCGCCTCCGCCGCCGTCCGCACCTCGCGAGCAAACGCCGCCACCGCCGCGCGATCCCGCCGCCCCGCGTGCAGTTCCCGCAATAACTCCCGCAAGCCGCCCGCGCCGAAAAACGCCTCTGCCCGCGCGCCGAGTTCCGTGGCCGCGCCGCGCCCATCCGCCGCCTCGCACGCCGCGCTCAGCGCGCGCACCGCCAGCCAGTAGCCGCCGCCCTTGTCGTCCGTCAGCCAACCCCAGCCGCCCGCCTGCCACCTCTCGCCCGCCGCGTTGCGCCCCCAAGCCGCCGAGCCCGTGCCCGCGATCACCACCACGCCCGCGCCGCCGCCCAGAGCCCCCGCATGCGCCGCCTCCAAATCACCACCGACTCCGATTTCCCCGCCAAGCCCGAGCGAAGCCAACTCCGCCCGCATCAGCGCCCGCTCATCGTCCGTGCGCACACCCGCCAAACCGAAAAAACTCCCGCGCATATCCGCCGCGCGCACGCCCGCCTCGCCCAAGGCCTGCTCCACCGCCGCGCGCACCGTCGCGCCCGCCGTCGCCGCGCCGACCGCCTGCCAGTTGCCCGCGCCGCCGTGGCCGACGCCCAACACGCGCCCCGCCGCATCCGCCACCACCGCGCGCGTGCCCGTGCCGCCCGCATCCACGCCGAGAAAAATATCCATACGCCCAGCCTTTGGTGCGCAATGCGCCGGGCGCAAGGCCGAGGCGTGGCACGGGCGTCTAGCCCGATACGGTTGGTTTCGGAGCGGCGACGTCCTCGTCGCCGAAGCTCGGTCGCCCCTCCGGAGCGGCGGCATTCTTGCGGACGTCGCTCTCATCCCGTCCGCCGCCCCAAACGCCAAGTGAACGGCATTGGGCGTCTAGCCCATGCCTGATTAACGTCTCCTCGGCGCATTAACCCAACCCGACGGAACCTGAATCAGAATACCCAAACAATCTGTCAGAAAAATGGGGGCAGAAATATCCATGAATCCGCATGGCAGGACGATAACCCGGAGCAGTGAAACAGAGATGGATTAAATTTTTCTGACCCCATTTTTCTGACAAAATAATTCGGGCAAGGGGGCGTGTCTTCCGCGATAGGCCGAGATCGTGGATGGGCGGTGGTTCGGGGGAGTTTTCGGTTTTTGGGGAGCGGCTGGTTTGGTGAGCGGTGGGCTCGGAGTTGTTAACCACAGAGACACGGAGGCACAGAGGCCTCACAGAGGGAGGAAAGG
>CAZOGV010000205.1:0-4584 GCA_964579225.1 uncultured Akkermansia sp. | reverse complement strand
CTAAGTGCCATTCCGCCTTGACCCCTTCTTCAGGCACTTCGGCTCGACCGGACCCCTTCGGCTCAACCGTGGTGTTAATAAGCTGAATCGCCAAATAAATCGCCAGAATCGAATCCAATTTTTTATATTAAACGATTCTTATTCAAAAATCTATTAGCGCCAAATAAATCGCCAGATTGCTTTATTTCTTCGGCTGCGCTAGCCCTACGGTATGCCCGCTGACCTTTACACCGTCCCCGCTGCCATGGAGCCGCTTTTCACCGAGCGGGGCGAGGTCGCGCTCAGCGAGTTGGCGGCAGAGGTGTTTCGGAAGTCGGGCGCACTGTTCGGTCGGCTACCGGAGCAAACACGCGACGCCGTAGCCGAGGTGCTGCGCTACACGAACTGCTACTACTCCAACCTCATCGAGGGCCACACCACGCACCCGGCCGACATCGCCCGCGCCATGCGCGCCGACTACTCGGCCGAGCCGAGGAAACGAGACCTCCAGCTCGAAGCCCGGGCGCACGTCGAGGTGCAAAAAGCGATGGAGGCGAAACTGTGGGCCGAAACGACGCTTAGCCCCTATGCCCCCGAGTTCCTTATCTGGGTGCACCACGAGTTTTACAAGAACCTGCCCGAGGAGTTTCGCACCGTGCGCAACCCCGAGACGGGAAAGGTCCACATCGTCGAGCCCGGAAAATTCCGCGCCATCGAGGTGCAAGTCGGGGCGCACGTCGCACCGGCGGCGCAGAGCTTGCCTGCGTTTCTGGCGCGGTTTCGCGAGGCCTATGCCGGGCCGGAGATCGCAGCGCATCGGCGCGTGATTGCCCTCGCCGCGTCGCATCACCGGCTCGCTTGGATTCACCCGTTTGTGGACGGCAACGGCCGCGTGGTGCGGCTCTTCAGTCACGCCCTCGCCATCCGCCTCGGGATCGACGGGAACGGACTCTGGACCATCTCGCGCGGACTCGCGCGGACGAAGTCTCGCTATTACGAGCTGCTCCACAATGCCGACCTCCCGCGCGAGGGCTCGCTGGACGGCCGTGGCAATCTTTCGGAGCGTCACCTCCACGCGTTTTGCGTCTATTTCTTAGAGCAGATGCTCGATCAGATGCAGTTCATGCACGATCGCATCCGGCCGGGGCAACTGGAGAAGCAGGCGGCGATCTACGTGCAGACGCGCGACCTTTTCGGGAAGCACAACGAACTAGCGCTGCGGCTCATCAAAGAGGCGATCACGCAGGGCGAATTTGCCCGAGGCGACGCCGCGCTCATCACCGGCAAGGCAGTCTCCACCGCGCGCGGCATTCTCGGGCGTGTGCTGGACAGTGGCTTGCTTGTGTCGTCGTCAGAAAAAGGCCCTGTGCGCCTAGGGCTCCCGACCGAGGCCCTCGACACCTATTTCCCCGGACTATTCCCGACGCTCGATCTCGGCTAAAGTCAGTTTTGCCTACCTGTTGCGGTCCGTGGCGATCACCACCTGCTGCGACGAGGGTCCAGCAAAAGGGGCCGGGGCGGAATGGCGCTTAATTAAGGGGGTATCGGTAATTTTTGTATCCGATATTTGGATACACGCATTTCATGGCGTGGCTTGGTGAGCATTTGGTATGATTTGGGGCGTCGTTTTACGGCGCGGGGTTCGTTGCGGTCGGGTCGGAGAGGGACGGGGGCGGCGGCGAGGGCGAGCAACAGGTCCTCGTAACGCCGAGCCGCTCCCTTGATGGCCGGATTGAAGAGCGGGGCGAAGGCCTGCAAGACGCCGACGGTGCCCTTGAAGGACAAGCGACAGGGCGGCACGCCGTGCTGCCTTGCCGCCTCCAGCATCAGCGCGCGGACCAGGTTGTAGGCGATGGTCTGAAGGAGGATTTCCTTGTCGATCATCTCCGGGGTGCGGGTGCGAAGCACGCCCAGCCCCAAGGTGGTCTTGATGTCGCGGAAGAAGAGTTCGACCTGCCAGCGGCGACGGAAGAGTTCCGCCAGCGACGCGTCGGGATAGTCGTAGGTGCGCGTGCCCGTGGCGTCGAGGACGGGACCGGGAGATAGTCAGCAGATTCAGTGCCTCCTTGTGTAAAACATCGCGCTGACAGCTTCGCGCAGGCGCTTTTGTCAAGAGTCAAGGTATGACGTCTTTTCAGGGGGAGGATGTCTCTTGGCTCGGCGATCTTTGGCTCGGAGCATCGGCCTCAACCGCGTAGGCGAGCGAAGGGCGGGGGCGCGGCGCGAGCGGGGGGGCCTCTCACTTCCCGCCGGTGTCTGGAGCGAGGTGGGTTGTCGAGGAAGCGCTCGACGGCGGCGTAGTAGGCGAGGCGGTCGGCGGCGCTGAAGAGGCCGTGCGAGGCGAACTCACGGTAGAAGGTTTCGTGGGGCACGCCGCGCACGCGAAACTCGCGGGCCAACGCGCGGGTTTGTTTGGCCGAAACCACCGTGTCGGCCCGGCCGTGGGCGAGAAAGAAAGGGATGCGCACCCGCTCCACCCGACGCAGCGGAGAGAGCGCTTCGAAGCCCTCCTGCGTCTGCAGTTGGTCGCCGAGCAGGTTGCGAAGGTAATCGTGCCTGATCGAGAAGTCCGGGTTGCTGCCACGATGAAATTTGATGTGCTCCTGCCAGTCAAACACGCCGGCGAAACTCACCGCCGCACGGTAGAGTTCGGGCTCCTCCACCGGGCAGGCGAGAGCGAGGTAACCGCCGAAACTCGAGCCCATAATGGCGACGCGGCGCGGATCAAAAAGGCCGCTTCGCAAGGCCGAGCGGGTGGCGTCGATGACGTCGTCGCGCATGCCGGCGAAGTCGGCCTCGTAGTCGCCCCGCTCAATCAAAACATAACCGGTGGAGCCGCGGTAGTTGGGCCGAAGCACGGCGTAACCCCGGCTGACCAGGAAGTGGACCTCGGGATCGTAAGCGGAGGTATCGCGCACCCAGGGTCCGCCGTGAGGCAGCACCACCAGGGGCGCGGGTCGCTCGGTGGAGGCGCCGCGCGGCAGGGTAACGAAAGCCTCCATGCGCAGGCCGTCGCGGGCGGTGAAGTTGACCGCACGGGTGGCGGGCAGGCCGGATACATCGAGTTCGGGACGCGCCGCGCCGATGCGCGACAAGTCTCCGGTGGTGGCGTCGAAAAGATGGTAGAGCCCCGGCTGGCGCGAGCCTTGGGAATGAACGAGGAAGCGGCGCTCGGCATCGTCCCATTCCTGCAGGCGGTGAACCTCGTCGGTCGGGAGCAGGGCGTTTACCTGGCGCTGAATTTCGGCGAAGCGCGGGACCAGCCAAGTCGTGACCGCGCCTTGGCGCACGTGGCGCACGCCGACCAATTCACGGGAAGAACGAGCGAAAACCGGAAAGGCCTGAGACAACGAATAACGCGCATCGCTGAGCACTGGAGTTTCCAGGTGACCGTCGGCGAGGCGAAGGCGGCGCAGGTGGGAACCCTCCTCGTCCAAGGTCGCCACCCAGGCGTAGGCGCGGTCGAAATCCATGCCGCGCAGCTTGAGCTGATCGTTCCCGTGTGGAAAAGGCCGCCAGGTGCGGGCAGCGAGATCCCAGTAGGCCTGCTCAATCCCACCGTCGTTGAGGAACCCGGAAAAACCGAGCTCGCCGTCGGGTGCGCCGATCACGTTTACGACCTGGGTTTTTTGGGGCAGCTCGACCGTCTGCCGAACGCGTGAGGCGAAGGAGCGGCGGGAGGGTGCCTGGTCGAGAGCGAGTTCGATTTCCTGGATTGGACCGGGGCGACCCATGCGATCGGCGGAGGCGCGGCTCCAGAGCCAGAGACGATCCGGGCGCTCGAGCGGAGTGCCGAGGACATTAATCACATCGAAGTGGCGAATGTCCATGTGCGCACCGAGATTATCGGCGGGAGTGGCGTAGAGGCCCCAGCTGTAGCGATGATCGCGGATGACGGAGAAGGTCAGCAACTCGGAGCCGTGCCAAGACACGGCGCCGACATCGAGGCTCTCGTTGCCGCGCAGATTGCGCGTGCGCCCGGTCTCGATGTCGATGGTGATCAGGCCGCGCGATTGGCTATTCCAACTGGCCACGGCGGCGAGGCGGCGACCATCGGGGGAGAGCCGCACCTGGTGCAGGTAGCCGGGGCCGAAGAGCTCCTTCAAGGTAGGCTCGGCCCCCCCCGCGAGTAGCAGAGGAACGCCCAAGAACCACAACGCGAGAAGGCGGAGGGCGGACATGGCGCGGGGCGGTAGATGAGGGCGAAGGAGGGGGGCGAAGGAAGAGGGCGAAGGCAGGCAATAAAAACCCGGGGCAAACGCTCGATAATCAGAGCGGTTTCTTGACCTCGGGTTTGGGGGTGTCGGGCGTGAGCGGGGGCTGTTTTTTGTGCCACTGGGTGGCCTGCTCGTAGGCGTGGGCGAGGGCGAGGACCTTGCCGTCGGCGAAGCGGGGACCCGAGATCATCAGACCGATGGGCAGGCCGTCCTTGCTGAAGCCGCAGGGAATGGAAATCGAGGGCAGGCCAAAGTAGTTAAAGGCCCAGCAATTCGAGGTGACGCGCGGATCGCGCGGCGTGGTGGAGTAGGCGTTGGCCAGGAGGTCTTCGAGCTTGGGCGGGAGGATGCGGTGGGTGGTGGTGACGACGAGGTCCACGTCGGCGGC
>CAZOGV010000204.1:0-4585 GCA_964579225.1 uncultured Akkermansia sp. | reverse complement strand
CTACTAGCTCTACTAGCTCTACTAGCTCTACCAGCTCTACCAGCTCTACCAGCTCTACCAGCTCTACTAGCTCTACTAGCTCTACTAGCTCTACCAGCTCTACTAGCTCTACCAGCTCTACCAGCTCTACTAGCTCTACTAGCTCTACCAGCTTTATCAGCTCTACTAGCTCCCAAACCATGACCACCGCCCAGATCGCCGCCGCCCTGCCCGCCCAAGCCCGCGTCTCCATCGACGGCCTGCCTTTTCCCAAGATCGCCTCCGGCAAGGTCCGCGAAATCTTCGACCTCGGCGACGCCCTCCTGCTCGTCGCCACCGACCGCCTCTCCGCCTTCGACGTCATCCTCCCCGACGGCATTCCCGGCAAGGGCATCCTCCTCACCCAGATGAGCCACTGGTGGTTCGCCCGCACCACCGGCATCATTCAAAACCACCTCCTCCCCGACCAAGACGCCGAGTTCGCCCGCCGAGGCATCACCGACCGCGACCTTCAGCTCCGCTCCATGATCGTGCGAAAACTAAAACCCCTCGCCATCGAGTGCGTCGTGCGCGGCTACCTCGTCGGCAGCGGCTGGTCCGCCTACCAAAAAACCGGCGTCGTCTGCGGCCACGCCCTGCCCGCCGACCTGCTCCAAGCCGACCGCCTGCCCGCCCCGCTTTTCACCCCCACCACCAAGGCCCCCAAAGGGGAGCACGACGCCCCCATCGACGACGCCCAGGGTGCCGCCATCGTCGGCGCAGCACTCTATGAAAAGGTCAAGGCCACCAGCCTCGCCCTGTATTCATTCGGCCACGACACCGCCGCCCAGGCCGGCATGATCCTCGCCGACACCAAGTTCGAGTTCGGCACCGACGCGCAGGGCAACCTGGTCCTGATCGACGAAGTTCTCACCCCCGACTCCTCCCGTTACTGGCCGGCCGACGAATATCGCCCCGACTGCTCGCCCCCCAGCTACGACAAGCAATTCGTGCGCGACCACCTGCTCGCCGTGAAGTGGAACCAACAGCCCCCCGCCCCCGCCCTCCCCGCCGAAGTCGTCGAGCGCACGCGCGAAAAATACCTCCAAGCCACGCGCAACCTCCTCGGCTGAACGCCACAAGGAGCGGCGACACTCCTGTCGCCGATGGTTTTATCGCGAATGCCGCCCGACGCCGGCGACAAGAGTGTCGCCGCTCCTTGGTCGCTCTCCTCTTCGCTCAAACGTGCTCGATCACTTCGCTCGCCGCGAAGCGCACCTTGGCTGCCGAGGCATATTTGTCGTCCGCCGCGCGATAACCGGCCGAGCACGCGACCACCGTCGCGAAGTCCGTGCCCTTCAAGCCGAGGATGTCGTCATACGCCGCCGGGCTGATGCCTTCCATCGGACACGCATCCACGCCAAGCAACGCCGCCGCCGCCATGAACTGGCCGAGCGCGATGTAGAGCTGCTTCGTCGCCCACTGGTCGAGCAGACCGTTGGCCGAGACATTTTTCACGAACCCCGTCATCATGCCGCGATAGCCGGCGAGCGATTCGGGCGTGTCGCCGCGCAGCTCCATCTGACGCGCGAGAAATTTGTCCACATAGGCCTCGTCCACGCCCTTGCGCATCGCGAAGACCACGTGGTGCGAGCAGTCGGTGACCTGCGCCTGGTTCCACGAGACGGGCAACAGCTTCGCCTTCACCGCCGCATTGGTGACGACGATGAATTTCCACGGCTGCAAACCGAAGGACGACGGAGCGAGCACGAGCGAGCGCTCGAGCGCGGCCCACCTATCGGCGGGGATCTTTTTCGTCGGGTCGAATTTCTTGGTCGCGTAGCGCCAGTCGAGCGCGGCGAGAAGCTGGGAATCGGGAATCGGTGTCATACGTTGATGGAAGATTGGAAAATCGAGATTCAAGCCGCGAGGAAAGGATAGTCCGTGTAACCGGCGCGCGAGGCGACGGCGTAGAAGGTCGAGGTGTCGGGCTGGTTGAGCGGCGCGTTTTTAAGGAAACGCATGGGCAGATCCGGGTTCGCAAGAAAGGGCACGCCGTAGGCGATGGCGTCGGCCAGACCCTCGCGAATCGCGGCCTCGCCGGCATCGCGGGTGAAACCGCCGTTGCGCACCAACGCGCCGGAGAACGTCTTCCGCGCGAGGCGGACGAGATCATATTCCGCCTCGCGGTCATAGTGGTCGTGACGCAGCTCCAGAAACCCGAGACCACGCTTCTCGCTCTCGCTCGCGACGTGCGCGACCAGCGCAGACGGATCGGAATCGACCATGTCGTTAAATGGCACCAGCGGCGAAATCCGCGCGCCCACGCGGCCCGCGCCGAACACCGCCGAGGCCGCGTCCACGATCTCGAAAAGCAGACGCGCGCGGTTCGCAATGGAGCCGCCGTAGGCATCGGTGCGGTCGTTGACGCCGTCGCGCAGGAACTGGTCAATCAGGTATCCATGCGCGCCGTGAATCTGCACGCCGTCGAAACCGGCGAGCTGGGCGTTGGTCGCCGCCTTGGCGAAATCCGCCACTATGCCCGGAATTTCCTCGGTGCGCAGCGCACGCGGCGTCGGGTAAGGCTGCTTGCCCTCGGGCGTGTGAATGGTGTCGCCGCGGATGGGTTTGTTGGACGACGAGACCGGCTGCGCGCCCTTGTTGAACGCCGAATGGGTGGCGCGACCCGGATGCCAGATTTGCAGATAGATGCGCCCGCCGGCGGCGTGCACCGCATCGGTCACGCGTTTCCAACCGGCCACGTGCGCGGTCGAGTGAATGCCTGGCTGGTGGAGCCAGGCCTGCCCGTCGCCCGTTACCATGGTGGCCTCGGCGATGAGCAAGCCGGCGGAGGCGCGTTGCGCGTAGTAATCGGCCATGAGATCACCGGGCACGTTTTCCGCGTCGGCGCGCACCCGCGTAAGCGGCGCGAAAAGCACGCGATTCGGGATGGAGAGCGTGCCCAGTTGGGCGGGAGAGAGAAGCTGCATGCTGATCCTTTGGGGGTTGGAAGTTTGGGATTTGGGATTTTCGCGCGAAGCGCGATCAGAGCGCCTCGTCCTGCCTAGCGGTGTCGGCGAGGATGGCGACGACCTCGTCGCGAGTGATCGACCCGAGCGCGGCGATGGATTTTCCATCGCCGTAGGTCTTGACCGTGTAGTCGGCGATGGCCTCGAAGTCGGCGGCCGTAAACCCGAGCGACGCGGCCGACTGGCGCAGATTGTTCGCCGCGAGCCAGCGCTCGAAAGCGTGCACAAAACCATTGGCCCGCGCGACGTCCGAACCGGCGAGGCCAAATAAACGTGTAGCGAGCTGCGCGAAGCGGGCGACGCCGCGACCGTGCGCGATCAACCAGCGGAAATACGCGGGGAAAATCGTCGCCAGGCCGCGACCGTGCGCTAGCTCCGGACGCACACCGCTCATCGCATGCTCGATCGAGTGCATTGGAAACCCGCTCGCCGAGCGACCCGCGCTCTGGAAACCCGAAAGCGCGAGGGTGGAAGCCCAGAGCAAAGAACCGCGCAAGGCCTCGTCGGCGAGATCGGCGAGCTGCTTGGGCAACGTTTCGATCACCGTGAGCATCACCGCCTCCGCATGCCGGTCGGCCAGCGGCGAGGCGTCGTCACCCAGCAGATAATTTTCAAATACATGACTCAAAATATCCGCCGCGCCATCGGCCGTCACGGTCGCCGGCACGGCGGTGGTGAAGTGCGGGTTAAGCCACGAAACGCGTGGCTGCAAAAAATCATGCCCAAGCACCGATTTCCCTTTGGAGGCACGGTGCGAGATCACGGAGTAGGGCGTCACTTCGCTGGCGGTCGCGGCGGTGGTGGCGACGCAGGCCAAGGGCAGCGCGGCGGCAAACCGGCCGGCCTTGGCGCCGCCGAGCGTGTAGGGCCAGACGTCGTCGGCGCCGGGCGTGGCGGCGAGCGCCGCGATGCCCTTGGCGGCGTCCATCGCGGAGCCGCCGCCGACCGCGACCACGAAGTCGGCCCCGGCGGCGCGGAGTTCGGCGGTGGCGCGATTGATCGTCACCGCCTCGGGGTTCGGCTCGATCCCGGCGAAGTGGGTGATTTTTACCCCCGCCTTTTCGAGCAGGCGCTCGACCTCGGCGAAGTAACCAAGGCGGACGACCGAGCCGGAACCGGTGACGATAAAGGCGTGCTTACCGAGCTTCGCGGTGGCGGCGACGAAGGCTGCCCCCTGATCCGCCCCGAAAAAAAGCCCGGTGGAAAGATGAAGCTGAAAGGATTGCATGATGGCCGAGAGGGAGCGCACTTGGCGCGAAACAGCAAACCGCTCCGAAGCATACACCCCCTCAAACATAGGCGGTTCTTCGACGTTCTTCGACGTTTCCAGTGGGTAGAGTGTAGCGGAATGGCGAAGCCATTTCGTGGCCAGCAAACCCTCCGGACGAAAGCGCGGAGCGTTTCCGCTACATCGGATTCGGGCACTGTCACTGTGAGCCCCTACCCACTGGAAACGTCGAAGAACCACATAGGCCTTGTCGGAGAAGATGAAGAGGCACGGCGTGGAGGGGGACTTGCCGTCGGTGCTGCCCCGCAATATCTCGTATTAATCGTTGCGAAAGGACTGGCACGGAGCGGCGACGAGGATGCCGCCGCTC
>CAZOGV010000203.1:0-4598 GCA_964579225.1 uncultured Akkermansia sp. | reverse complement strand
AGCCTCTGTGGGTAGGGACGGACCGCTGGGCCGTCCGCTCCGTTGGGCTCATCTTCAACGCGAAGTAGAATAAGACCTAGCTCGCGTAGCTCGTTTCGTGAGAAACGAGACTCCGCCCTCAAAAACACAAAAGCCCTCCGAAAACCGGAGGGCTTTTTGCTGTCTGCGTTTGGCTCGTGCGGACCAACCGAAAGTTGGTGCCCCCACGGGGAATCGAACCCCGCTTTGAAGAATGAGAATCTCCTGTCCTAACCGATAGACGATAGGGGCGGAACCAAAAGGAAGGCGGACGATTGCGCTTCGGGCCGACGCGTCAAGCCCGCGTTTTTCGGTTTGTTGCCTGGCTTGCTAACGGGGTCGGCAAAACCGAAAACCCTCGCTCTCACACCGAAAAAATGGGGCGGCCAACGGGATTCGAACCCGCGACCCCTAGAATCACAATCTAGTGCTCTAACCAACTGAGCTATGGCCGCCGTGAGGAGGGGTGAAAACGAAAGAGCCGAGCAAACCTGTCAACCCTTCTTCTTCACTCGGATAAAATTCGGAGCTGCCGACACGGGATACCAGGCCACTGGGAGCGCCGGCTTCCAGCCGGCAGGATGCCGAACAGCCGGCATTCAGCCGAAGCCGAACAGCCGGCAGGATGCCGGCGCTCCCAGTATCGGGGTCAGACTTCGCGGCGGAACGGCGACATCCCCTTCGACGCTTCCTTCGGCCGCATCGCGCCGGATGCACGGTGAACAGTATTGGGCAAAACGCCCGCTCTGGGGCATCCACCTCTTTGCTCCCGCCCGCCAACTCCCGACCACAAAAAAACCGCCGCCCCGAAGGGCGACGGTTGAAATCGAAAACCACGCGAACGTGGCTCGGTTTTTCGCGGACGACGTTAAGACGCCTCGGTCGCTTACTTGGGAAGCGGCACGCTGGCGATCGTCTTGAGGATGCGGGAAGCAACCTCGTAGGGATTCGCGGCGGAGTTCGGACGACGATCCTCGAGGTAGCCCTTGTAGCCTGCGTTGATGAAGCTGTGGGGCACGCGGATCGAGGAACCGCGGTCGGCGATGCCGTAGGTGAACTTGTCGATCGACTGGGTCTCATGCAGACCGGTGAGGCGGAAGTGGTTGTCCGGACCGTAAACGGCCACGTGCTCGGACATATACTTCGCGAAGGCCGCCATGAGGGCCTCGAAGTATTCCTTGCCGCCGACTTCGCGCAGGAACTTGGTCGAGAAGTTCGCGTGCATGCCGGAGCCGTTCCAATCGAGGGGCGCGTTGTAGGGCCCGCGGATCGGCTTGCAGTGGAACTCCACGTCGACGCCGTATTTTTCGCAGAGACGGAGAAGGAGGTAGCGGGCCATCCACATTTCGTCGGCGGCCTTCTTGGAGCCCTTGCCGAAGATCTGGAATTCCCATTGGCCGGTGGCGACCTCGGCGTTGATGCCTTCGTGGTTGATGCCTGCGTCCAAGCAGAGATCGAGATGCTCCTCGACGATCTGACGGGCGACATCACCGACGTTGCTGTAGCCAACGCCGGTGTAGTAGGTGCCCTGCGGATACGGGAAACCCTTCTCGGGGAAACCGAGGGGACGACCGTCCTGATAAAAGAAATACTCCTGCTCGAAACCGAACCAGGTGTCCTCGTCGTCGAGGATGGTGGCGCGGGAGTTGGAGGGGTGCGGGGTCTTGCCGTCCGGCATCATGACTTCGCACATCACGAGCGCACCGTTCTTACGGGTGGTGTCAGGATACACGGCGACCGGCTTCAGCACACAATCGGAGCTGCGGCCTTCGGCCTGCTGGGTGGAGCTGCCGTCGAAGCCCCAGAGCGGGAGCTCTTCAAGCTTCGGGAAGCTCGCATATTCCTTGATCTGGGTCTTGCCGCGAAGGTTGGCAACGGGCTTGTAACCATCGAGCCAGATGTATTCGAGTTTGTATTTAGCCATGGATGTGGAGGTTAGGAGAAAGTGGGCTCGGAGTTCGGCCCGGAACCCGCAAAAGCGCGAATACTCGTGGCCGGACAGAAAACCCGGAAATACCTTTCCAGCACCCAGCATGCCAGCAATGAAAAAAATTGCTGCCATAACCCACTCGCCCCGATTTTTGGCATACTTCGCCAACGCCTCGCGTTTTACCGACCTCGCGTAAGACCAATTTTGACCACTTCAGCCAAGCGCGGGACTTGCGGACGCGGACAGGCTGCCGATGCTGGTTATTTTCGATCATCATGCAGCAAGTGAAAGACACACGTCGCGCGCTGGTGCGCATCGGCTACGACGGCCGGGTGCACAAGACTTTCCGTGGCCACCAGGCGCGGGAACGATTCGAAAACGAGATCCGCGTCTTGCGCTACCTCGAAGAGAAAAACTGCGACTTCGTGCCCCGTGTGCTCAAAGCCCACGACGAGGAACTGCGCCTCGTGACCACCAGTTGCGGCCAGCGCGTCGAACACATCCCCGATGAACGCGTGCGCGAGATTTACGCCGACTTGGAGACGCGTTTCGCCGTCCGCCACGAAGACCCCTACCTGCGCAACATAACCTACTCTCCGCAAATGGGCAGCTTCTGCATCATCGACTTCGAGTTCGCCACCATCCTCGACCCCTCCGCCCCGCCCGGCCCGGCCCTCGACCTGCCCACGCCCGACGGCCCGCGGGGCGACTAACCCCCACCCCACCCTTTCCGCTGCCCGCCCTTTTCGTATGCCCGAAACACCTCCCTCCGTCCTGCACTGGTCCGGCACCACCCACCGCGGCAAAGTCCGCGCCAACAACGAAGACACCTTTCTGGCCCTCTCCTTCGACGGCCACGAGGTTCGCTACCTCGGGAAGACCGGCGACGCCGGTCTCGACGCCGGCGATTTCGTCTTCGCCGTCAGCGACGGCATGGGCGGCGCGCACTCCGGCGAATTCGCCAGCCGCATCGCCATCGACAAAATCACCCGCCTGCTCCCCCGCGCCTACCGCCTCTCCGCCGCCGGCATGAACGCCGGCTTCAACGACGTGCTCGAAGAACTGTTCGACGCCATCCACGAGGAGCTCCTCCGCCTCGGCCGCAGCTACGCCGAATGCTCCGGCATGGGCGCCACCCTCACCCTCGCCTGGCTCACGCCCCAGTGGCTCTACTTCGCCCACATCGGCGACACCCGCCTCTACTATCTGCCGCGCGAGGGCGGCATCCGCCAGCTCAGCCACGACCACAGTTACGTCGGCTGGATGCGCCGCGAAGGCCGCATCAACGAACGCGAAGCCCGCGACCACCCGCAAAAAAGCTCCCTCCAACAAGCCCTCGGCGCCGGCAACCAATTCATCACCCCCCAGATCGGCGCCCTCGCCCACCGCCCCGGCGACCGCTTCCTGCTCTGCTCCGATGGCGTCATCGACGGCCTCTGGGATCACCGCCTCGACGACATCATCCGCGCCCCCTCCCCCGCCAACGTGCATCAACCCGCCGCCTTCCGCCTCGTCGAGGAGTCGCTGGAAAACTCCGGCCGCGACAACCTCACTGCCATCGTCATCGAGGTCGCCGCCGCCTCGCCGGTAAAACCGCGCCCCGTCCCGGCCGCGACCGACTCCGCCATCGACTAAACAAAAAGTATGGATCTCGCCGGACGCACTCTGGTCTTCGTTTACGGCACGCTGAAAAGCGGCGGCTCCAACCACGCCCAAATCGCCGATCAACTCCACGTAGGCCCCGCTCGCATCGCGCCCGGCTTCACTCTGTATTCAATCGGCGAATACCCGGGCCTCGTCGCCGATCCCGCCGACCGCTCCGGCGTGAGCGGCGAACTCTGGGCGGTGGACGCCCCCGCCCTCGCCCGGCTCGACGCCTTCGAAGGCGTGGACGAAGGCCTCTACGCCCGCGTCCCCGCCCCGCTCTCCGCCTGGCCGGAAAACCTCCCCGCCGCCGAAGCCGCCTGCGCCTGCATGTATCTCTACCTGCGCGACCTCTCCGGCCGCCCATGGATCGGCGGCGACTGGCCGGTCTAGTCTCGGACCAGGCGCTGCCTTGACGTGGCACGGGCGTCTCGCCCGTGGGTTCGGGACCCGCCTACGGCCGGCAAGCATGGGAGGGCGGGGCTGCGTCCCCGCCGCCACCCGCCCCGCGCCGCTTACTTCTTATACCAGCCGCCGTCCTCGCGCTGGAGCCACACGCCAGGCCTGCTCGCCCCAGCGATCTGGCGAGCGAACACCTTGCCCGCATCCGCAGGCGTGCCACCGGTGCGTTTGGCCAGCTCGGCGAAAATCACCGCGCGGTCGGCGTTCTCCGCCGCGACCACCTGCTCGGCCTCGGCGTCCGCCGTGCGCACCGCGAGCAGGCCGGTATTGGCCTCGCCCACCGCGCCGGAAGCCTTGAGCGCGTCGACGGCCGCGACTCGCTGACGCATGCCGGCCTTGGCGGCGGCGGCCGGATCGGCATGAGCCACGGAAACCGACACTACGGCGGCGGCAAAAATCAAACAGGCGGGGCGAAACAAGTTCATGGAGTGGTCGGGTTGGAGAGTTGCTCCACGTTCAACGTGGAAGAGTCGCCGTAAATATCGGCGAGAAGATTGGTCACCGCCTGCTCCATCCTCACGTTCACATCCACCACGGCGTGAAC
>CAZOGV010000202.1:1612-4606 GCA_964579225.1 uncultured Akkermansia sp. | reverse complement strand
CCCGCCGCGTCGCCTCTCGGCGTATATCCGAGACGGCTGGGTGCGGCGACCCCGCCCTACAATTCCCAACCCGCGCTCACAGCAAATCCGCCGCGAGTTCGGCGAGCCGGCTGCGCTCGCCCTTGTTGAGCTTCACGTGCGCGGCGAGCGACTGGCCTTTCATGCGGTCGTGGCAATAGACGAGTCCGTTGCTGCGCGAATCGACATACGGGTTGTCGATCTGCGCCGGGTCGCCGATGAGCACGATCTTCGAGCCTTCGCTGATACGCGTGATCACGGTCTTCACCTCGTGCGGCGTCAGCTGCTGCGCCTCGTCGAGAATGAAAAAGCGCCGCGCGATCGAGCGTCCGCGAATGAAGGCCAGCGCCTCCACCTCCACGAGGCCGCTCTTGATGAGGCGCTCGTAGGGCTTCATCGGCGCGTTCGGGCCGAGCCCGCCGCCACCGCCACCGCCCGTATTCGTGGGCGCGGGGCCGGAGAGCGCGGCGTTGGACATCGCGAGCGCGGAGGCACCGCCTTTGCGGTGTTTTTTGGAGACTTTTTTCGCGGCGAACTGCGGGTCTTTCGGAGGCTTCGAGGGGATGAGCACTTCGAGCGCGTCGAAGTAGGGCTGAAGCCAGGGCTTCATTTTTTCCTCCATCGTGCCGGGCAGGAAACCGATGTCCTTGCCGAGAGCCATGACGGGGCGGGAAATCGAGACGCCGTCGTAGCGCGAGTGGTCGTCATGCGTCTGGTGCAGCGCGCAGCCGATCGAGAGCAGCGTCTTGCCGGTGCCGGCCTTGCCGAAGCAGGTGACGAGCGTGATCGAGTCGTCGAGCAGTGCGTCCATGAAGAACTGCTGCTCGAGATTGCGCCCGCGAATGGTGATGCCGCCGGGAGCCTTGATGCCCTCGGGGATCTTGAGGCGCGCGACGCGGCCGTCGCCATAGTAGCGGGCGGGCATGGTCTTGCCCTCGGTCGAGCGCAACAGGACGTATTCGTTCAGCGTCAGCGTATTTGCGGTTTCCTCCTCGAGCGTGAATTCGCCCTCGGAGGCGAAGCGCTGGAGTTCGTAAACCGTGACGTCGAGCTCGCGGTAATCGCCCTCGTCGTCCACCTCGGCGACCTTATCGTTGAGATAGTCCTGCGCCTCGAGACCGACGGCGCGGGCCTTGAGGGTCACGTTGACGTCCTTAGTCACGAGGATGGTCGGCGGCGAGTAGCGCGACTTCACGTAGAGGGCGCACGCGATGATGCGGTTGTCCTTCTTCGCGAGATCGGGCAACACCGCGCGGAAAGCCACCATCTCGGGCGTGTCGCGCAGCGAGGGATCGGCGATCCATGGGTTGATGATCACCGAGAGCGTGCCGCCGGTCGCGAGCTTCACGCCCTCGTGCATGGAGCGCGAGTCGGGCAGAAGCTCGGAGAGGATGCGATGCACGCGGCGGGCGTTGCGGCCTCGCTCGGTGGATTGCTCGGTTTTGATCCCGTCGAGCTCTTCAAGAACCTCGACCGGGATGGCCAGGTTGTTGTCTTCAAATTTGAAGATCGATTGGGGGTCGTGGAGGAGGACGTTGGTATCGAGAACGAAGGTTTTAGCCTTCGCGGACACCCTCGTTTTGGATTTCGGCGCCGTCGCACCAGAGATAGATTCCATTAGGTGGATAACTTGTGAACAACCCTGCCCGCGTCAGAGGGAATGTCGATGCCGGATTGTGGCGAAATACGAATGAGCACGGGATTGTTTCGCGGTCGTTGCACGGCGCGTGCCAGCGGAGGCGCGAAACAATCAGAAAAGCGCCCCTCGCGCGCCGTGCTTCACGCGTAAGGCAGCGTCTTCGGCTTGGAGGACTGCGCCGGCAACGGCACCCAGAGGCGCAGTAACAATTCCGCGAGGTTGCGCATGCTGGTGCGCGCCAGCCCGGCGCGTTGCGCCTCGCCGCGAAACGGCTCCACCACCTCCGCACGCTCCACGTAATAACGCCAAAGATCGCGTTCCAACACCGTCGCCGCCGCATGCGGATCGTCCTCGGCGCGCGCGAACTCGCGCCGCACCACATCCTGCCAATGTCGTTTCTCGTCCTCCTGCGCATGCAGGTAGTCGTGGATCATTTGCTCGTTTCGATTTAGGCTCATGGCGTCGTCCGAAAACCGAGCACGCGAAACCCGCAAAACGCGAGCACCGCCACACACGCCCCAAAGATGGACTTCATTTAAGGCCGCGCATGTGTTAAGATTATACATATGTCTAAATTCAAGGAACAGCTCCCCGCCATCGTCGTCACTGCCCTAGTCATGGGTGGCTTGCTCGTCGGCTACGCCTACTATGTCCACGTCAAGGTCCTCCCGGCGCAACAACGCTCCCTCGAGTCGCTCCGCCTCGCCCACGCCGCCGACCTCGCCCACGCCTCCGCCGAGACCCGCCAGGAAATCGCCACCATCAACCAGCTCCTGCGCGAAGCCATCGCCAACCGCTCCGGCGGCATCTTTCTCAACGAAGAGGAAACCGCCGCCGCCCAGTCCGAGCAAACCGCGCGCCTCGCCGCCGCCATCGCACAACAACTTCAAACCCACAACCTCCTGCCCCAAACCCCCGAGGAAGCCGCCGCACTGGAGGGCGCCCAGATCGACCGCGTCTCCGGCCGCCTCGCCGAACGCATCCAGCCCATCCTCGGCCGCATCGCCGACGACCAAAACCTCACCCGCGAATCCCTCGACCGCTACGCCGGCCAGATCTCCAACGAGGTCTCCACCGTGCTCGCCGGCGAACTCGCCCGCAACGAACGCCTCGGCACCCAGGTCCAGCTCACCCAAAGCCTCGCTCAAGAATCCGTCGCCCTCTCCCACGAACTCACCGCCCTCTACCTCAGCTCCATCAAGGATGCCGGTGTGATCAACCGCCTCCTCCTCCTGCCCGCCAACATCGTGCGCGACGCCTCGAACTTCAGCCTCCTCAACAACGAGGAACGCCGCGCCAAGGAAGCCGACCTCACCAAACGCCTGCGCGACATCCAA
>CAZOGV010000202.1:0-1512 GCA_964579225.1 uncultured Akkermansia sp. | reverse complement strand
GCCCTTTTTCCGGCCCCAAAACCCCGCGTAGTGACAATTTGGTTACGCCGCTTTCAGAGGGGAAATCCCCTACTCGGTTTGCGCGCCTCTTTGGCAACCAAAAATCGCCAAAAAGTTATGCGCCAAACCTCGGTGAATAACTTGTGGGAAACTTGCCCTTGAAAGCCCCCGACCCGTCCTCGTTACTCCCGCCTCGCAGTTTTCACCGACCCGCTCGGACGTTCTTTCCCACGCCTCTATTTAGCCCACGGAATCCCCTCTGCTCCCGAGCCACTGTCCATCGCCTTGCCAGTCAAAAACTTGCAATGCATTCGCCCCGCCCGATCCCCTCGGTCGTCTCGATCCCCCTTTTTCAGCTCCCGAGTTACCCTCCGCGCGGCCATCAGAACGTGACGAAAGTGACATCCTTCGGTCCGGTGTGAATAAATCCACGCCCCTTCAGCCAAACGCCCACCCGCCTCATGCCCGCCGTCACCGTTCCCGTAGCCCTCTGGGAGTCCGCCAAAGCCGACCTCCGCGATCTCTTTCCCGAGGACGTTTTCAAGCTGTGGTTCGACCCTGTCGTCTGCCTCGACTCCACCCCTGACCAGCTCACCCTCGGCGTGCCCAACGACTTCGCCGCGATCTGGATCAACGACAACTACATGGACCTGATCCTCCAGCGCCTGCGCCTCACCGCCGGCCGCGAGATCAAAGTCGTCCTCCGCAAGGCCGATTCCGCCGCCGCGTCCGCCACCGGCACCCCCACCGAGCCCGCCCGCGTGCGCCCCGCCCCCAGCCGCCGCGTCGCCCGCCCCGCCGAGGAACGCATCCCCGGCGGCAACACCTCGCTCAACCTGCGCAACACCTTCGAAACCTTCGTTGTCGGCGACAACAACCAGATGGCCGCCGCCGCCTCCCGCGCCGTCGCCGACGCCCCCGGCCAGTCCTACAACCCCCTCTTCCTCTACGGCGAGACCGGCCTCGGCAAAACCCACCTGATGCACTCCATCGGGCACGCCATCCTCCAACGCCGCCCCGACGCCCGCATCGCCTATCTCTCCGCCGAGAAGTTCACCAACGACTTCATTCAGGCCATTCAGGAAAACGCCCTCATCAAGTTCCGCCAGCGCTACCGCCACGTGGACGTCCTCCTCATCGACGACATCCAGTTCCTCGCCGGCAAAGAGCGCTCCCAGGAAGAGTTTTTCCACACCTTCAACGACCTCCACGGCGCCGGAAAACAGATCGTCATCTCCAGCGATCGCCGCGCCTCCGAAATCGAGAAACTCGAGGCCCGCCTCGTCTCCCGCTTCGAGTGGGGACTGCCCGCCGACATCCAGCCGGCCGACTTCGAGACCCGCCTCGCCATCCTCCGCACCAAGGCCGCCGCCATGAAGTGCCAGCTGCCGCCCGACGTCGCCGCCTTCATCGCCCAGCACATCTCTCGCAACATCCGCCGCCTCGAAGGCGCCCTCATCAAGGTCGTCTCCTACAGCCAGCTCACCGGCAAACCCATCGACATCGCCGCCG
>CAZOGV010000201.1:0-4613 GCA_964579225.1 uncultured Akkermansia sp. | reverse complement strand
TCCATGAAAGGTGGTCGGGGAAAAACAGAGTAAGCTGAGGAGCACGGGGGGGGCTGTCAACGGGAGGGGTAATGATAGGGTTTGCAGGTGGGTGACGTTTGCCGGGCATGAGAAAAAGGTGAGGGCGGTGGCGTGGCTCACATCGCCCGCCGATGGGTGCGCGATACGTAAATATTTTTATGCAGGGACGTTGAAACCGAGGCACGGCTTGTTTCGATCTTACTCATGGGCCGATTTTTAGACTGGTTATCGAGGCGGCGCGGCGGCGCGCTGCATGTCGCGCCAGAATCGCCTGGGCGATTAGTGTTTGGCGAGGCGGGTGATCTGGAGCGCATGGCGAATCTCGTGCCTGGGATGATCTTCCGTTATCGCATGCGACCGGATGGGGGCGTGAGTTTCCCTTACGCGAGCGAAGGTATCCGGGAGATTTATCGGGTGACGCCGGAAGAGGTGCGAATGGACGCGCGGGTGATAGAACGTCACTTGCATCCCGAGGATTGCGAGCGGGTGAAGGCGTTGGTCACGGAGTCGGCCAGGACCCTGACGCCGCTCAGGATGGAGTATAGGGTGCGTTATCCGGATGGCGAGGTGCGCTGGTTGTTGGGGCATTCCAACCCGATCCGCGAGGCGGATGGCTCGGTGCTTTGGCACGGACATATTTTGGACGTGACCTCGTCGCGGGAGCGCGAGGACGAGATCCGGCGCACGCGCGACCGGCTGCGGTCGATTTTGCAGGCGGTGCCGGACATCCTTTTCGAGCTCGATGCCGAAGGGCGTTATCTTTCGGTGCACGCGCGCCATGCCGAGGATCTGGCGGGGCCGGCGGATATGCTGGTAGGCCGGACGGTGCGCGAGATGGCACCGCCCGCGGTGGCTGAAATGCTGGAGCTGGCGATGGCTGAGGCCGACGCCCAAGGGGTGTCGGCTTTGCACGAATACCGCTACGATCTGGGCGGCAGGGAGCGCTGGTTCGAGTTTTCCATTGCGCGGGTGGTGGATGCGGAGAGCGGCGGACCGCATTATGTGGCGATTAGCCGCGACATCGGCGCGCGCAAGGCGACGGAGCTGGCCTTGCTAAACTCGACCAGGGTGGTGGAGGCGAGCAACCGAAGCTTGGAGGCGGCGATCACGCGTCAACGCGAACTGGCGGCGCAGGCGGAGGCGGCCAGCTTGGCGAAGAGCGCGTTTCTCGCGACGATGAGCCATGAGATTCGCACGCCGCTCAACGGGGTGATCGGGATGATCGGCCTGTTGATCGAGTCGAAGCTAGATAGCGAGCAGCGAGGCTACGCCGAGGTGGTGCGATCAAGCGGCACGTCCTTGTTGCATTTGATCGAGGAGATTTTGGATTTTTCCAAGATCGAGGCGGGCAAGCTGGAGTTGGAGCAGGTGGAACTGGATTTGCGCGAGCTGCTGGAGTCGGCGCTGGACGTGGTCGCTTGGCGAGCGGAGGAAAAAAAACTGGAGCTGGTGTGCTCGGTGGATCCGCGGGTGCCGGCGCGGGTGAGGGGCGATCCGGGGCGTTTAAAACAGATTTTGGTCAATTTGGTGGGCAACGCGGTGAAGTTCACCGAGCGCGGTTCGGTGGTGTTGCGGGTGTTGCCGCCCGGGGAGGACACGCCGGAGGACATGTTGCGTTTCGAGGTGAGCGACACGGGCATCGGCATCGAGGTAGATCGCATAGAGACGCTGTTTTCGCCCTTCACCCAGATCGACGGATCGAACACCCGCAAATACGGCGGCACCGGGCTGGGCTTGGCGATTTCGCGTCAGCTCGTGACCTTGATGGGCGGGCGGATTTCGCTCCAAAGCGAACCCGGCCGCGGCGCGTGTTTTTGGTTCACCGCCCGGCTTAAATCCATGGCGCAGGCGCGACCGGAGCCGGAGCTGGTCGGGCGAGCGGTGCGCATCCTGGCGTCGGGTCGCGAGCAGGCGGACGCGCTGGCGCGGCTGGTGGCGACGTGGGGCGGCGTGCCCAGCGTCTGGCACGGCGCGGGCACGACCCCGGACTGGACTGCGGAGTTTGGCGGCGATGCGCTGCTGATTCTCGACGGGCGCTTGCTGGATGAGGAAGGCGAGCGCCATGCGCGGGAGACCGGCACTTCGGCGCGGGCGCGCGGGGCCTTGTTGACCGCTCTGAATCGACCGACGACCGGCGTGCCGGCCGGATTTATCGCAGTGAGCCGTCCGGTGCATGGCGCGTGTTTGCTCGCGGCCCTGCTCGGGCGTTTCAGGGCGACGCCGGGCAGTCGTCAACCCCTCGGATCGACGCCACAGATGGAGCCGGACGGATCGCGTAACCAAAATTCTGATACACCGGAAGAGGCGGGCCAGCGCGAGCGCGTGCTCGTCGTGGAGGATAATCCGGTGAACCAGCGCGTTGCGCGCGCGCTGCTGGCGAAGCTGGGGCTGAAAAACGTGGACGTGGCGGATAATGGTCGCCTCGGGGTGGAGGCGGCGGTGCGGACGCCCTACGATCTCGTTTTGATGGATTGCCAGATGCCGGAGATGGACGGGTTTCGCGCGACCGAGTTGATTCGCGATCCGGCGACGGGCGTGGCGAATCCGCGCGTGCCCATCGTGGCGATGACGGCGAACGCGGTGCTGGGCGACAGGGAGCGTTGTCTTGCCGCTGGCATGGACGACTACCTGGCGAAGCCGGTGCAGATTGAGGCGCTGCGCGAAACGCTCGGGCGCTATTTGTCGGTGGCTTGAGGAGGCGCGGCAGTCGGCGCGGCCGGCGCGCAGTGGGGGCAGGAGATGTCGGGCACGTAGCGAGGGTCTTTTTGCTCGGCGGCGGTGAGCGGCATCTGGCAATTGAAGCAGAGCACGGAATCAGTCTCGCGCAGTTGCGGGTCCACGCCGACTCGACGGTCGAAGACGAAGCACTCGCCCTCGTAGTGCGCGCCGCCGCACTCCTCGAAATACTTCAGGATGCCGCCATCGAGCTGGAAAATTTGCTCAAAACCTTCGCGGGCGAGCAGTGGCGCGGCTTTTTCGCAACGGATGCCGCCGGTGCAGAAGGTGACGACAGGCTGGCGTTTCAAGTCGGCGGGGAGCTTGGCGACTGCGGCCGGGAAATCGCGGAAGTGGTCGATGTGCGGCACGAGGGCGTTTTTGAAGGTGCCGAGCTTCACCTCGTAGTCGTTGCGGGTATCGAGCAGGGTGACGGGGCGGCCTTCGTCGAGCCACTGTTTGAGCGTGCGCGGGTCGAGGCGCGGGGCGGGCGCGCGGGCCGGGTCGATGCCCTCGACGCCGAAGGCGATGATCTCTTTTTTGATCTTCACCAGCATGCGGTTGAAGGGGCGTTCGGCGGAGAGGCTTTCCTTGGGCGCGAGATCGGAGAGGCCGGGCAGGGCGCGCAGTTCGGCGAGGAGCGCCTCGGCGGCGGGGCGGGGGCCGGCGACGAAGAGGTTGATGCCTTCGGTGGCGAGCAGGATGGTGCCGCGCAGGCCGAGCTCGGCGGTGAGGACGCGCAGGCGATCGCGCAGCGGCACGAGTTCGTCTTCCGCGAACGGGGTGAAGCGGTAGGCGGAGAAATTGACGATGTCGGGCGAGGGCTCGGACATGGACGGCTTTTACTTGCCGGTCTTCTTTTTCACGGCCTTGGGGCCGGAGATTTTTTTGGTGCCGAGCGGGTAGCCGGCCTGCTTGGCGTGGAAGGCCTGGTTGAATTTAAGGTCCTTCTTGGACTGGACGTATTTCGACATGCCGGATAGCGCGCGAAAGAACGCGCGGCGCGGCAACCTCAAACGGCGGAGAGGCGAGGCGGCGGGGTGCGGCGACCCCGCCCTACACGGCGACGGGCGCGGGGCGTCGGGCGGCCCTACTTCGCTAAAGCTACGAAGGGCTTCGCGAGACTGCGGGCGGCTACGAAAGACTCCAGTTCGCGGACGGCGTTGGCGGGGCCGTCTTGCGTGCGCAGGTCGGCGGCGACCTCGGCGGCGCGGAGGGCGCGGGCCGGATCGGCTAGCAGGCGGTCGAGCGCGTGGTGTAGTTGCTCGGGCCATACGTTTTTCTTGAGCCGGAAGCCGCAGCCGAAACGCTCGACCTCGGAGCCGAAGAAATTCTGGTCGCCGATGTGGGGAACGACGATCTGAGGCGCGCCGGCGTGGAGCGCGCTGGCGGTGGTGCCGGCGCCGCCGTGATGGATGACGGCGGAGGCGTGGCGGAAGAGGAGGTCGTGTGAGACCTTGCCGACGACCTTGATGTGGTCGGCATCGCCGAAGCGGGGGAACTGGGCCCAGCCGCGCTGGACGATGATTTTGCGATCGCGGGGCCAGGCGCGGATGAAGCGCTCCATCCACGCGCCGGAGTTGTCGTAAACCATGCTGCCGAAGGTGAGCACGGGAACTTTTCCCGCCGATCCGGGCGCGTCGGCGACGAAGGCGCGCACCTCGGCGTCGAGTTCGTCGTCGACGGGGGATTGCCAGCGCAGGTAGCCGACGTAGCGGAAGCGGTCGTCGATCTCGGCCCCGGGCACGCGGAAGAGATTGTCCGGCACGGTGACGAGCACGCGGTCTGCGGGCTTGGAGAAAAAGTTGCGCACCTTGGGCAGGCCGGCGCGGCGGAGGGCGTCGGCGATGGAGGTGTTGATGGTGCGATCGACGACG
>CAZOGV010000200.1:0-4717 GCA_964579225.1 uncultured Akkermansia sp. | reverse complement strand
GGAACATGGCCGCCGATAAACTCGTCGCCTCCCTCCTCGCCTCCGGCGTCCTCGAGCGCGCCCCCGAGCTCCCCGCCGTCATGGCGGTCTCCCGCATCCGCAACAACACCCAGCAGCAGGTGGACACCGACAGCCTCACCAAAAAAATCCGCATCGCCCTCAACCAAACCGGCAAGGTAGTCACCACCACCACCCTCGGCCCCGACGGCAAAGTCGAGGACGCCATGGCCGCCGACGTCGGCGCCATGAACGCCTTCATGGCCGGCGAAAAACAGAAGACCATTCTCCCCTACTACACCCTCTCCGGCAAACTCCTCGAAGACCGCGCCAGCTCTGAGAAAACCCGCCAGGTGACCTACACCTTCCAGCTCAGCCTCACCACCACCTCCAACGGCCTGGCCATGTGGGAAGGCGAAGAGCAGATCACCAAGCAGGGCCGACGCAGCAGCGTAGGCTGGTAAAGTAGCGGCAGCATCCTGCTGCCGAATTCAGATCCCGCCCACCCCGCCCGCGAGCGCCCCGCGCCTCGCGGGCTTTTTATTGTCCCAATCCGTTCGATCCGGAACCTCGACAGCTCCGACCTCCGCCACCACGCCTCGCTGCTCGCAGCCGAGACACCCCGGGCATCCCGCATCGAACACCACCGACCAAAGCAAATCCATGCTACGAATCTTGATACTCTCGCTAGGCGCTGCGGCCGGAGCCCTCCTTATCGCCGTATCCCTCAAACCTATCGCAGACGCGCGCGAAGCCCGAAATTGGCCAACAACGGAAGCCACCATCACGGTCAGCACAATTGAGGAAGTAATCACCACTCGAAAGAAATCCGGGGACACCAACCGAACGGAACGCATGGTGAAGTATAGGCCCGCTGTGGCATACGAGTATTTCATCCAAGGGGAGAAACATGAAGGCTCCAAAATGACCTACTCCCACATCGCATACCCTTCCCCGGAACAGGCAAAGTCACAGATTGCCGAATATGCACCCGGGGATACGGTGCAAATCCGCTACAATCCGGCCAAACCACAGGATTCCGTAATCAAACCGGAGGGACACGCGTCCTTTGTGATTACCTATTTTGGCGCCTTTTTCCTCTCCGCCAGCCTTTGGTTCATGATAAGGCCCTACCTAAAAAGAAAAGTCGCCTAACGGCCCGACGAGCCAAGCTGAAGCCACTCCACCATGACCCTGCGCGAAACCGAGATCATCGACCTCCCCACCCCCACCGGCCCCATGCGCTGCGCCGTCTTCGCGCCCGCCGCGCCCGGCCCCTACCCCGGCCTCGTCCTCTACTCCGAGATTTTCCAAATCACCGCGCCCATCCGCCGCCTCGCCGCCTTCTTCGCCGGCCACGGCCTGCGCGTCCTCGTCCCCGAGGTTTACCACGAATTCCTGCCTGCCGGCACCGTGCTCGCCTACGACCAACCCGGCGCCGACGAAGGCAACCGCCTCAAATACACGAAACCCGTCGCCGCCCACGACAGCGACGCCACCGTCTCGCTCGCCTGGCTGCGCGACCACCCCGAAGGCAACGGCCGCGCCGGCTCCTTCGGCGTCTGCCTCGGCGGCCACCTCGCCCTCCGCGCCGCCCTCCAGCCCGCCTGCTCCGCCGCCGTCTGCTTCTACGCCACCGACGTCCACACCGGCACCCTCGGCGAAGGCAAACGCGACGACACCCTCGCCCGCCTCGGCGATATCCGCGGCGAAACCCTGTTCGTCTGGGGTCGCCAAGATCCGCACGTCCCCCTCGAAGGCCGCGTCAAAATCCACGCCGCCCTCGAAGCCGCCGGGGTCGCCTTCACCTGGCACGAGGTCAACGCCGCCCACGCCTTCCTCCGCGACGAAGGCCCGCGCCACGACCCCGAGCTCGCCCACCAGTTTCTCGGCCTCGCCGCCGCCTTCCTCCGCCGCCACCTCGCCTGAGTTCCAAGCCTTTCTGCCCTGTATCGGCTCCACTAATACCGGGCCCTCGCGCTTCGATTCGCATCGTATGCGCGCCACTTTGCGCGTATACTTTTCGCCAGAAACCCCCATCCGCATGAACACCCTGTCGCCGTTCCTTACCCCGGCCGACGCCGAAGCCACCGAGCCCACCCACGAACGCATCGCCGCTCGCGCGCGGGAAATCTGGCTTGAGTCGGGCCGTCCCCAAAATCGAGACGTGGACATCTGGCTCGAAGCCGAAGCCGAGCTCCTCGCCATCTGTCACCACGAATACCGCCACCCCCATCGCGTGGTCGTGAGTTAAGCGTATCGCAGGCCACCGGGAGCGCTGGCTTCCAGCCGGCATCATATTCAAAGCCGGCAAGATGCCGGCGCTCCCGGTGTCACGGCTCGTCCTCCGTCCCCGCATCGCCCGCCCCTCGACCGCGTCCCGCCCGTCGCCCCCCCGCCGCATTATCTTTTTGCGCCTTTTGCGCCTTCTTGCGGCTATGCCATCCCACGCCGCATGAATGACGCCGCCCTTGATGACGATTTTCCCTCCGCCGCCACGCTCGCCGAGCCCGGCGAGGTCGGCCTCGTCGAGCCCCGCGACTTCACCTCCACCGAACCCTTCGCCTGCGACGACGGTGCCACCCTCCCCGGCTTCACCCTCCGCTACGAAACCTACGGACGCCTGAACCCCGCCGGCACCAACGCCGTCCTCGTCTGTCACGCCCTCTCCGGCGACCACCACTGCGCCGGCATCCACTCCCTCTCCGACCGCAAACCCGGCTGGTGGAACAACCTCATCGGCCCCGGCAAAGCCCTCGACACCAACCGCCACTTCGTCGTCAGCGCCAACGTCCTCGGCGGCTGCCAGGGCTCCACCGGCCCCCTCTCCACCAACCCCGCCACCAGCCGCCCCTACGGCATCACCTTCCCCGCCGTCACCATCCGCGACATGGTGCGCGCCCAAAAACGCCTGCTCGACCACCTCGGCGTCAAACGCCTCCGCTGCGCCCTCGGCGGCTCCATGGGCGGCATGCAAGCCCTCCAGATCGCCATCGAGTATCCAGATTTCTGTGACAAAACTCTCGCCATGGCCACCACCGCCCGCGAGGGCGCCCAGGCCATCGCCTTCAACGAGGTCGGTCGCCAGGCCATCCTCCAGGACCCCGAGTGGAACCAGGGCGACTACCCCAAGGGCGGCGGCCCCCGCGTGGGCCTCGCCATCGCCCGCATGATGGCCCACATCACCTACCTCTCCGACGCCTCCATGGACCGCAAATTCGGACGCCGCGAAATCCGCCCCACCCCAAAGTGGGGGGAGCTTCCAGCTCCCCTTCCTCCGCCCGCGAACGCCGCCCCCGTCTCCGCCGCATCCGTCACTGGGAACGCCGGCTTCCAGCCGGCCTCCGTCTCCGACACTCCCCGCTCCCCGCTCCCCGCTCCCAGCTCCAAAGCCGCCTTTGACATCGAATTCGAGGTCCAAAGCTACCTGCGCTACCAGGGCCAGAGCTTCATCAACCGCTTCGACGCCAACACCTACCTTTACATCACCCGCGCCATCGATCGCTTCGACCTCGCCGCCAGCTACGGCGGCACCCTCGAACAAGCCTTCGCCCCCGTGAAAGCCGACACCCTCGTCGTCGGCTTTACCAGCGACTGGCTCTTCCCCCCCGACCAAAACCGCGAGATCGTGCTCGCCCTCCAACGCGCCGGAAAAACCGCCAGCTACGCCGAACTCTCCACCGACCTCGGCCACGACTCCTTCCTCCTCGAAAGCCCCGAGCTCTACGCCCTCGTGCGCGGCTTCATCGAACGCGAGGACTGAACGCCCCGCCCGCCTTCCGCCCATGCCCTCCTCCGTACGCCACCTCGCGCGCAAAATCGACGGCCACGCCGTCCACACCCTCGTCAACGCCAAGGTCTCGCTCTCCATCGCGCCCGAATTCGGCGCGCGCGTGGTCTCGCTCAAGGACCTCGACTCCGGCCGCGAATGGCTCGACGGCGCGGCCCCCGCCGCCAAACGCCGCCTCCATCCCCCAAGCGATCCCGCCAATTTCATGACCAGCCCGCTCGCCGGCATCGACGAGTGCCTGCCCACCATCGGTCGCTGCCGCGTCGCCGGCCGCGACCTGCCCGACCACGGCGAAACCTGGAACACGCCCGCCCCCGTCGATCCCGAAGCCGCCGCCGCCGGCGCGCTTGTATCCAAATGGTCGTTACGCTGCCTGCCGCTCGACTTCGTCCGCCGCATCACCCTCTCCGGCGCGACCGCGCGCTTCGACTACGCCATCACCAACCGCGCCCGCCGTCCCACGCCCTTCCTCTGGGCCTGGCACCCGCTCTTCGCCTTCCGCGCCGGCGACCGCGTCGAGTTCCCGCCCGCCATCCGCAAGGTCGTCACCCAGCGCAAAAACATCCTCCCCTGGCCCCAAGCCCGCCCCGGCTGCGACCTCTCCCGCGCCGACCTCGTCGCCTCTGGCCGTCGCGGTTTTAAAGGCTACCTCGGCCCCTTCGCCGACGGCCGCGCCACCCTGCGTTCCTCCCGCGGGCCTTCCCTCGCCCTGCGCTGGCCCGTCGCCATCCATCCCTACGCGGGCATCTACCTCAATCGCGGCGGAGCCGGCGGGCACCACCAATGGGCGATCGAGCCCACCAACGCCCGCGCCGACCACCTCGAAGAAATCGTCGCCGACAAATCCCCCCTCCACTGGCTCGCCCCCGGCGAGACCCGCGAATGGTTCGTCACCGCCCGCGTCGGCCAAACCCGCATTCCGACGTAGGG
>CAZOGV010000199.1:0-4730 GCA_964579225.1 uncultured Akkermansia sp. | reverse complement strand
CGCCTCAGGCCACGCCCTCAAGCACCTGCCGGATCACCTTCGCAAAATCCGTTATCCGGTAGGGCTTCGGGATCATCCCCGAAAACCCGTGCGCGCGAAAATCGCACATCACCGGATCGCTTGAATAGCCGCTGCTCACAATCGCGCGCACCTGCGGATCGATCTCCAATAGCCGCCGCATCGCCTCCATGCCACCCATGCCGCCCGGCACCGTAAGATCCATGATAACGAGGTCGAAGGGCCGCCCCTCCGTCATCGCCGCCTGGTAGGCCTCAACCGCCGCCGCGCCATCCTCGACCGTCTCGACCACGAAGCCGATGCGCTTTAACAACTGCGCCGCCATCGAGCGGATCGCCTCCTCGTCGTCCATCAACAATACATGGCCGCTCATCACCCCGCCGCCGAGCGGACTGGTCGTCGCCGTGCGCTCGACGCCCGGCTTGCGCGCCGACGGCAACCAGATGCGGAAACGCGTGCCGCGCCCGATCTCCGACTCCACCTCGATGTAGCCGCCGTGCTTGCGCACCACCGCATACACCGTCGCCAGACCCAGCCCGTTGCCCTCCTGCTTGGTCGTGAAATAGGGATCGAAAATCTTGCTCACGTGCTCCGGTCGTATGCCTGCGCCCGTGTCCGCCACCGACAAACGCACCGCCGGCCCGGTCAAACCCGTGCGTATCGGCGGGGTCGCGTCGTTGGATAGATTCACCCACATCACGCCGCCCTTCGGCATCGCCTGCACCGCATTGAACACGAGGTTTTGCACCACCTGCCCGATCTGCCCCTTGTCCACCTCCGCCGTCCACAAATCCGGCTCGATCTCGTATTCGCACTTCACCTTCGAGCCGTGCAGCGAGAACTGCGCCGTCTCCTTCACCACCTCCGCCAGCTGCACCTCCGAACGGATCGGATCGCCGCCCTTCGCGAAGGTCAGCAACTGCTGCGTCAAATCTCGCGCACGCAACAAACCCTTCTCCGCCTCGCCCAGCCACTTCACGCCGGCCTGCTGCACATTCGTGTCGAGCATCGCCAGCGTCACGTTGCCCATGATCACGGTCAGCAGGTTGTTGAAGTCATGCGCAATGCCGCCCGCCAGCACACCAACGGATTCCAGCTTCGTCGCGCGCAACATCTCCGCCTCCAGCTTCGCCCGCTCCGTCACGTCGCGCAGCACCAAGACCACGCCCGCCGGCTGGCTGGCGATATCGCGAATCGGCGCGCAACGCCCCTCCACCACCCGCCGCACACCCTGGCGATGCACCACCACCGTCGCCGGCGGCAGCTCCACCACCAACGCATCCGACAAAGCCCGTTGATGCGGCGGTGAGATCGGCTCCCGCGTGCGCTCATGCTGCAAAGGACAAACCTCCGCCAACCTGCGCCCGATCGCCGCCCCCTCCACCCAACCCGTCAACTGTTCCGCCGCCTCGTTCATGTAGTTTACCACGCCATCCCGGTTGGCTGTCACCACCGCCTCCACCATCGCGTGCAAGGTCACCCGCAGGCGCTCGCGCTCGGCCGCTAGCTCCTCCTCCGCCACCTTCCGCGCCTGAATGTCGGAATGGGTGCCCACGAAACGCACCGGACGTCCCTGCGCATCGAACTGCGCCAGCCCTCGCGCCAAAATCCACCGGTAACGCCCGTCCCGGCAAAGCAGCCGATGCTCCACCCGATACCCCGCCGTCCGCCCGCTCAAATGCTGCTCCATCTCCCGCGCCACCACCGCCCGGTCGTCCGGATGGATCAACGCCTCCCACCCCTCGCGCGACTCCTCCAAATCCCCCGGCGCATACCCCAGCATCTCCCGGCTCCGCTCCGATACGAAAAACCTCCGCGCCCCGAAATCGATCTCCCAGATGCCCGCGTTGATCCCCTGCACCGCCAGCTCCCACCGGTCCTCGCTCTGCCGCAACTTCGCCTCCGTCCGACGCAGATCCGACACGTCCGTGAACACCGACATCGCCCGCGAATAATCCGGTTCCCCGTCCTCCGTCGGCACCGTCCAATGCAGGATCGCCGTCACCACCTGCCCGTCGTCGCGATGAAACACCACATCGTGCACCAACTGCGTGCGCCCCTCCCAAAGCGCCGCCAGCTCCGCCGCGAACACCGCGCGAAAATCCTCCGCGAACCGCGGCATGCCCGCCCGCACCGCCCCCAGATCCGGCAAGCCCGAAAGCATCAACGTCGCCCGGTTCACCGCCACCACCTCCAACTTCGCGAACAACTCCCGCACCGTCTCCGGATGCGCCTCCAGATAGGCCCCGATATCCCGCACCCCCTCCGCCTTCCGCTCGTCCAACCACTCCCGCTGCGCCCTCATGTCCGCCACCAGCAAAGCCACCGGCGCGTGATCGAACAAAAACTGCAAACGCGCCGCCGACAGCACGAAGTCCCGCTCCCGCTTCCTATATCGCCCCCTCAATAACAAATACGTGCAAAACCCGACCAAGCCGCCACCCACCACCAAACCCGGCCAATCTGACAGCAACGCCTTCGGCGACCATCCCCCCGCCGGGACCGCCGCCCACGCCACCGAAGGCAGCGCCACCAAACCTGCCACCACGGGCAAGAGAGATCGCTTCCATAACGAGGGCCGGCGCTTAAACATATTTTCACAACGTGCGGCAAATTACGGCCCAAGGACCAGACCTAAGTGCTCCCATGCGCAGGAACACCCAATCGCAGCGAAAACTCCCGCCCCCCACGCGCGCCCTTCTTATCCGCCCCTCACCCCAGCCAGCGCGCCAACGTCGCCGCATCGCGCAAAAACGCCTCCGGCTCGTCTCCCTTCACGAACTCCAACAACGCAAAACGATCCCCCGGTGCGGCCTTCAACTCGGGCCAAAATTCCGCCCACCGCGCCTCGCCATCCGCCAGCGCATGCCGCTCCGCCGACGTCGGCCACCAGTGAAACACATGCACATTGCCCACCTTCGGCAGCACCGCGCGCAACCCCGCCACGCACTCCGCCGTCTCCTCGCCGTTGTGCGGCTGCCAGCAAGTGAGCAGATTCGCATGGTCCACCTCGACCAATAGCTGGCTGGCCGACTCGTTTGTATCCGTCAGGGTGCCGCCGTGAAACTCGGTTAAAATCGTCACCCCCACCTGCGCCGCCAGCGCCGAGATGCGCCGCAAATCCTCGATCACCGCCCAACGCCCCGACTCGCTCACATCCGCCGAACCCTTGTTGCCCGGCCATACCCGGATCGTCGGCGCGCCCAGCTCCACCGCCGAGTCGAGCACCTGCTTGAACGGAAGCCCGTTCGTCTCGCTCCAACCCGCCCGATAATAGCTGCCATACGCCGCCACCTTCAGCCCCGCCTCCTCGGTCAACGCCCGCACCTCGCGCGCCACGCCCACGTCGCCATGCGGCACATGGATGTCCCCGCCCCACTCGATGCCGACCAACCCCGCCTTGCGCACCAGCCCCACGATCTCGGCGGCCGAGAGCTTACGAAACGTAATCGAGACCAGCCCGGGATAAATCATGTCCCCACCCAAACGCCCCCCGCCCCGCCCGACAAGTTCGCCTTCAAATCTTTACGCCGGAACAAGCCCACCCCGCACGTAACACCGTGAACATGCGCCCCGCATTCCTTCTCGTCCCCCTGCTCCTCGCCCCCCTCCCCGGGAACGCCGAGGTCCACCTCGGCCCTCCGGCCAACCCCACCGTCCCCCTCGCGGAAGCCGTCTCCGCCGCCCCTTCCCTCCAAGCCGCCCTCGCCCGCGCCGACGCCGCCCAGAAACGCGCCGCCTCCGCCGGACGCCTGCCCGACCCTCAACTCGAAGGCATGTATTCCCAAATCCGCCGCCCCGCCGGCGGCGAACGCATCCCCATGTGGGAGATCACCCTCTCCCAACCCTTCCCCAAAGCCGGCGAACGTGCCGCCGACCGCGACCGCGCCACCGCCGTCCTCTCCATGGCCGAGGCCGACTACGCCGTCATGGCCGGCGAACTCGCCGCCGACATCGCCTCCGCCCTCGCCGAATCCTCCGCCGCCTCGCCCGCGAAGCCGAACCCTCAGCCGCCTGATCCCCGCTCCCCGTGGCCGCCGTGGTGACACGGTGGCCGGAAATCGGCCACAAAAGGCGAGGTTCCTGAGCTTGCGTAATGTGACTTCACAGACATTAAGTCACTCATGGTCGCAGCCACCCAGAAGTCCGTTAAGAAACCCGCCAAGAAGGCCTCCACCGCCCGCAAGTCGCTTGTCGGCGTGAAGACCAAAAGCGGTCTGGTTCTTGGCTACGCCGCCCATCTTGCCCGCATCCGTCCCGGTGTTGATCTCACCAAGCCGACGTATGCGCTGGGCAAATGAGCGTCCGTTATCTTCTCGATACTCACGCGGTCGTTTTCATGGCGCTGGAGCCCCGAAAGCTCGGGGCCAAGGCGCACAAAATCGTTACCACCGCGGCGCCCGGTGAGCTGGCGATTGCGCCCACCACCGTCGCCGAGCTGGGGCAACTGATCCACGAGGACAAAATCGAGTTCGAGGGCCGGCCCTCCGATGTTTTCGGGCCGGTGCTCGCCTCACTCGTGCAAGTGCCGTTTTCGTTGTCGGCCGCGCTCAAGGCTTCGGCCTTGGGCCTGCCTCATGGCGACCCGGCCGACCGGCTGATTGTAGCCACCGCGCTCGATCTTGGCGTGCCCCTTGTCACCAAAGACGGGAATATCACCGATTCCGGCGTCGTGCGGGTGATTTGGTAACCAAGCGCTCGCCGACTGGAAC
>CAZOGV010000198.1:0-4745 GCA_964579225.1 uncultured Akkermansia sp. | reverse complement strand
TCGTGGAGTGCGAGCCAGCCAAACGCCCCCCCGCCGACGCGCGAGCCGAAATCCCCCGCAAGACCATCATTCGCTCCGCTTCCTCGCCCCGGTGCCGCCGCCGGACACCCGGAGCCCGCCGGACACCCTCGCGCCGCCGGACACCGCCCTTGACTCCCCCGGAGGGCGACGGTTACCGCTTACCCTTTTCGCAAGACAAAACCCAAAGACCCGACAACCCACTCGATCCCATGCCCGCAGCCAACGACATCCGCAGAGGCCAAGTCATCAAATTCAACGGCGAGCCCCACCTCGTCATGGAAACCCAGCACCGCACCCCGGGCAACCTCCGCGCCTTCGTGCAGGTCAAGATGCGCAATCTTCGCTACGGCAAGGCCCTCGACCAACGCTTCGCATCCACCGACACCATCGAGGTCCTCCCCACCGAGCACAAGACCCTCGAGTTCTCCTACGCCGACCGCGACACCTACGCGTTCATGGACCCGGAGACCTTCGAGACCATCGAGCTCCCCGAAAGCCTCGTCGGCGAATATAAGAACTACCTCACCGCCAACGGCAAAGTGGACATCCTCTACGTGGACGGCAAAGCCCTCACCATCGAGCTCCCCACCTCCGTGGTCCTCAAGATCGTCGAGAGCGCCGACGGCGTGAAAGGCGACACCGCCTCCAACGTCCAGAAGCCCGCCAAGCTCGAGACCGGTCTAACCGTCCAGGTTCCCCTCTTCATCAAGGAAGGCGAACTCATCAAGGTCTCCACCGCCGACGGCAGCTACATGGGCCGCGCCTGAGCGCCCCGCATCCTTCGCGATCCTACACGCTCGCCCACGAAACCGCCCCGCACCCCGGGGCGGTTTTTTGTTTTCCTCTTTCTCCCGCTTCGCCTCCGCGCCGCCGGTTGCATTCCGCCGCCGCGCTCGCCAACTTCCCCTGAATGAACTTCCGCCACCCGCGTTCCGTTCTCCGCCGCCTCACGCTTTTTCTCGGCCTCGGTCTGCTCCTCGGCATCCTCGCCGGCTGCTCCACCTTCGACTCCCGCGCCAAGGAAAAAGCCGCCGTCTTCGCCACCCTCGACGAACCCACCCGCGCCCGCCTCGAAGCCCGCGAAATCCACCTCGGCGACTCCTCCGACATGGTTTACATCGCCCTCGGCAAACCCTCCAAAATCCAGAAAACCACCGCCGCCACCGGCACCACCGCCACCTGGATCTACAACACCTACTGGCAAGAATACCAAGGCACCCGCCTCGTCGGCCAACGCCGCGAAGTCGTGTATAATCCCGTCACCAAAACCTACCACGTCATCTACACCCCCGACTACCAGCCCGTTTATGTCGAACGCTCCGAGGAACGCATCCGCATCACCTTCGAGTCCGACCAAGTGACGGCGATCGAGCAAACCCAGCCCGCCGGCGGCGCCCGATCCTGAACGTCACCGCTCCCCCAACTGTGGCCAACACCCTCTCCCCGTCCGTGCAAGCTCGCCTCTGGCGGGCGCTCAACTTCGCCCAGGTCCTCTGCGGCCTCTGCACCCTCGCGCTCTTTGCGCTCGTGCTCGGCTTCCCGCTCTCGGAGGAGTTGCGCGACACCGTCGATCTCAGCACGCGCCTCATCCTCGGACTGTTCGCCATCCAGGAAATCGCGCGCTTCGCCATCGCGAAAAAACGCCTCGCCCACCTCAGAAGCCGAAAAATCGAAGCCCTGCTCGCCTTCATCGTAGGCCTCGAACTCATCTTCGGCGGCCAGATCGTCTCCTGGCTCGAAGGCCTCTCCACCGGACTGTCCCCCGGCGCCATCACCCTGCTCTACCTCGGCGCGGCCCAGTTCACTCTCCTCACCGCCCTCGCCCTCCGCGCCCTGCGCGACAACCGCTGGCTCACCGGCAGTTCGCTCTCCCCCGGCCTCGTGCTCCTGCTCAGCTTCAGCGCGCTCATCACCGTCGGCACCCTGCTCCTCAAAACCCCCCACGCCACCTACGACGGCATCAGCTGGGTGGACGCCGTCTTCGTCGCCACCAGCGCTGTCTGCGTCACCGGCCTCACCCCGGTGGATGTCTCCGCCACCTTCACCGCCCACGGCCAATGGGTTCTCCTCGGCCTCATCCAGCTCGGCGGCCTCGGCGTGATGACCATCACCTACTTCTTCGCCTACTTCATGGCCGGCGGCGTCTCCCTGCGCAATCGCATCGGCCTGCAAGACCTGCTCAGCGAGGAAAACCTCGGCCAGATCGGCGGCGTGCTCGCCATCATCGTCGCCTTCACCTTCGGCGTCGAACTCATCGGCGCCTTCCTCATCCACGCCTCCCTCTCCGGCTCGCCCGACGCGCCCGCCAATCTCGCCTTCTTCTCCCTCTTCCACGCCGTCTCCGCCTTCTGCAACGCCGGCTTCTCCACCCTCTCCGACGGCCTCGCCGATCCCCGCGTCGCCGACCGGCCCTGGTTCCTCGGCGCCGTCATCCCCGTCGTCGTGCTCGGCGGCATCGGCTACCCCGTGGTTAAAAATTTCTGGGACAACGGCGTCGCCTCCCTCCGCCGCCGCCTCGGCCTCCGCCTCGCCAACCCGCCCCGCCTCACCGCCAACAGCCGCGTCGTGCTCGTCACCACCGGCTGCCTTCTCTTCGGCGGCACCGTGGCCTTCTGGCTCACCGAATACTTCGCCGGCGGACACCAGGCCGACGCCGCCTCCGGCTCGCCCTGGCTCACCGCCTTGTTCTACGCCGCCAGCTCCCGCACCGCCGGCTTCAACGTCACCCCCACCGACGCCCTCCTGCCCGCCACCGCCGCCCTCATGATGTTCCTCATGTTCATCGGCGGCGGCCCCGCCTCCACCGCCGGCGGCATCAAAACCTCCACCCTAGCCGTCGCCCTCCTCTCCCTCCGCCGCGTGCTCTTCGGCCGCCGCGAGATCGAGATCTTCGGCCGCCGCCTGCCCGACGAACTCGCCAACCGCGCCCTCTCCATCATCCTCGTCGCCGTGGCCTTCACCACCGCCATTTCCGTCACGCTGCTCGCCCTGCACCCCGAGCTCGATTCCTCCGACCTCGTTTTCGAGGCGGTCAGCGCCGTCGCCACCACCGGCCTCTCCCGCGGCGTCACCGCCGAGCTCGGCGTCCACGCCAAAATCGTCGTCTCCGCCGCCATGCTCATCGGCCGCATCGGCGTGCTCACGTTCCTCCTCTCCCTCATCCCGCGCCGCGAACCCACCGGCCTCCGCCTGCCCGAGACCAACATCGTTCTCACCTAATTAATCCCTCTTCTCGCTCATGAAATGTCTCATCGTCGGCCTCGGCGTTTTCGGCCGAAACCTCGCCATCCACCTCGCCCAACTCGGCGCCGAAGTCGTCGCCCTTGACCGCAAGGAGGACAACATCTCCGCCATCAAGGACGACGTCGCCACCGCCGCGCAGATCGACTTCGCCGACACCTCGCCCCTCTCCCGTTTCCCCATCGATGAGATGGACGCCGTCATCATCGCCATCGGCGACGAGTTCGAAGCCTCCATGGCCTTCACCATGCGCGCCCGCGAACTCGGCGCCAAACGCCTCGTCTGCCGCGTGCTCTCCCCCATGCACGGCCGCCTCCTTCGCCTCCTCAAAGTCGAGCGCCTCGTCGTTCCCGAAGAATTCGCCGCCCGCGGCCTCGCCCACTCCCTGCTCATGCGCGGCGCCGTCGAAGGCATCGACCTCGGCTGCGGCCACGCCCTCGTCGAGGCCTCCGTGCCCGCCGTCCTCGTCGGCAAGACCATCACCCAGCTGGCCGAGCTCTTCAGCCGCCACAAGGTCCGCCTCGTCACCATCAAGCGCCCCGAGAAAACCCTCCTCTCCACCCTCCTCCCCGACGATCCCGACGCCCCGGTCAACTACCGCACGCTCGGTCTTCCCGAGCTCGACGATCCCTTCCGCAAAGACGACGTGCTCGTCCTCTTCGGCGCCGAACAAGGCCTGCGCGATTTTCTCGACTCCGAAACCGCCACCGACTGATCCGCCCGCCCCCATGCGCCGGGGCCGAGCGGAAGACGCCAAGCGGAAGACGTCATACCTTGACTCTTGACAAATAACCGGCCGCAGACGCCTCGGTTTTCATTTCTGTCAAAAGTCAAGGTATGGCGTCTTTTGGTTGTCTAACCCAACCCGGCGGAACCTGAACCAAAATACCCAAACAATGGGTCAGAAAAATGGGTAAGAAATATCCATGGATCCGCCGACAGGACGGTAACTCGGAGCTGTGAAACAGAAATAGATCGAATTTTTCTGACCCCATTTTTCTGACAAAAAAACCGTTCAACAGAGCAGAGCCAAACTAAGTCTAATGCGCGTTCAAGTTGAGCCTCTGTGGGTAGGGACGGACCGCTGGGCCGTCCGCTCCGTTGGGCTCATCATGAACGCGAAGTAGAATAATTCTAGGCTAAGTCGCCCATGTAGCATGGCCGTCCCGCCCATGTGTCCGGGAGTAGCAGGCGAGATTCCGCAAAGCGGGACTACTCCACGGGGCCCGCCACGCCGGGAAGCGAGCCGGGTGACGAGCCGGGTGACATCACTTGGTGTTACACCCCATCCCGCCCGGACAACATGTTCGTATTACGAACATGTTGTTCCGGCGGATATTTTTTCGCGTTTTCGCTCCATCGTAGGGGCGCGCCTTGTGCGCGTCCGTTGCGACTCTCCATTTTCTACACCCTGACTTCAGACCGCGTAAAATCCCCGGCCAAACCACTTGGGGACTTCTTCCATGAGGCGGTCGTAAACCCGA